>SKKH01000160.1 GCA_007121555.1 Gemmatimonadota bacterium | reverse complement strand
CGCCGGGGTGGCAAGGCGCGATGGTGAGCGATAGCAACGCTATTGCGATCCGGAGCAACGTAGCCACCTCGGATGCGCCGGGTCACGAATGCCGGCGAATCTCTGACTCACCACACTAGGACGTTCACCGAAGCGGCCCGGTCCTCCCATGGGCTACGGGACCGCACGACGCCCCCCGCCGGACTTTCCATGAACCACCGATCGCACATGCCTCGACCTCTCGTTCCGGTCCTTCTCGTCATCGGCGTCCTCCTCGCGAGCCTTCCATCGGGGCTCGTCTCCTCGACGTCCGACGTGACCGCCCAGCAGGTCCCTGGACACGAGGCGTTCACCAGGGTGCTGGACCGGGTGGTCCAGATGCCCCGGGTGGACTACGCGGCCCTCGAGGCCGACCGAGAGGGTTTGGACGCCTATCTGGAGTCGTTGGCACGCACCTCGGAGGCCGATCTCGAGGCCTCTCCCCGGGAGGTGCAACTCGCCTTCTGGATCAATGCCTACAACGCCTGCATGCTCAAGTTGGTGATCGACCACTACCCCATCCAGGCCGGCGGCACCGGTCTCTTCGGAGCCATTCGCAACCGGGTGGCAGGGTATCCGGACAACTCGGTCTGGCAGATCCGCAACGTCTTCACCAGAAGTCACTGTCGGGTGGCCGGAGAGGACCGGTCCCAGGACGAGATCGAGCACGAGATCATCCGACCCCGCTTCGATGAGCCTCGAATCCACTTCGCGGTGAACTGCGCCGCCCTGAGCTGCCCGCCCCTCTGGCCCATGGCCTACACTGCGGACCAGCTCGACGAGCAACTCGACCGGGCAGTGCGGCATCTCATGGCAGGAGAGGGGCACTTCCGGATCGAGGAAGGGCCTCCTCCCACGCTCCGTCTCAATCGGGTGCTGGACTGGTATTCCGAGGACTTCGGAGGCACCGAGGGACTCAAGACCTTCTTCGCCGACTACCTCTCCGGCGATCGACGGGACCGGGTGCTGAATCCAGACACCCGGGTGGAGTTCTTCGAGTACGACTGGACGCTGAACGGCACCCGTCGGTGAAGCGATCCGTGGAGCCCCGTACCCATCGGCCCTCATCGGCTCGACCGGAGAGTTCCCTGGACGATCTCGCCGTGATCATCCCCACCCTGAATGAGGCCCGGAACCTCCTTCCTCTCCTGAGCGATCTGTTCCGCTTCCATCCCCGGCCCCGGATCGTGATAGTGGACGGAGGCTCCTCCGATGCCACGGTTGAGGTCGCACGAGCCGAGGGCGTCCGAGTCCTTTCAGCCCCCCGGGGCCGAGCTTGCCAGATGAACGTGGGTGCGGCCTCCGTGTCGTCTCCCTGGCTCCTCTTTCTTCATGCCGACTCCCGCATTCCGACATCGACTCGGCGTGCGCTGGCCCAGTGGCTCGAGAGCCCGCCTCCTGAAGCGGCGGCCCACTTCGAGTTCCAGCTCGATGCCAAGGGTCTTTGGTGGTCGATTCTGGAGGGCGGCCAGAGACTCCGGGAACGCTTCACGGGGCTGGCGTACGGGGACCAGGGGCTTCTCATGTCCCGGGGACGGTGGGCGGAGCTGGGTGGGATCCCCGAGATCCCCCTGATGGAGGATGTCGAGGCGGTCCGGCGACTCCGGGACTCCGGGGGCATCGGTCGAATCTCGGCTCCGGTGGTCACGAGCGCACGACGCTACAGGCGAGAGGGGCAGTTTCGAGGCTGGCTCCGGAATGCCACCCTCATCAGCCTCTATCACCTGGGCGTCCCGCCCCACAGGCTCGCGAACTTCTATCCTGCCGGGAACGGACTGGGCGCGCCCGACCCCGAGCCCGCCCCCCCTTCCCTCTCGACTCGACCGGACCGGCGCCTGGTCGTTGCCTTCGCCAAGGCGCCTCGACCGGGCCGGGTCAAGACTCGACTGGCCCGTGAGCTCGGCGACGAAGCCGCCTCCGACCTGTACCGTCGAATGGGGAGGCGGGTGCTGGATCAGCTCCGGGGGGGACGCTACCGCCTCCAGGTCGCCTTCGATCCTCCCGACGCCGCTGATGAAGTCTCGGAGTGGCTGGGCACGCACCAGGTGGAGTACGCTCCTCAGCCCCGGGGAACCCTGGGCGACCGCATGGAGCTCGCGGTGTCGCAGGGTTTTGCTGTCGCGGACCGAATCTGCATCGTGGGAACGGACACTCCCGAAGTGGGGCGGGATCTGGCCGAGAAGGCCCTCGAAGGGTTGGACGAGACCGACGTGGTGATCGGTCCCGCCCGCGACGGGGGCTACTACCTCCTCGCACTCCGTCGCTACGCGCCCGAGCTGTTTCAGGGGATCCCCTGGAGCACCTCTCAGGTGATGGACCGCACCCTGGAGCAGGCCGAGCTCCTCGGACTCTCGGTGGCGACGCTCCCCGTATTGAACGATATCGATGTGGCGGCGGACCTGACCCCGGCCCTCCTGGATTCCCTGGGCTGAGGTTGGGCCGGGCATTCCCTTCCGGGTCCAGCGGCGTTTTTTTCCTTTCGGGTTCGGGCTCATCCCACCGGAGACCTCACCACCCCTCCGAGATGCGCCGAACCCGTCGGATTCACCTCGTTTCAGGGGGTTCGACGGGTCCATTCGGACCACTGGCACGTGGCACGAAACGTGTAATTCCTATTCGGTCCAACCGCTCGGTTCCAGGGCTCCCGGAAGGTCGAAGGTCCTGGGAAGCCGCGGCGCCCCAATTGAAATCAAGTACAGGAGTCGTCTATGTCCGTTGGCCGTCTGATCCTGGCTCTATCCGTCGCCGCGTCGTTCTTCATCGGCGTCCCAGCCGCTGAGGCTCAACTGCAATTTTCAGCTGAGCCACGCGCCGGCGTTTCCTTTCCTACCGGAGACCTGTCGTCCGAGGGGGCCGAGGCCGGCCTGACGCTGGGAGCCGAAGGGATGGTGACCTTTCGCCGGAACATGACCGGATACCTCTCGCTCAACCGCCACGGCTTTTCGTGTGATTCCGACTGCCAGGCGAACCTGGGGTCGAGCCCTCGAAGCACCGGTCTCGGACTTGGCCTCAAGTACGTCTTTCCCAGCCCTCCCGATGCTCTCATCTGGGGCCGCGGAGGTGTCCTGGCACATCGGCTCTCCACAAGTCAGGATTCGGGAGACCGGAACCTGGGCTTCGAGGTGGGCGCCGGGATCGACATGCCCGTCGGCGAGCGCCTCTACCTGGTCCCCCACCTGGGTTTCCTCAGCCATGACGCCGGTGGGGACACACGGGCCAGCTGGTTCAGCTTCGGGGTCGGAGCCCACTACCATTTCCATTGAGCCCGGGCTGGTCCCTGAAGTCTCTCCCGAAGCCGAGGGACGTCGCCTCCACTCCATCGACATCCGGAAGTCGAGGGATGGCTCCTGCTCGGTGACCGTCGTCCTTGGGAGGGGAGCCTCAGGCCAGGCCACGACGCACCGGACCGACCACGGTCTCGCCCGCGCCGGGGCCCTCGCCACCCTGAGGGCCTTGGATGCGGAAGGGTCCGAGCGGTCGAGATCCCTGGAACTGCGGGGGACGAAGACCGTCCGGGCCTTCGACTCCCAGGTCATCATCGTGGCGGTGCGCGCCCGGTACGACGGTCGGCGCCGGGACTTCATCGGAGCGGTGGAGGTTCCCGACGAAGACCTGGTCCGGGGGGCGGTCCTTGCGACGCTGGACGCGGTTGGGTGAATTTCGTTCGCCATGACCGAACTCTTCGCAGGACCCTGGGGCCCGATCCTCATCTTCTCGCTCCGGATCGTCGACGTGAGTCTGGCGACGGTCCGGATGCTCCTGGTGATGCGGAACCAGCGGATCGCCGTGCCGATCATCGGCTTCTTCGAGGCCTCGGTCTGGGTCCTGGCCATCGGTACCGCCATCCAGAACCTCCACTCCGTCTGGCATCTGCTCGGCTACGCCACCGGCTTCGCCACCGGGAGCGTCGTGGGGCTCTGGATCGAGGGAAAGCTGGCCATGGGACTGGCCACCGTGCGGATCATCTCCCGAAATGAAGGAGAGGAGGTCGCCGAGGCGCTCCGCAACCAGGGGTTCGGGGTCACCGAATTCGCCGGTTACGGCCGCGAGGGAAAGGTGGAGCTCCTTCTCACTCTGGTGAAGCGGCGACAGATCGGGAAGGTCGTGGACACGGTGGAGGCCATGGACTCCGATGCCTTCATTTCCGTTGAGGAACCCCGGTCCATCCGGAGGGGCTGGCTCTTCGGAGCGCGCCGCAAGTAGGCCTCACATACCCGCCGGAGAGCCCACCCTCAGGCGATGTCCGAGGACTGAAGGACATCGGCGAAGGCCTCGATGGAGGTCTCCACCCCCGCGTCATCCACATCCAGATGGAGGACGGCTCGGATCCGTCCCGGACCGAACGGCCCCATCCGCACGCCCCTCCGCCTCAACGCTTCCAGGATCGAGGCCACCTCCAGACCGGCCCGGTCGACCCCGACCATGACCACGTTCGTCTCCGGCATGGGAACGGACACTCCAGGGAGACGGGAGAGGCCTTCGGCCAGCATCCGGGCCCTCCGATGATCTTCCTGGACGCGGGGCAGATTGTGCTCGAGGGCGTAGAGGCCGGCGGCGGCCAGGATCCCGGCCTGCCGCATCTGCCCTCCCAGCCGACGCCGAATGCGCCAACCCCGTTCCACCACCTCGGCCGGGCCGCTGAAGAGGGATCCCACCGGCGCCCCCAACCCCTTGGACAGGCAGGTCATGACCGTGTCGACGGGCTCGGTGAGCTCGTGGGGCGCGACCTCCAGGGCGGCGGCCGCGTTCCAGAGCCGAGCACCATCCAGATGGACCAGGAGGCCCGATTCCCGCGCGGTCCGGGCCAGCTCCTCCGTGCGCCCGGGCGACATCGCACGTCCCCCTGAATCCAGGTGGCTGTTCTCCAGGGCCAGCACCGAGGTCACCGGGTGAAAGGAGGAGGGAGGCCGCAGCGCCCCGCTCACCTCCTCCACGGTCAGAATCCCGGCGCCCGCCGGAATCTGCCTCAGGAGCAGCCCACCATGGACCGCCAGCGATCCCTCCTCGTAGTGGAGGAGGTGGGCCCCTGCTTCCACCAGGATCTCCTGACCCGGGTGGGTCTGAGCCAGGAGCGCACACTGGTTGGCCATGGTGCCGGAGGGGAAGAAGAGAGCTTGCTCCTTCCCCAGGAGGTCGGCCACCCGCTCCTCCAACCGCCGAACCGTCGGGTCCTCGCCGAAACAGTCGTCTCCCACCTCTGCCGAGGCCATCGCCTCCCGCATCCCCGGGGAGGGGCGGGTGACGGTGTCGCTCAGAAGGTCGATCAACGGTTCAGCTTCTCCTCCACCCGGGCGAGACGCCTCGCGATGGAGACGGCCCAGCCGAAAACGAGGATCCAGGCGATCCCGAAGGCCGCGAAGACGTGCCAGAAGTGCCGCATCTGCCGGGCTCCGGCCGGGGCCTGAGCCTCCAGGAGCCCGGGCGCCAGGGAGAGGGCGATGACCGCCAGAAGACAGGAGAGAAGGAAGCGCATGGGATTCAGGAGTGGGAGGGAAGACTTCATGGCGTCACGACACCCTGCTCACCGAGGGGGCGAGCGGAGGCCTCGGCGGCTTCGAGCCTCTCGGCCTCGGCCTCCATTCTCGCGACCCCGTAGCGGAGGAGGAACAGGGAGAGGAAGACGAGGGTCCAGGCGCCCAGAGCGGTGAACACGGTAGTGGCCATGTCAGGGTGCAGCTGGGGCCCGTCCGTACGCGCCACCACCGGCTGCGGGTGGAGGGAGCGGAACCAGAGCACACTCATATGGATGAGGGGAATGTTCAACGCTCCCACGATCCCCACCACGGCGGCGAACTTCCGGCTCCGCTCCCGATTCTCAGTGGAGCTCCGGACCAGGAAATAGCCCAGGTAGATGAACCACAGGAGAAGGGTGAGGGTGAGCCGGGGCTCCCAGGTCCACCAGGTGCCCCAGGCCAGCCGGGCCCAGAGAGGACCCGAGGTGAGAACGATGGTGGTGAAGATCATTCCCCCCTCGGCGGCGGAGCGGGCGGCGTGGTCCAGCTTCTCCTCTCCGAGCCAGAGGTAGACCGCGCTGCAGAGCGCCACGATGCCGAAGGCGAAGAACGCCACCCAGGCCGCTGGAAGGTGGATGTAGAAGATCCGCTGAACGATCCCCATGCTCGCCTCGGTGGGGACCCAGAAGAAGACCTGCCAGTGGAAGAGTACGGTGAGGGCCACTCCTGCGAACCCCAGCAGGGCTCCAGCCCAACGAACCGATCTGAGCGACATCGTTGTCAATCCTCCACGATGAAACGAAAGAGCCCCACCCCTGCGGTGAGGGCCACCAGGGTAAAGGCGGCAAGCACCCTCAAACTGTAGACCGCTTCCTCCGGGGGGAAGCCCGCCAGGAGGGAAGCGGTGGCCGAGGCCCCGAAGGTGATCAGGGGAACGAGGAGAGGAAAGAGGAGGATGGGGAGGAGCGTCTCCCCCATCCGGCTTCCGGCCGTGATCCCGCTGAAAAGGGTGCCCAGCGCCACGAACCCCACGGTTCCCACGAGGATCACCCCGATCAGGGGAAGGGGGTTCCGGGGAAGGGTGAGCTGAAAGAAGAGGGCGAATACTCCCAGGGTGAGGGCCGCGATGGCTCCGAGCAGAGCGGCGTTCGCGAGGACCTTCCCCAGGTACAGGGCGTCCCGGGGCACGGGAGCCACCAGGAGCCCCTCCAGCGCACCATCCTCCTTCTCGAGCTCGAAGGTGCGCCCCAGACCCAGGAGCCCCGCCAGGGTGATGACGATCCAGATCATTCCCGCCGCCAGCTCCCGGGGGTGGATGACGGTGCGGTCCACGGCGTAGTTCAGGAGGACGGCGGTGAGGACCACGAAGGCGCCCATGGCGGCCACTCTCTCCCGGGTCCTCAACTCCACCCGAAGGTCCTTCCCGGCGATGGTCAGGACCTGCCGGAGATATCGCATCATGGGGGAGCGCCCTCGACGCATCTCCGGTAGAAGCGTTCCTCCTCTCCCTGCGGCAGCTCCCCGGGACGGCCGAAGAAGGCGAGACGGCCCCGGGACTGGATGGCCACCCGGTCGGCCAGGGCCAGGCCCTGCACCAGGTTGTGGGTGACGAGGACCACCGTGCGAGCCCCATCCCGTAGCTGAACCAGCACTTCGCGGAGGAGCTCGGACGCGTGGACGTCCAGCCCGGTGAAGGGCTCATCCAGGAGCACGAGGGCGGGGTCGTGAAGCAGGGTCCGGGCCAGGGCGAGACGCTGCCGCATCCCTCGAGAGAACCCCTCGACGCGCCGATCCCCGTGAGGCGTCATGCCCACACGCGCCAACCCTTCCTCCACCACGCCGTCCAGTCCGGCCACCCCGTAGAGCTTGCCGTAGAAGCGCAGGTTCTCCCGCGCGGTGAGGGGGCCGTAGAGGAAGGTCCTGTGCGACAGCACGCCGACCTCATTCCGCCAGGCCGTCTCGCCCGGATCCCGGAGCTCTCCGCGAAAGTGGATGGATCCGGAATCGGGGCGCAGCGCACCTCCCAGCATTCCGAGAAGGGTGCTCTTGCCCGCTCCATTGGGTCCGAGGAGGGTCAGGACCTCTCCGGGATCCAGGGTGAAGGAGACCCCATCCACCGCTCGGACAGGCCCGAAATGGCGCACGAGGTCCCTGGCTTCGAGGAGGGTGGGACCGGCGGGTGGGGACACGGCAGGGACGTGCTCCTCCCCGGGCCCAGTCCGACTCTCACTCAACCCGGAACGGGGTCAGGAGGCGGAACCGGAGGAGGAGGTCCGGGGCTCGATGGGATCGCCAGTAGCTCGAAGTGCGCTCCCGCACTCTCCGCAGAACCTACTCCCTCGGGGGCTGGGCTGTCCGCATTCCCGGCAGATCACTCCCTCCCGGAGACTGCTTCGGAGCGCCTGGATCTCGTCCTCCACGCCGGAGTCACGGCCTCCCACCTCACCGGCCTCCGAATCCTCGGCCCCGCGCGCCTCGGCTTGGGCGGCCCTTCGGCCCTCCCGCTCCGCCCACTCGGCCTCTTCTGCATCCAACGCCTCGAGCGCCTCGGAGGAGATCTCCCGCTTCATCTTGAGGTAGTCCTCCTCATCCAGCTTCCCGGCGTGATAGTCGTACTCCACATCACGAAGGGCGAACAGCGCCACCCGCTTCCGATGCTGCGCCTCGGTGAGCTCCTCGTCGTCGCGCTCCATGGGGGCCTCCTGCCCGGCCACCACGGGATAGAGAACCCAGAAGACCACCAGGGTGGCCAGAACGATTCCCAGGAAGAAGCCCATCAACCCACCCCAGCCGGAGTCCCGGAGGGTCGACTCGTCGGCGTTTTCGGACCCGAGTCCGGGTCCTGGGTCGAGTCCGGAGTCGGGGTGCCTCCCCCGCCCTCCTCCCTCCCGACGACCTTCGAACCGGTCGTCCGGCCCGGTCGATGGCCCGGGATCGGCCCGCCCGGCCACATGGCGATGAGCGTTCCGATGGCGATGACGAGTCCGCCGTACCAGATCCAGGGGACGAGCGGGTTCACCATGACCTGGAAGGTGGCTCGCTGGAACTGGGGCTCGTTGCCCATCCCCACCTGCTCATCGAGGGTGGAGAGGATGACGTAGAGATCCTCGGTGAAGGTGGAACGGATCCCCACCTCGGTCATGGGCTGGGGGGGGGCCTCGTAGAAGCGACGCTCGGTGGTCATGGAACCCACGTGCTCTCCGTCCCGCTCGACCCGCATGAGGGCGATCCACTGCCACATGTTCTGGCCACGGGCCGTCGAGAGTCCCTCGTAGGTCAGGGTGTACTCGTGACCGAAGGCCGACGCCACGCTCACCGATTCTCCGGGCATCAGGGACTGGCGCACCTCGGTGTCGAAGGCGGCACCGGCGAACCCCATGAACATCACGACCACGCCCACGTGGACGATGTAGCCTCCCCAGCGCCTCCGATTCCGTCGAACCAGGTGAAGGAAGGCGATGGCCCAGTTCTCACCCTCGATCCGGGCTCGGGCCCGGGTGCCCTTCCAGAACTCGGTGACGATGACCCAGAGGACGAACACACCGATGGCGAAGGTGAGGATGGCGTAGAGGTGGCGAACCCCCAGGGCCACGAGAAGAAGTCCCGTGGCCAGCCCCGCGCCCACGGGGATCATGAAGTTCTTCTTCAGGTTCCGGGTGCTGGCCCGACGCCAGGCGATCACGGGTCCGATCCCCATGAGGGCGAGGAGCACCAGCCCGATGGGGATGTTCACCTGATTGAAGAAGGGCGGACCCACCGCCACCTTCGACCCGGTCAGCCCCTCCGTGATAAGAGGGAACATCGTTCCCCAGAGCACGGCGAATCCGGCGCCCAGGAGCGCCAGGTTGTTGAGGAGGAAAGCCGATTCCCTCGAGATGAAGGACTCGAACTGCCGGTCGCTTCGAAGCTGGGGCAGACGCCAGAGGATCAGGACGGTGCAGACGATGAAGAGCACCGTCATGAAGCCGAGGAAGGCGTAGGCGATGTCCAGGCTCAGCGCGAACGAATGCACCGACTCGATGAGTCCGGACCGGGTCAGGAAGGTGGCGAAGATGGTCATGATGAAGGTCAGACAGACCAACGCCATGTTCCAGATCTTGAGCATTCCCCGGGACTCCTGGATCATCACCGAGTGGAGGAAGGCCGTGGCCACGATCCAGGGCAGGAGAGAAGCGTTCTCCACCGGATCCCAGAACCAGTATCCGCCCCACCCCAGCTCCTCGTAGGCCCACCGCATCCCGAACACGATGCCCAGGGTGAGGAAGAACCAGCTCGTGAGGATCCACTTCCGGGTGATCTGGATCCAGCGAGCGTCCAGCCGACCGGAGATGAGCGCCGCCAACGCGAAGGCGAAGGGGACCGTGAAGGCGGTGAACCCCAGGTAGAGCGTGGGCGGGTGGATCGTCATCCAGTAGTTCTGGAGCTGAGGATTCAGCCCGCGACCGTCCTGGGGCGTGAACGGCAGCCGCTCGAAGGGCGGCGTGATGAACAGGGTGATGACGATGAAGAAGGCGAGGATGACCAGCAGGATCCCCGACACGTACGGCATGAGCTCCCGGTTCCGCTTCCGGTTCAGCCAGACCGCGAGCGACGAGAAGAAGGCCAGGTTCAGGGCCCAGAAGAGAAGAGATCCTCGCTGACCCGCCCAGAGCCCGGAAACCTTGAAATACGTCTCGAGATTTCGGCTCGAATAGTTCGAGACGTACCAGTAGTCGAAGCGGTCTCCCAGGAATGCCGCGATGATCCCAGCCGAAGCCACCGCCAGAAGGAGGAGCACGGCGTGCACGCTCCGCTCCGCTGAAAGAACCAGGTCGCCTCGGCCCCACTTCCCACCCAGGAACGCAAGAACGCCCCCCCAGATCGAGATCGGGAGGGCGATCCACAATGCAAATTCGCCCAGCGCTGGAATCACCCGACGCCTCCTACGTACCCGGACGGCTCCGCGCCATACCCGTCGTCCTCGCCATAGTCGCCGTAGTCGGCGCCCTCACCGTAGTCACCGTCGCGCATCTCTTCGGGAAGCGCCTCATAGCGGCTCCCACACTTGGTCAGCACCTCCGTGGCCTCGAAGACCCCGTTCCCCACGTACCGCCCCTCCATCACGACTTCGGCCTCGTCGGTGAACGTGTCGGGAAGTGGGTGACGGAAATGCACGGTGATCTGCACATCCGGATCGTCTGGATCGGACACCGTGAACCGATGAAGAAGCTCGTCGGAGGCAGCTTGATAGCTTCCGGGAACGACGTCTCCGCTGACCTTGACTCCCTGTTCGATCAATTCAGGGGTCGCTGCCGCCCGGTCGAGCAGTTCGGCGGGGGTGAGGTAGTAGACCATCGTGTCGGAGATGCCGGTCCAGACGAGCCAGGTGACCATGGCGGCCACGCCGACCAGACCTGCGAAGAACCGTCTATCCCTGCTCATGAGGGACTCCGGGAAAAGGGGGTCACTTCAACTGACAACTTCGCTTGACAATGTACCGCGTCCGGGCTGCAGGTTCAATCATCGGCGATGGCGGAGAAGCTCTGCGCTGCCTCCACCGCACGCTCCCACCCGGCTCGGAGACGTGCCCGGCGCTCGCCGCTCATACGGGGGGAGAAGGTCCGAGGTTCCCCCTGGGACTCCAGGAAGTCCCGGGCGCTCTCCCAGAGTCCCACCTTCAGACCTGCCAACCCGGCCGCTCCCAGGGCCGTGGTTTCGACCTGCGCGGGACGTCGCACGGGCAGACCCAGAATGTCGGACTGGAACTGCATGAGCCAATCGTTCGCTGATGCACCTCCGTCCACGCGGAGTTCCCGGGCCGTGACGCCGGAGTCGGCCTCCTGGGCTCGGAGCACTCCCACAGTGCCATAGGCCATGGCTTCAAGCGCCGCCCGAACCAGGTGTGCGTCGCGAGTGCCCCGGCTCAGGCCGAAGATGGCACCGCGAACCTCCGGGTCCCAGTACGGCGCTCCCAGGCCCACGAAGGCGGGCACGAAGTAGACTCCGTCGTTGTCCTCGAGACTCCGCGCCAGCTCCTCGGAGTCGGCGGCGGTCGAGAGGATCCCCAGGGAATCCCGGAGCCACTGAATCGCGGCCCCGGCGATGAAGATTGAGCCCTCGAGCGCGAAGGCCCGTCCCCCGCGTTCGTCGCACGCCACCGTGGTCAGGAGACCGTGTTCGGAGGGCACCGCCTCGTCGCCGGTATGAAGCAGGAGAAAGGCTCCCGTCCCGTAGGTGTTCTTCGCCAGGCCGGGACTCCAGCAGCCCTGACCGAACAGGGCCGCCTGCTGATCGCCCGCCACCCCGGCGATGGGAGCCTCGACCCCGAGGAAGTCACCCTGGGCGACGCCGAAATCATCCGAACTGGAGCGGATCTCCGGAAGGATGGCGGCGGGCACGCCGAAAAGGGAACTCATCTCGGAGCTCCAGGTGCCCGACTCCAGATCATACAGGAGGGTCCGGGAGGCGTTCGTGGGATCGGTGAGGTGGGCCTCGCCCCCGGTGAGGCAGTGGATCAGCCAGCTGTCGATGGTGCCGCAAGCCAGCTCTCCATCCCTGGCACGTCGCTCCAGCTCTGGATTCTCCCTGAAGATCCAGGTCAGCTTGGTCGCCGAGAAGTAGGGATCCAGGAACAGCCCGGTCCGGCGACGGACCTCCGCCTCGTGACCCGCCTCCTTCAACTCCCTGCAGATCCCGGCGGTTCGGCGATCCTGCCACACGATGGCGCGGTGGACAGGCCGGCCCGTCTCTCGGTCCCAGAGGACGATGGTCTCTCGTTGGTTCGTGATTCCGATCCCCTGGACCCGGTGCCGTTCACGATTTCGCGCGGCCTCCAGTGCTTCCCGGGCCACACGGATCGTCACATCCCGAATCTCGTCGGCGTCGTGCTCCACCCATCCGGGTTTCGGGAAGTACTGGGTGAACTCGGAGTAGCCCCTGCCCAGGATCCGACCATCGGAGGAGATGACCAGGGCCGTGGTGCCCGTGGTCCCCTGGTCAAGAGCCAGGATTGCGGGAGTAGGAGACATGGCATGGACCGGGTCGGGGGAGCTCAGCCCGCGACTCGAACCGGAATCGAGCGCGGAGGCGACCCGGAATTACTATGCCTGAGGCCTGTCCGGGGCAAGACGAACGGTCCCGGCTGACGCGGCGGAGACAGGGTTCCGATGGGCTGGAAGGCTGTTGAAGAAGCAGAGGGGAGGGGACGTCAGGGTGCCGCAGGGGTGGGAAACCGGTACGGGGTTCCTCCCCATTCCAGAAGGCCCAGGAGGAGCGGAACCGGGAGTCCGACCACCCCCGAGTAGTCCCCTTCGATCTCCTCGACCAGCGCCGCTCCCAGGCCCTGGATTCCGTACGCACCAGCCTTGTCCATGGGCTCGCCCGTGGCCACGTAGGCCCGGGCGTCCACCTCGTCGAAGGTGCGGAATCGAACCAGGGTCACCTGCACCCCGGAGCGAATCCGGTCCGGAGCCCCGGGAAGCCGAAGGGCCAGAGCCGACACGACCCGGTGCTGCCTCCCGGCGAGTCGGAGGAGGATCCTCATGGCCTCCTCCGCGTCTCGAGGCTTCCCCATGACCTCGTCGCCCAGTGCCACCATCGTATCCCCGGCCAGAACCCGACGTCCGCTCAGCTCCGAGGCCACCTGGAGAGCCTTCTCCCTGGCCAGGCGCTCGGCCTGGGCTTCAGGTGGCTCTCCGGCCCGAGGGACTTCTTCGATGGACGAGGCGTGAACCTCGTGATCGATCCCCAGTTGATTCAGAATGTCGGATCGGCGGGGAGAGGCCGAGGCCAGGACCAGGGGGGAGACGGTAGAGGGCCAAGGATCCACGCCGGGGTCGGCCGTCATCCCCGTTCCACCCCGGAGGGACCGCGTTCCAGGACCAGGGTGACGGGCCCATCGTTGTTCAGTCGGACCTCCATCATGGCACCGAACTCTCCGGTCTCCACCGGTCCCGGTGCCCGCTCCTCCAGGAGCTCGATGAATCGCTCATAGAGGGGAATCGCTTCCTCGGGAGGGGCAGCTCCCACGAAGGAGGGACGACGGCCCTTGCGGGTGTCACCGTAGAGCGTGAACTGGCTCACCACCAGGACCCCACCCCCCACCTCCTCCAACGAGTCGTTCATCCGCCCCTCGGCATCGTTGAACACCCGGAGGCCCAGGATCTTGTCGGCCATCCAGAGCAGGTCCTCCTCGGTGTCTCCGTGGGTGAATCCCACGAGCAGGAGAAGTCCCTGGTCGATGGCTCCACTCGTGGCGCCATCGATGACCACCGAGGCGCTGGAGACCCGCTGGAGAACCGTCCGCATCACTCGACGGTGACGGACTTGGCCAGGTTCCTCGGCTGATCCACATCGCACCCCCTGAGGACGGCGATGTGGTAGGCGAGGAGTTGCAGGGGCACGGAGGTGAGGATGGGAAGAAGCGCAGGATGCGTTTCCGGTACCCGGATGAAGTGGTCGACCTTTCCGTCGAGTTCGACGGCGCCGTCGCTCACCACCGCGATGACCTGACCGTCCCGTGCCTTCACCTCTTCGATGTTCGAGACGACCTTGTGATAGACCCCGTCATGGGGAGCCAGGAAGACCACGGGCATCCGCTCGTCAATGAGGGCGATGGGGCCGTGTTTCATCTCCGCGGCCGGATACCCTTCGGCGTGGATGTAGCTCACCTCTTTGAGCTTGAGCGCCCCTTCCAGCGCCACCGGGAACTGATACCCCCGGCCGAGATAGAGGAAGTTGGGCGCGTCCTTGTACCGCTCCGCCAGGGTCCGGATCGCATCATGCTGCTCCAGGATCTCCCTCACCTGTCCCGGGAGGGCCTGAAGCGCCTTCACCAGCTTCCGGCCCTCCAGAATGGAGAGGTTGCGGCGGCGCGCGAGGTAGAGGGTGAAGAGGGCCAGCGCGGCGACCTGACTCGTGAAGGCCTTGGTCGAGGCCACCCCGATCTCAGGTCCGGCGTGGAGGTAGACCCCGAAGTCCGTTTCCCGGGCGATGGAGCTGCCCACCACGTTCACGATTCCCATGACGCGGGCGCCCCTCCGCTTCGCCTCCCGGAGGGCGGCCAGGGTGTCGGCCGTCTCCCCCGACTGGCTCACGACGATGACGAGGGTATTCTCATCGATCACCGGATTCTTGTATCGGAACTCCGAGGCGTACTCCACCTTCGTGGGGATCCTGGCCAGTTCCTCCAGCATGTATTCGCCGATGAGGGCAGAGTGCCAGGAGGTCCCGCAGGCGGTGATCACGATGCGGTTCACGGACAACAGCTCCCGATCTCCGATGGTCACGCCACCGAGGCGGGCCGAGCCCTCCTCCTCGAGCAGGCGGCCCCGGGTCACGTCCTCCAGGGTCTGCGGCTGCTCGAAGATCTCCTTGAGCATGAAGTGCTCGAAGCCGCCCTTCTCGATGGCGGCCAGATCCCAGGTCACCTCGTGGACCTTCCGATGGACCGGACCCTGGCTGAGATGGTACGTCCGGTAGCCGTCGGGAGTGAGGACGGCGTAGTCTCCGTCGTCCAGATAGACGACCTCGCGGGTGTGGGCCACCACCGCAGCGGCGTCGGACCCCACCAGGAACTCCCCGTTCTTCCCCACGCCCAGGAGAAGCGGCGACCCCTGTCTGGCGGCCACGATCTTGTCCGGGTCCCTCGAACTCACCACGGCGATGCCGTAGGCGCCGATCACCTGATCCAGGGCCGCCACCACTGCGTCTTCCAGCGTGCCCCCGTCAGGCCAGAGACGGTCGATGAGGTGGACGACCACCTCCGTATCGGTGTCGCTCTGGAACTCCACCCCTTCAGCCTGCAGTTTTTTCCGCAAAACCCCGGCATTTTCTATGATCCCGTTGTGCACCAGCGCGATGGATCCGTCGGCGGAAAGGTGGGGATGGGCATTGCCCTCGGTGGGCGGTCCATGGGTGGCCCAGCGGGTATGCCCGATCCCGGATCGACCCGTCAGGGGGACGCGGTCGAGTCCGTTCTCCAGCTCGTCCAGCTTTCCCGCCCGACGGACGGTGTGAAGGTCGCCATCCGGACCGAGGATCGTCATTCCCGCCGAGTCGTATCCGCGATACTCCAGGCGCCGGAGGCCCTGGAGAAGGATCGAGGAGGCCTGCTTCGGCCCCACATAGCCCACGATTCCACACATATGCTGTCCTTCGATTCAAAGGGGATTCAAGTGGGTCGACAGGGTGGGGGTGTCAGGCTCCCAGAGCATCCCTGCCTTCGCTGACGAGGTGTCGAGCTCGCGCCTCGCTTGTGGCCTCGGCAATGAACCGAACGACGGGCTCGGTCCCGGACGGTCGAACATGAAGCCATTCCCGCCGCTCCATCCACGCGAGACGAAGTCCGTCCGAACGATCCACCGTCACTTCCCGGTCCGCGTCGACGCCCTTCGCCTCGGGACCCAGGGCCTCCAGCAGAGCGGCATAGCCCTCGTCCACGCGTTCCCTGGGGAACGGAGTCTTTTCTTTCACGATGTGGTAGGTGGGCCAGCGATCCACTGCATCGCGAAGACCGGCACCTGTTTCACAGAGGTGCTGCAGGATCAGTGCCACTCCCACGGGAGCGTCGCGCGTCAGGTGGAGACGGGGAAGGATGATCCCCCCGTTCCCTTCCCCACCGACCACCGCGCCCTCCGCCTCCATCCGCCGGGCGACATTCACCTCACCCACGGGCGCGCGGAAGCACTCGACTCCGGCCGCTCGGGCCACGTCTTCCACCACCTGGCTCGTGGAAAGGTTCGTCACCACCGGTCCCTGGGACCACTCCCGGCTCAGGACCACCTGCGCGCACAGCGCCAGGGTGAGGTCCTCTCCCACGGCCTCTCCATCTCCGTCCACGAGGGAGAGGCGGTCCACATCAGGATCCACCGCAATTCCGAATTCGGCGCCCGAACTCCGCACCAGTTCGCCCAGTTCCACCAGGTTCGCTGCGGTCGGCTCCGGATCCCGAGGGAAGTGTCCATCGGGTTCGAGGCCCATCCCGGAGACCCTGCACCCCAACTCCCTCAGAAGACCGGAAAGCATGTGACCCCCCGCGCCCCGCACGCAGTCCAGCGCCACGTGGAACCCTCGGCGGCGAAGCGCGTCGATCTCGAGGAAGGGAAGCTCGAGGATCCGCTTGGTGTGTCTGGCCACCGCATCCGGGTCCTCCGACACAGTGCCCAGCCCGTCCCAGGGTGCCCGGGGAATCTCCTCTTCACGAAGAAACGTCTGGAAACGACCCATCCGGTCCGCATCCAAGAAGAGACCGTCGCCCCCGGCGAACTTCAGCGCATTCCATTCGGCTGGGTTGTGGCTCGCCGTGACCCCCAACGCTCCAGCGGCTCCCGCCTCCTCGGCGGCCAGGAGAAGGGTGGGGGTGGGAACGATCCCCACGTCCACGACCTGGGCTCCCACCGAGACCAGTCCCGCACGGGCGGCGCCCGTAAACATGGCACCGGAGGTCCGGGAGTCCCGACCCAGGTACACGGTGTCTCCGGAACCCTCGAGCTGGAGGAAGGCGCCGAAGGCCGCAGCCAGGGAACCGATGAGCTCAGGAGTCAATGGGGCGCCGACCCGACCTCTGAAGCCGGAGACGCTCACCATGAGGTCGCTGGGAAGGGAAATCGTCATGGGATCCTGGGATGAGGGAAGCGAGGCCAGGGAGGCAAGCCACTCCGAATGAGGCCAATCCTGCCGGCCAGGGTCGAATCCAGAAACTCTCACCGCACGCACGGTCGGTGTCAACGAGGCCCCGCACCGAAGGCGGCGCACTCTCCGGCGGCCCATGGCGTCATGCGGGACCTTCGTGCACCTTTTGAGACCTACGTCTCGCCTGCGGCTCCGATCCACTGTGACCGCGACGCTCACCCAGATCAACCCGAGCAGCCATGAGCCAGAAACCCGACCGCAGCTTCTCGTTCGCCACCCGAGCCATCCACGCGGGGCAGGAACCCGACCCCACGACGGGTGCGATCATGCCCCCGATCTATCAGACGTCCACCTATCGTCAGCCCGAGCTGGGACGACACCTGGGGTACGAGTACGCCCGGGTCCAGAATCCCACGCGCGAAGCCCTGGAAGGCAATCTGGCGGGGCTGGAGGGAGGTCGGCACGGCATCGCCTTCGCCAGCGGGCTCTCAGCCATCGAGGCCGTGATCAAGACCCTCGATGCCGGCGATCACGTGGTGAGCGAGGAGAATACCTACGGAGGGACGAACCGCATGTTCACCCGTGTGCTGGCCCGGTTGGGGATCCAGTTCACCTTCGTGGACAGCCGGGATCCGGATCAGGTTCGCGACGCGATGAGGCCGGAGACCCGCCTGGTCCACGTCGAGACTCCCACGAACCCCATGATGCGGCTCTGCGATCTGGAGGCGCTGGCGGAGATCGCCCACGAGGGCGACGCCCACCTCATGGTCGACAACACCTTCTCGACCCCCTTCAACCAGCGGCCCTTGGAGCTGGGCGCCGACATCGTCGTCCATTCCACGACGAAGTATCTGAACGGGCACTCGGACGTCATCGGGGGCGCCCTGGTTCTGGACGACGACGACCTCGCCGAGGAGATCCTCTTCGTCCGGAAGTCCACCGGTGCGGTGCCCGGCCCCATGGACGCCTGGCTCGTCCTCCGGGGCACCAAGACTCTCCACCTCCGCATGCAGGCCCACAACGCCAACGGCCTGGCCGTGGCCCGCTTCCTCGAGGGTCACGAAAGGACGAAAGCCGTTCACTACCCCGGCCTTCCCTCCCATCCCCAGCACGAGCTGGCCATGCGCCAGATGTCCGGGTTCACGGGCATGGTCTCCGTGGAGCTCGGCGACGGAGACCGCGCTCGGCGCTTCGTCGAGGGCACCCGTCTGTTCGCCCTGGCGGAATCCCTGGGTGGCGTCGAGTCCCTCATCGGCGTGCCGGCCCTCATGACCCACGCATCGGTACCGCCGGACCGACGTGCGGCCATGGGCGTGACCGATGGGCTGGTCCGGCTCTCGGTGGGCATCGAAGGCATCGACGACCTCCTGGCCGACCTGGAGGCGGCGCTGGAAGCCTGAGCCGTGAATCGCTTCCTGGCCGGCACGGCCTGTTGTCTCTGGATCCTGGGGCTGGCCGTCGCCGTTCCTGCCGAGCGACTCCTCTCGCTGAGCTCGGACCCCGAGGAAGTCCATGGGCTTCTGGATTCCGAGGAGCTCTACCGGATCGGGGTGTCGGGCTCCGCTCGGGAACTCCAGGACATCGAGGAGCTCGAGGTCCTGCGGGGGACCCGCCTGGAGATCAGCCTTCCCGACCTCCACCAGCTCCTGCGTGGTGAGTTCGACCGGGAGCACACCGACGGGAAGGCCAAACAGATCGTCCGCGAGCTGAGCGACTGGGTAAGAGCCTTCCCTGAAGAAGGAGGCGCATTCCGTATCCCCGTAGAGGAGGAACGCCCCGTCCTGGCTCGACGGATCGAGGGAGAGCTCCTGGAGCGCCTGGGCGCAGGAGAAGAGTGCGGCCTCGGCGACCAGATCCGCATCGGGTGGGAGGCCCTGCGCGATCGTCTGGGCGACGGCCGGTCCGAGATCGAGGTGCTGAGGGACCTCCCGGACTGTCGTCCACCGGACCGGGTGCTCGAGCCCATCGAGGACCGACTCCAGGAGCGAATGACCGAGCTGGCCGAGGAGGGTCCCGACTCGATCCGGGCCTTTCCCGACGACGAGGAGGACGCCGACTTCGTCGAGCTCATGGACCGGATCTGGACCGTCGAGCGTTGGCTCGGGCAAAGGGGCATCGCCCTGATCGGCGTCCTGCTTCTGGGACTTTTCGCCACCGCAATGGCGAGCCCTGGAGGGGTCCGGCCGTGGCGGCGCCTCACCTCCCGGCCCGCGGGCCTTCGGGCCGGCCTCGCCCTCCTGGCTCCCTCCCTGGCGACGGCTGGGGTTGCGGTGGGCATCTCCGGAGTGCTCCTCCTCCTCCACTCCACGGAGGAGCACCTTCGGCTGGAGCACCTCACCGGCCTGGGTGACGAGGCGCCGTCCGACTCCCGGGTCCGGTGGCTGGGAATCGCCTTCGCTGCCATCGGTCGAGTCACCGCCCGAGCCGGATGGGAGACCGCCGTTCTGGGGGCCTTACTCCTCCTGGCGGGAATCGCACTGGGGCTCTCCCTCGCGCTCACGAGGCGGGAGGCTGAGACCGGGTCCCAGCCCCAGGAGTCCTCGCCCCGCTGAAACTTCCCCGAGGGCCGACCGTACTTGAAGACAGGCGCCCTCGGGCGAATCGGACCTTCTCACCCGGACCGGGCTCCTTCCACCCTCCCCCGCTCCGGCGGGCACCTCCAGGAGACGACGATGCAGACCAACGATCCATCCGGCGACCCGGCTGACGGCTCCGGCCGGGACCCCCACGACAGCCCCGAACAAGGGACTGAAGATGCTCGCTCCCGCCGCATCCTCACGGGAATCTCCTCCCGGACCTGGGAGCACCCTGCGGATCGGGCCGCCCTCCACGCCCTGCGGGGAATCCCCATCTTCGACGAGGTGCTGCGCAAGCTCTTCGGCTTTTTCGGGGAGAAGCCCATCCGACTGGCCTTCCAGGCGAACTCGGTGGAGGTCTCACATCGGCAGTTTGGACACGTGCATCAGCTCTATCAGGAAGTGCTGCGCACGCTGGACGCCCCCGAGCCCTATCCCCTCTTCGTCTCCCAGACCCCCATGGTGAACGCCGGGGCCTACGGGATGGACAAGCCCTTCGTGCTCCTGAACTCGGGCACGGTGCACCTCCTGGATGACGACGAGCTCCAGTACGTGATGGCCCATGAGGTGGGCCACATCCTCAGCGGCCATGTCCTGTACCGGACGATGCTCGTGATCCTCGTCCAGTTGGCCGAACGGGGATTTCCCATTGTGGGGCTGGCGGCCAGGGGCATCCTCATCGCCCTCCTCGAATGGTATCGGAAGAGCGAACTCTCCGCCGACCGAGCCGGTCTCCTGGGGGTCCAGGATCCCCGAGTCGTCTACCGGGCCATGCTGAAGATGGCCGGTGGTGGGCGACCCGACGAGATGAACGTGACCGCGTTCCTGGAGCAGGCGGAAGCGTACCGGGAGAGTGAAGACGTGGCCGACTCGGTCTTCAAGGTGCTGAACCTCCTGGGCACGACCCACCCCTTCTACGTGCTCCGCGTGTCCGAGCTTCGGCAGTGGCTGGAGAGCGGGGAGTACGATCGGGTACTGCGGGGAGACTACGTCCGCCGGGACGACCCCGAGACCCCCTACACCGAGGACTTCGGCGACGCCGCCGCGGCCTATCAGAAGGAGGCTCGCGAGTTCGTCGATGACCTCACGTCGGCGGCCCGAAAGATGCGCGATTCCATCTTCGAGACCCTCAGGGGCGGAGGCGACCGACCCGGCGCCGGGTGGTGACCTCGGAGGACGTCTTGCCCGGAAGGACGGGGTCGGGTCGGTGGGACGTGTGGATCGACACCGGAGGCACCTTCACCGACTGCGTGGCCCTGGACCCCGAGGGGCGGACCCGGCGGGTGAAGGTGCTCTCGACGAGCGCCCTTCGGGCTCGTGTCGTGGAGTCCGGACCCGGTTTCAGTGTGCGCATCGAGGCGCCCTGGGCCGGCCCCGTGGACCTGGTGACCGGCTGTACCCTTCACCAGCAGCGCGACGGCCGGCTCCTGGGTCGGGTCGCGGGCTTCGATCCCTCCGATGGCCGTGTGCAACTCGAGCCCTTGCCGAAGGACGACGCGGCCAGCCAGGGTCCACCTGCCTCCGAGCCGGCCCGCCCGCCCTCGAAGGGCGACGCCGTGGAGTTCCGGACCTCCGAGCCGGCCCCGCTCCTGGCCGCCCGCCTCGTCACCGGCACCCCGGCGAACACACCCCTCCCCGACTCCCTTCGTCTTCGCCTGGCCACGACCCGGGCCACCAACGCGCTCCTGGAGCGGACCGGGGCTCCGACCGCCCTCTTCATCACTCGGGGGTTCGGGGACCTGCTTCGAATCGGGGACCAGACCCGGCCAGACCTCTTCGACCCTCTCCGAAGCCGTCCCGCACCGCTCACCCGGGAGGTGGCGGAGGTGACGGAACGCCGAGGTGTGGACGGGACCGTCGTGACCCCCCTGGACCTGAAAGGCCTGGGCACCCGGGTCGACGCGCTGCTGGACGCCGGGATTCAGGCCGCCGCCGTGGTGCTCCTCCATTCACCTCGACATCCGGACCATGAGGAGGAGGTGAGCCGGCTCCTCCGGGATCGGGGCCTGGAGTGCGTGGTCGCTTCTTCGGAGGCGGCTCCCTTCTCCCACCTCCTCCGACGCGCCGAGACCACGGTGGTGGAAGCCACTCTGAGCCCGGTGATCGCCAGCTACGTGGAGGACGTCCTGGCGGGGATCCCGGGCGATCGAGTCCTGATCCTCACCAGTTCAGGGGGACTCACCCGGGGCGAGGGGATACGGGCCCGGGAGACCCTCCTGTCCGGCCCGGCCGGAGGCGTCATGGGCGCCGCCCTGATCGGCCGGCGGGCGGGTACCGACCAGGTACTGACACTGGACATGGGGGGGACCAGCACCGACGTAGCCCGCTGCGACGACGGCCCTGAGGTGGTAGAGGAGCACCAGGTGGGCACCACCCGGCTGCGCAGTCCGGCGCTGGCGATTGAAACCGTTGCAGCCGGAGGAGGATCGATCTGTGAGGTGGGCCCCGATGGACTCCAGGTGGGCCCCGGGAGCGCCGGAGCCCACCCGGGGCCCGCCTGCTACGGGGCCGGCGGTCCCCTCACTCTCACCGATGTGAATCTCCTGCTCGGCCGGATCGATCCAGCCCGGTTCGAGATTCCGGTGGACCGGGCCGCGGCCCGAGCCCGAGCCGAGGAGGAGCTCGCCGCCGCTCGCGATCTCCCAGGTCCCTCCCCGTCCCTCGAAGACCTCCTGGAGGGATTCCTGAAACTGGCCAACGACCGCATGGCCGACGCGGTCCGACGGATCTCGGTCCGAAAGGGCTACGATCCCACCGAATACGCCATGGTGGCCTTCGGGGGCGCCGGCCCTCAGCACGCCTGCGAACTCGCCGATCGACTGGGCGTCGGCCGGGTGCTCGTCCCCGCCAGCGCCGGCGTCCTCAGTGCCGTCGGCCTGGGTCACGCCGTGGTGGAGCGGTTCGCCATCGGGGAGCTGTTGAGGCCTCTGAGCGAGCTCGCCGGTGCTCCCCTGATCGACCTTCTCGATGAACTGGCTCAGGAGGCCCGGGCCGGGGTGGTGGAGGAAGGGGTGCCGGAGCCCGAGGTCCGGATCCGCTCCCGTACGGCCCACCTCCGCTACCGGGGTCAGGAGTCCACCCTCCCCGTCCCCCTTCCCCGGAAGGGGGAGGAACTCCAGAGCCAGGCCCTTCTCGAGGCCTTTGAGCGTGCGTACCAAGGGGTCTTCGGTCACAGGGTCCGGGACCGCGAGGTGGAAGTCGAATCGGTCCGGGTCACCGCGGCGGCCCATCGCGAGCCCGTGTCCGCCCTCCCTCGGCCCGATCCCATCAACGCACCCGGAGTCCGAGGAGAACGCAGCTGGTTTCAGGGACGCTGGCAGGAGGTGTCGATCTGGGACGCCGAGGGACTGGCACCGGGGATGACGCTGGGCGGCCCCGGCCTCGTCCGGGGACCCCACACCTCCGTGGTGGTCCCGCCTGGGTGGAAGGGCGTCGTGCTGGCCGATGGCACCCTGGATCTGACCTCTGACGAGCCCGGGAAGGGCTCCTTCCAGGACCTCGCCTCCGAGCATCCCGTCGTCCAGGAGGAGCTCTTCGTCCAGCGCTTCCAGGCCCTCGTGGGAGAGATGGGCGCCCAGCTCCGTCGGACCGCCCTCTCCGTGAACATCCGGGAGCGTCGGGATTTCTCCTGTGCCCTTCTGGACCCCCGGGGCCGACTCGTGGCCAACGCCCCCCACATTCCCGTTCACCTGGGTGCCCTCGGCGTCTGCGTCCGGGCCGTGGCGGAGACCCTTGAGATGTCCCCCGGAGACGTGGTGGCGACCAACCATCCGGGCCACGGCGGATCCCACCTCCCCGACGTGACGGTGATCACGCCCGTCTTCCAGGAGACCACTCCGTCCCAGGCCGACGGCTCGACCCTCCTGGGATACGTGGCGAGCCGGGCCCACCATGCCGAGATCGGCGGCTCCCGCCCCGGCTCCATGCCTCCCGAGGCGCGGACGCTGGCCGAGGAGGGGGTCGTGATTCCCCCCTGCCACCTGGTCCGTTCGGGAGAGGCGGATTGGGAAGGGATGCGGGAGCTCCTCAGCTCCGGACCCCATCCCTCCAGGGCCGTGGAGGAAAACCTGGTGGACCTCGCCGCCCAGGTGGCGGCGAACCACATGGGGGCGAACCTCCTTCGGTCCCTCAGCCTCGAGGAGGGGCGTGAGGTGGTCCAGCGGCACATGACGAAGCTGAGGACCCGTGCCGCTCGACGCATGGGCCGGATCCTCGGTGAGATGGAGGACGGATCGTACCGGGCCAGGGAGATGCTGGACGACGGAACGTCCCTGGAAGTGACGATCCGGATCCAGGGCGGGGAGGCCACCTTCGACTTCGAGGGGTCGGCCGGCGTGCATCCGGGGAACCTGAACGCCACCGAGGCGATCACGCGAAGCGCGGTGCTCTACGTCCTCCGACTTCTGGCTCGGACCGACCTCCCGCTGAACGAGGGACTCATGGAGCCCGTTCGCCTCCTCCTTCCCACAGGAATCCTCAACCCCCGCTTCCCCTCCGACCCATGGGAATGTCCCGCCGTCGTGGGGGGGAACATCGAGACGAGCCAGCGGCTGGTGGACACCCTGCTCAAGCCCTTCGGAGTGGCGGCCTGCAGCCAGGGCACCATGAACAACGTCCTCTTCGGGGACGACTCGAGTTCCTACTACGAAACGGTGGCCGGTGGGGCCGGGGCGGGACCGGGATCCGACGGGCCCCATGCCACCCAGGTCCACATGACGAACACGGCCATCACCGACGTCGAGGTCCTGGAGCGTCGCTACCCTGTGAGGGTCGAACGCTTCGGTCTGCGGTCCGGATCGGGAGGGTCGGGCCGGTGGACGGGAGGGGACGGGGTCATTCGCGAACTCTGCTTTCTGCGACCCCTCTCGCTGTCCGTGCTGGGCCAGCACCGGGTCGTGCCACCCTATGGCCGAAAGGGAGGTGCCCCAGGCGCCCGAGGGCGACATCGAGTCGTTCGCGCGGACGGGCGGGAGGTGGAACTGCCTCCCATCGGGGGGGCCGAAGTGAAGCCCGGCGATCGCCTCATCCTGGAGACCCCGGGGGGTGGGGGGTGGGGCAGGAGCCCGTGATGGGCTTTGACAGTCCTCTTTTCTCCGGATAGTGTTCGCCCCATGAAGATCCTCATTGTCGGTCACGGTGGGAGGGAGCACGCCCTCCTCTGGAAGCTGAGGCGGGATGCGCCCTCGGCAGAATTCTTCGCCACTCGTCCCAATCCCGGGATGGCTCCGCTGGCCCAGGGGGTGGACCTGGCTCCCACCGACGCGGAGGGTCTGGCCTCCTGGGCGGAAGGACGTGGGATCTCGCTCACAGTGGTGGGTCCGGAACAGCCCCTGGCCGGAGGAATCGTCGAGACCTTCCGGAAGCGGGGGCTGCCCATCTTCGGCCCCACCTCGACGGCGGCCCGGATCGAGTCCTCCAAGGCCTTCGCCAAGGAGCTCATGGAGCGGGTCGGCGTTCCGACGGCCGGATACCGCTGCTTTCGTCGCTGGGCCGACGCCGAAGCCTATATCCGGGAGCATCCGGTGCCGCTGGTGGTCAAGGCTTCGGGACTGGCCGCCGGCAAGGGTGCCATCATCTGTTCCACTGTGGAAGAGGCACTGGAGGCGGCTCGGGAGATGCTGGAGGAACGGGCCTTCGGTGACGCTGGGGCCGAAATCGTCGTGGAGGAGTTCATGGAGGGCGAGGAGCTCTCCGTCTTCGGCCTCACCGATGGCCGCCACGTCTCTCTCCTGCTTCCATCCCAGGACCACAAGCGGGTGGGAGAAGGAGACACGGGTCCCAACACCGGGGGGATGGGGGCGTATGCGCCCATCGCTCTGGCGTCGGATGAGCTCCTGCGAACGGTGAAGGAAGACATCTTCCTCCCGATCCTCGATGCCCTGGAGGGCTCGGCCAGTCCCTTCCGAGGCGTCCTCTATGCCGGCCTCATGTCCACCCCCGCAGGACCCAAGGTCGTGGAGTTCAACTGCCGTTTCGGCGATCCCGAGGCCCAGGTGGTCCTTCCCCTCCTCGACGACTCGATCCTCGAGCCCCTGGTGGCGGTGGCTCGAGGGGGCAGCATCGCCGGAGTCGAGATCCGCTGGGATGGTCGCTCGGCCCTCAACACCGTCCTCACCTCCCAGGGGTATCCCGGGGCCTACGAGACCGGTCGAGCCATCACGATCGCCCCTGAGCTCCAGGAGCGAGACGACCTTCTCGTCTTCCATGCCGGCACCCGCTGGGAGGATGACACCCTGGTCACAGCCGGGGGACGGGTCCTGTCGGTGGTGGGGCTGGGTCAGGATCTGGAGGAGGCCCGAGCCCGGAGCCTCGAAGGGGTCGAGGCCATCGCCTTCGAGGGAAAGAGCTACCGGACCGACATCGGCTGGCGAGCCCTGACCCCCTCCTGACGGCAGCGCCCCTCCCCGTCATGCCGGAACTCCCAGAAGCCGAGACCATCGTGCGAGGTCTCCGGGACCCACTGGTGGGCGCGAGGGTCACCGGCCTCCGGGTCATCCACTCGGATGTGCTGGACGGCGACCCCGGGACCGTGGCCGAGTCGATGAAGACCCGGCGGATCACCGAGGTCACCCGCCGAGGGAAGAACATCGTGATCCACCTCGAGCCTGCAGCGCGCCTGGTGGTGAACCTGGGGATGTCCGGACGCCTCCTCCACCGTACCTCCGAGGATCCGTCCCCTCCCCCGACCCATCCGGCGCTGGTCTTCCCCCTCGATCCTGAGGGAGCGCTGATCTACCATGACGTTCGACGTTTTGGGCGCATCCAGCTCCTCACGCCCGAAGAGTACACGGAGTGGGCGAGCGAGCTCGGGCCCGAACCCCTCGGAGCCCACTTCACCGCAGCAGCCCTCGCGGAGGCCCTGAGTCGATCCATCTCCCCCGTCCGTTCCTGGCTCCTGGACCAGCGGAAGGTGGCGGGGATCGGAAACATCTACGCCAACGAGGCTCTTCACCGGGCCGGGATCCACCCTCGCACCCCCTCGGCTCGGATCGATCCGCCTGCGGCTCGGCGGCTGCATCGTTCCATTCGGGCCGTACTCCGGGAGGCCGTCGAGGCGAGGGGCACGACCCTTCGGGACTACCGGACCGCCCAGGGGTGGGAAGGGAGCTATGCACCCCGTCTCAGGGTATACGGACGAGATGGGGCCTCGTGCCCCCGATGCCCGGGAACGGTCCAGCGGATCGTATTCGGAAACCGTTCCGCCTTCCTCTGCCCCCGATGCCAACCCGAGCCTCGATGATCCCCGTCCAGCGGGAAGCTCCTCAAGCCCGAGGGATGATTGGCGGGTGGTGGGGCCGTCTTGCCCCTCCCCTGCTCCTCCTGCTGGTATCCGGGGTGATCCCCCCAGGGGTGCTTCCACCCGGTCCCAAGAGCCTGGTGGCTCAGGAGGTGCACCTCCCGGTCGACGAGTTCACCCTGGACAATGGGATGCACTTCCTCCTCCTTCCTCGCCCCGGGGCTCCCACCGTGTCGTTCGTGGTCCACGTGCCCGTGGGGAGTGTGAACGAGGCGCTGGGTCACACGGGGATCGCCCACTTCCTGGAGCACCTCCTCTTCAAGGGAACCACCACCATCGGGACGCGGAACCTGGAGGCTGAACTCCAGCTCTTCGAACAGATGGACGCGGCCCACGACTCGCTGGTCCAGGCCCGGGGGCGACTGCCTGAACCCGATGACGAGCGGCTCTCCCAGCTCGAGGCCCGAATACGGGCCCTCGAGGATTCGGCCCGGGTCCACGTGGTGGGGGGAGAGTTCGACGAGATCCTCTCCCGGGCGGGAGCCCGGGGCCTCAACGCTACCACCAACTACGAGGCCACCGAGTACTTCGTGGAGCTTCCGTCCAACCGGGCCCAGCTCTGGTTCGTCATGGAGGCCGACCGGATGCGCAACCCGGTCTTCCGCGAATTCTACGCCGAGCGCGACGTCATCGCCGAGGAGCGCCGGAGCCGGATCGACACCAGCCCGGGCGGGCGGCTCTGGGAGGCCCACATGGCCGCCGCCTTCCAGGTCCATCCCTACGGAGTGGCTCCCATCGGACACATGTCCGACATCCAGAACCTTTCGCGCCGCGAGGTGGAGGGCTATTACCGGCGGTACTACGGCCCCAACAACACCATCGTGGCCATGGTGGGCGACTTCGACGCCGACTCGGCCAGGGTGTGGGCCCGGGACTACTTCGGACCCATGGAGCGGGGGAATCCTCCCCCACCGGTGCTGGCCCGGGAGCCCGAGCAGCGAGGAGAGCGGAGGGTGGAGCTCCGATGGGACGCCGAACCCCAGCTTCTCCTGGGGTGGAAGATTCCCTCGACCTACCACCCCGACGCCCCCGCCCTCAGCGTGCTCTCGAGCCTCCTGGTCGCCGGCCAGGACGCCCGGCTCCACCGACGGCTCATCAGAGAGGAGCGCCTGGCCACCTCGGTGACGGCGAGCACCACTCCGGCCGGCCGATACCCCGGGCTGTTCACCATCCAGGTGACACCCCGGTCTCCCCACACCCCCGAGGAGGTGGAGGCCGTGATCTACGAGGAGCTGGACCGCCTCCGCCACGAGCCCCCCAGCGCCGATGAACTGGAGCGGGTCCGCCGCCGGTTGGAGGCCGCGGGGGTGCGCCGGCTCACCTCCAGCCTGAACCTGGCGTTTCAGCTCAGTCGCTCTCACGCCTTATGGGGTGACTGGCGGCGGACCTTCGAGTCCCAGGACCGGATGAGGGCCGTGGAGGCCCGTGACGTGACGGGGGTGATCGAGCGGTACTTCACCCCCGAGTCTCGCACGGTAGGGATCCTGAGGCGCGACGCGGACGCCGACGACTCGAATGGTCGGGCCCTGTCCGGGCACCCCGAGTCCGCTCCACCGGAAGAGGGGCACCGACCATGATTCGCCTCCCGCGGCTGAGCCTCGTCCCCCTCGTCCTTGTGGTCATCGGTTGTGCGGGCCCCGGAAGCGCCGCCTCCACCGGACCCGCCCCGGGACCTCCGAGCGATACCCTCCGCACCGGCGGGATCGAGGGACCTCGTCCCATCGGTCGTGCGGCGGTGGAGGCGCTTCCGGTCCCGGACCTGGAGCTGGACCCTCCTGAGGCGTCGGAATACGAGGTGGCCGGGGTGCCCGTGTACCATCTCCACGATCCGTCCCTTCCTCTGGTCGACGTCTTCGTCCAGATGGAGGGCGGGGTCGTCCATTTCCCGCGTCGAGAGCTGGGCCCCATCTCGGGGTTCTCTACCTTCCTCCGGAATGGCGGAACCACCGAACTTCCTCCGGACTCCGTGAGTCGACGCCTCGACCTCCTGGCGCTGCAACTGGGATTCGGAAGCGGAGGGTCGGGGAGCTACGCCTCCCTGAACAGCCTCCGTTCGACCCTGGACGAGGGGATGGAGCTCTTCCAGGCGATCCTGACCCGTCCGGGCTTCGACCGGGAGGCGGTGGAGGTCTGGCGAGGACAGGAGCTGGAACGGGTTCGGCGGCGAGCCGACAACCCCTCCGGACTGGCGTACGACGAGTTCAACCGGCTCATGTTCGGCGATCATCCGGTGGGCTGGGTCATGGAGGAGGCCGATCTGGCCGAGGAGCACTTCAGCGCCGAGCGCCTCGAGTCCCTGCAGGATCGCCTGCTCTGCCGGGAGAGGCTCATCGTGGGGATCGCGGGGGACCTGACCTGGGAGGAGGCCGAGCCCCGGATCCGGGCGTTCCTCGAGGGCTGGCCGGAGTGTGGAGAGGAACTCCCGGAACCGGCCACTCCCGACCTCAGGACCGAGGGAGGCGTGTTCATCCTCCCACGGGAGCTGGACCAGACCACCGTGATCATGGCCCATACCGGTGGTCTTCGGCAGGAAGACTCACCGGACTACTTCGCCTCTCGGGTCGCAAACCTCATCCTCGGGGGTGGAGGATTCACTTCCCGTCTCATGAGCAGAGTGCGCACCGAAGAGGGAATGGCCTACGGGGCTTCGTCGCTCTGGACCACTCCCGTCCGGTACGAAGGGCTCCTGGGGGCGGTGACGGCGACCCGATCGGACCGGACCGTGGAGGCAGTGCACCTCCTGCTGGAGATCCTGGGCGACTTCAGATCACGGCCCCCCGCCGCCAGCGAGGTTGATCGGGCAGTGGACCAGATCGCCAACGGGTACGTCTTCGCCTTCCAGTCCTCCCGACAGGTCGTATCCCGGCGGATGGGCGATCTGGCTCAGGGTCTACCGGAGGACTGGCTCGAGAGGTACCTGGCCGGGATCCAGAACGTGGGTCCCGACGATGTCCATCGCGTGGCAAGTCGCTACATCGACCCTGACCGGATGACGATCCTCCTGGTGGGTGACGCGGAGGCCTTCGGACCCGGGCTGGACGAGATCGGTCCCATGTACCGGCTCGCCACCGACGGGACCGTCACCCCCTGGGATCATCCCTGAGCCGCAGGGTCGCTTTTCCATGCGATATGGATGGCCGCGATCCCGGCAGTGAGATAGCTCCATTCGGCGCCGTCGAATCCGGAGCTCTCGAGGAGACCCGCCAGCTCGTCCGGTCCGGGGAACTCCCTGACAGACTCGGGCAGATAGGTGTAGGCCCAGGGGTGGCCCGAGACGACCCTGCCGATCAGGGGCAGGATCCGGTGGAAGTAGAAGAGGTAGAGCCGCCGGGTCACCGGATTGGGCGGGGTCGTGAACTCGAGCACGACCAGCCGGCCTCCCGGACGCAGAACCCGGGCGAACTCCTGGAATCCGCCCTGCACGTCCGCCAGATTGCGGACCCCGAAGGCCACCATGGCCCGATCGAAGGTCCCATCGGCGAAGGGAAGGCGAAGACTGTCGCCGCACACTGGCCATATCGGCGACCGACGTACCTTCTCCTTCCCCTCCACCAGCATCGGACGGGCAAAGTCGGAGGCGACCACCCTTCCCTCGAATCCAGCCCGGTCTGTGAGCTCGAGGGCCAGATCGTAGGTCCCCGCACAGGCGTCGAGCACGCGGACCTCGGGGTCTCCCACCGGCACCTCCAGACGGTCCACGGCCTTCCTGCGCCAGCGCCGGTCGATGTTCAGGCTGAGGACGTGGTTCAGGAGGTCGTAGCGGGGTGCGATCTCCGAAAAGATCGTCTGGACCTGACGCTTTCGGTCCTCCCCCTTGTGGGGACGGGCGTCGGGTGTTGTCGCCATGAGGGATGATTTGCGTAAAATTGATGGTAGGGGCAGTGCGAAAGCCCGGACGCTGAAACTTCATGGAAGCCCCGTTCGTAGGGAAGACCGGAGGGGGGATCCGGACCTACCCCCAGCCGGAGTCGACTCACTGACCAGTCACGCACGGAGACCGGAACCCGTTGGACTACGCCCAGCTGGATGATCGGGAGCTGGCCGCCCAGGCCTGCGAAGGCCGACAGCGTGCCTTCCGCGAGCTTCTCTCACGCTATGAGAGGCCCGTGTTCTCCCTCGTATTCCGGATGGTCCGGGACCGGGAAGTGGCCGAGGACGTGGCCCAGGAGGCTTTCGTTAAGGCCTTCAACGCCATTCACACCTACAACCCCAGCTACAAGTTCTCGAGTTGGATCTTCAAGGTGGCCAACAACATGGCCATCGATCGCCTTCGCAAGCGTGAACTTGACACGGTCTCCATCCACGGATCGCCGACGGCCAACTCCCCCGAGGAGGAGGAGCGGAGCCGGATCACCCTCACCGACCGGGGAGAAGCTCCCGACGAGTACGTGGAGAACCGTGAACTGGGAGGGCAGATCGAAGAGGCCATGGGACGCCTGCGTCCCGAATATCGGACCGCCGTCCTCCTCCGCCACGTGGAGGGGCACAGCTATGACGAAGTCTCCGAGATCATGGACGTTCCCCTGGGGACGGTGAAGACCTACATCCACCGGGGCCGAGCCGAGCTCAAGGAAATGCTCGCCGGAGCCACGGCATGACGAAACGAAACCCGAGGGGTCGGACTTTCGTAGGGGTGGATGATCCCACAGCAGGACCGACAGCGGAGAGATCAAGGTGAACGAGCCCAGCGAACATCTGAGCAGCGAGACCCTCCAGGCCTACCTGGAAGGGGAGCTCCCGGCGAAGGGGCAGGCCCCGGTGGAATCCCACCTGGCGACCTGCGCCCGGTGCGCCTCGGAGTTGGAGGCGTGGAGCCTCCTCTTCTCGGAGCTGGATGATCTCCCTGCCCTGGAGCCCTCTCCGGAGTTCGGGACGCGCGTCATGGCCCAGCTCCCGGCCCGCCCCTCCTTCCTGGAGCGAATGGCGGCTCGGACCCGGGCCCTCCTCCCGACCCGTGACGTAATCGCGGACGGACACCTTGCGGCGGACCGGCTTCAGGATTTCCTGGATGGTGCCCTTGCAGGGGGTGAGCGGCGTCAGGTGATGGCTCATCTGGACGGATGCGCTCCCTGCCGGATCCAGCTTCAGGAGTGGGAGACGGTCTTTCAGTCACTGACCACACTCCCCCGTCTCGAGCCCTCTCCGGGGTTCTCGGCGCGAGTCATGGAGGCCTTCGAGGCCTCCGAGGCCCGAGCGCCCGCCCCGGCTGGACTCGAGCGGATCCTCTCGTGGGGTGAAGGAGCCCTGGGAGCCGCGGCTCGTCTGCTTCCCTCTTCCCGGAAGGGATGGGGGTGGCTCAGCGCCCTGGCGGCGGTCCCGACCCTGGCGATTCTGCTGGTGGCCGGCGTCGTCTTCTCGCATCCCCTGATCACCCCCGGAGGGCTGATGTCCTTCCTCAGCTGGCGGGTGGGCGACGGACTCGAGGCCCTGGCGAGTCAGGCGACTCGATTCGTCCTCGACTCCCCTCTCCTTCTAGCAGCCTGGGAGGCCGTCACCTCGGTGGCGGCGTCTCCGGAGATCGCCCTTGGGGTCCTGGCCGCGCTCTGGGTGGCCACGGCAGTCTCGGGTTGGGTGCTCTATCGAACGGTTATTTCTCCCCCCTTCATGGCGGGTCGACATGCATAAGCACGCCCAGTCCCGGCAGGCCGTCAGGCCACGGACTCCCCGATATGGGATGGGTCTGGTTCTGAGCCTTCTGGTCACCGGCTTCCTTCTGGCTCTGACGGCTCCCCTGGGGGCTCAGGAGGTGGACCGTACCATCGTGTTCAACCAGGTCACGGTCACCAGCCAACAGGCCACCATCGAGGTGGAGTTCGACGACGGAGAGTCCCTGGACATCACCCTGCGAGAGGGCCGGATCCTGGCCAACGGAGAGGAGCTCGGTCGATACGAGCGGGGTGACGCTCTGGACGTGGCGTGGCGGACCCTGCTGGGGCGAGCCGTGGCCACGGACAACGGTGGGATTGCCGAACTCCTCCGTGACTGGTCCGCCCCCGCGGATCTGGAGGAAGAGCCGGCCCAGGGAGCCCGTGCGCTGGAGGAGCGTCTCCGCAGCGAGCTTCGTCCGGTGGAAGCGGTGCCGTCGCCGGTCCTCGTCGGATCCCCGGACGACCTGCGGGAGGCCGTGGAGTCCCTCATCCTCCGAACCGATCGTCTGCGAGCCCTCACCTCGGCGGTGCGGGATCTCCGGGCTCCCGAACTCCGGATCCATGTGGGAGAGGATGTGCGGATCGAGGCCGGTGAACGTGTGGCCGGGTCCGTCCTGGTCCTGGACGGGAATGTGACCCTCGAGGGAGAGATCGAGGGTGATCTGCTGCTCCTCGGGGGCTCCCTCTCCCTGGGCGAGGACGCTCGAATCGGTGGAGATCTTCGGTGGTCCGACGCCGAGGGCACCGATGCGGCCCGAGGCCAGGTGGGTGGACGGGTAACCCGGATCCAACCCGTGCCGGATCGTCCCGAGGCTGACCTCAGAGACGAGATCCAGCGGGAGGTTCGGGCGGCCCTGGGAGCCGAGACCGACACCCGGCGGCCCTCCCGTCCAGCGCGAATCGATGGACGTGGGTTCCTGGGGAACCTGGCCCAGGGAGTGGGGAAGGTGCTCCAGACCCTGCTCACCTTCGGAATCCTCTTCGGGATGGGGTTGGCGGCACTCTACTTCCTGCCCCGGCACTTCGAGCTCGTTGGGCGAACGGCCCGGAACGCACCGGGGCGCTCCGCGGTGGTGGGGCTGGCGACCGGCATCCTCTCCTTCCCGATCTGGATCGCCGGAATCGTCCTCCTGGCCATCACGGTGATCGGGATCCCCGTAATGCTGCTCTGGCTCCCTCTCTTTCCCCTGGCCGTTGCCCTGGCCGCCACGGTCGGTTTCCTGGCGGTGGCTCGGAACGCAGGAGAGTGGGTGGCCCGGGGCCGATTCCAGGGATTCGAGTCCCTGGACGCCTCGCGGCCGGCCATCCAGCTGGCCGGAGGCCTGGCCCTCCTGCTTGCGGCCTTCGCCCTGGCCGGGGTCTTCCAGATGGGTGGTGCCTGGCTCTCGGTCTTCCACGGACTCCTGACCTTCGTCGGGGTGCTCCTGGTCGTCCTGGTCGGCACCGTGGGGCTGGGCGCGGTCGTCCTGTCCCGGGGCGGTCGGGACCCACTCTACGCCGGCCCGGGCTGGTCCTGGGGGGGTGGGGAGGATCCCTGGGCTCCCGAGCCCGATCCCTTCCACACGGACCCCTCTGATCCCCCGCCGAGCGATCCCTCGCCGAGCGGCACGGCCGACCGGGCCGGAGAGACGCCGGACACCGACCCACCACCGGAATCCACCCGTGAGAACTGACGCATTAGGGGCGGCGGGCGTCCTGCTCCTGGCCCTGCCCTTCCTGGGCCTCCCCGGGCTGCAGGCGGAGGCCCAGACCTGGAGCGACTTCCAGGCCTCCCGGCAGGCCCAGGCCGAATCCGCGCTCTCGGTGGAGGTCGTCTATGGGGCCGGGCATTTCTCTCTGCATCCGGCCCGTTCCGACCGCCTCTACCAGGTCCGCATGCGATACGACGAAGAGAGCTTTCAGCCCATCCACAGCTACCAGAACGGGGTCCTCCGGGTGGGCACGGAAGGGTCGAGCCCAGGCCGACGCGGGTTTCGGCGGGGTGGAGACTTCTCCGAGAGCGAGATGGAGCTCCGGCTGGGCGGCACGGTCCCCACGGACCTGAAGTTGGAGTTGGGTGCCGTGCGATCCGAAATCGACCTGGGCGGAATCCGACTCCGGTCGGTGAACCTGGCCACCGGCGCCTCCGACACCCGTGTTCGGGTCTCCCGGCCCAATCCCATGCAGATGGACAGCGCCGTGATCCAGGTCGGAGCCGCCGCCTTCGAGGGCGAAGGACTCGGCCGACTCCGGGCCCGGCAGTTCAAGGTGGACGCCGGGGTGGGTGACGTCCGGTTGGACTTCGCCGGACTTGAACGGAGCCTCACCCGTCTGAACGTGTCCATGGGGCTGGGAAGCGTCCACATCACGATTCCCGCCGGGGTGGGGATCCGGCTGACCCGCAGCACGTTCCTGACCTCGGTGACGGCCCCCGACCTGACCCAGGACGGTGAAGCCTACCTCTCCCGCGACTGGGATGAGGCCGAAAGACAGATCGAGATTCAGGTCGACGCCGCATTCGGAAGCGTCACGATCCTTCGGGAGGACGCATGAGGTCCGCTACAAGGCTGCTGAAGAACTGGAGTGACCCCCGCGTCGGGGTCTTGCGGCCCTGGGCAAGGCGGAACCCGGAAACTGAAGACACTGGGGAGGACAAGGGTTTCCCTGGCGTCCTCGGCGTCGCATCTTCATTACATGATCCGGGCCCTGGAGCATATCGGGCTTGCCTCTCATGCAGAGAGGCCCGGACCCAACCCTCCACGTGAGGAGGTCTTCGATGTTGGGCACATTACTGACATTCTTCGCCGTCGGACTGGTCACCCTGGTGGTGATCGGGGTGGTCCTGTCCATCGTCGGAACCGTCTTCTCCCTGGCTTTCGGGCTGGCGGGCTTCCTGCTCTTCAAAGTGGCGCCGGTGATCCTGGTGGGGTGGATCGTCCTCAAGCTCTTCGAGCGGCGCAGGGGATCTGCGGAGCTTTCCGCCGCCGATCGGGAGTGGCTCGAAAGCGGTCGGTAAGGCTTGAAAGCGGTCGTTGGAGCGCTACGCGATCCCCAGCCGAACCGGGGTTCCCACCGCAGCGTCCAGGATCCGCGCCGCTGAGTCGTCCCGTGCCGCCACCTCCACTCGCTGGTCGGAATTGACCAGGGCCAGAAGTTCGCCGGGCTCCACTTCGCCGTAGGTTCCCCTGACCGGGATCCGACGGTCTCCCACCTCCACCGTTTCAACCCCTTCCAATCGATCTCCTGGGAGGTTCGTCACCAGGTTGCCGAATCGATCAGTGGAGATCACCTGTCCCACCCACTTCCCTGCCGATCCCTCGCTGGGAGAGGTGCGGGAGATGCGGACGGGGTCGGGTACCGACGAACCGAGACGGGACAGGTGGAGTCCCCGGGCCAGGTAGGCTGCACTCGGAGCGAACAGATCCCTCCCATGAAAGGTCCGGCTGGCCTCCGGGCCCAGATAGACCTCCTCCTCCAGGGCCACGGCACGCCACTGTTCGGCGCTGTCGAGCACCCGGGTGGCGATTCCGTTGTCGGGGAGCACCAGGAATCGCCGGTCCGCTTCGATGGCCAGGGCCCGCCTTGTGGTCCCGACTCCCGGATCGATGACCGCCACGTGCACGGTCCCCCGTGGGTACCGGTTCCAGTAGCGCTCCAGGGCCAGGGCGGCCCCCGCGATGTCACCGGGCTCCACGTCGTGGGAGATGTCGTCGATGATCACGCCCGGAAAGAGCGAGGCCATAACGGCCTTCATGGCGCCCACGTATCCGTCGCGGGTGCCGAAGTCGGTGAGGAGGGTGATCCGCGTCATGTGGGGTCAGGCCTCCCGGAGAGATGGCCTCCACGCCGTAGCGGCCTCCAACTCGTCGAGCAGGTGGTCCGGGTCCTCGAACTCCCCCACGCGGGCGTCGCCGAACTCCTCGGGCGTGACCCCGTGACCCCGGAAGTTCTGGAGGGTCTCCGGATAGTCGCGAACCAGAACGTGGAGGGGACGGGTCGCCAGATCCTGCCGGGAGGGCCGGGGCAGGAACGGAATCCTCATCCCGCCACCTCCTCGGCGGTATGGAGGACCCGGAAGACTTCACCGGCCAGCTCCCGCAACGCCTTCCCCGCCGGAGAATCGGGGGTGGAGAGGACCGTGGGATGTCCGGCGTCTCCCGCTCGGCGAACGGCGGGATCCAGGGGGATTCGACCCAGGAAGGGAAGCCCCATCTCCCGGGCGAGGCGTTCACCGCCTCCCGAGCCGAAGACGTCGATCTCCTCGTCGCAGTGGGGACAGAAGAGTCCGCTCATGTTCTCGGCGATGCCCAGAACTCTGGTGTTCACCCGCTCGAACATCTTGACCCCACGACGAACATCTCCCGTGGAGACGGCCTGGGGCGTCGTCACCATGACGGCTCCGTCCACATCGATGGTCTGCACCAGGGAGAGCTGGGCATCGCCGGTCCCCGGGGGCATGTCCACCACCATCACGTCCAGAGGCCCCCAGTCCACCTGTTCGAGAAACTGCTTCAGGATCCCGGCGATAAGCGGCCCCCGCATGATGGCCGGTTGCTCGTCCTCCAGGAGGAACCCCAGGCTCATGAGCCGCACTCCATGGGCCTCCAGGGGCTCGATCATCTCCTTGCCCTTCTGTCCCGAGACCCGGGGGCGCCGACTCTCACCGAACATCCTGGGGATGTTGGGGCCGTAGATGTCCGCATCCAGGAGACCCACCCGAAGGCCTTCCGCTGCCAGAGCGGCCGCCAGGTTGGACGCCACCATGGACTTCCCCACGCCCCCCTTGCCCGAGGAGACCGCCACGACATGATCCACCTGAGAGAGGATGCCGGGCTTCGGGGTCGGGGCCGGAACCGATCCCGGCTTCAGCCCTCCTCCACCGCCCTGGGGCGCCGCACTCCCTGGCCCGGATCCGCCGGCGGTCGGTCCGCCGGAGCTCGGCGGGCTTCCCGCCGCCGGTGCCGCTGGCGAGCCACCGGCCTGGGGAAGCTGGACGTTCACCTTCACCCGCCCCACTCCCTCCACGGCCTCCACGGCCTGACGCGCCGTCTTCACCAGGGCTCCAGGATCCTGGGGCTCAAGGGCGAACGCGAACCGGATCTCCCCGTCGGGAAGGATCTCCAAGTTCTTCACGTATCCCCCGGAGATCATGTTCTCGCCGGTATGGGGATGGATGACTTCCGACAGGGCGGTGAGAACCGCTTCCTTCAGTTCATTCTGGGTCATGTATGTACCTTGCACGCCGCAGCCCTCCACCCTCGAGAGCGCGGGTGTGTGCGGGTGTGTATTCAGGACTCAAGAAAAGACGGCGCCCCCGGATACGAGGGCGCCGTTCATTCGGGGCTCCGGATCCCACGCGATGCAGAACAGGACGGGGCTCAGACCGCCATCACCTCGGTCACCTCGGGGACGGTGCTGCGAATTCGCTTTTCGATCCCCTCCTTCAACGTGAGCATGGAGATGGGACACGATTCGCACGCGCCCAGCAGACGCAGATGGACCACACCCTGGGGTTCATCGAACCCCAGGTACTCCACGTCCCCGCCGTCGGCATGGAGGGCGGGGCGGATCTGATCCAGTACCTCCTGGATCTTCTCCTCCTTGTTCATGGTCCCTCTCTCGTAACTGTACGCATTGGACTCCGGGAGCACCCCGGGGCTATGGGAAAGCTACCCGCGCGCTGGGCGGCGATCAACTCTCCTGACCAGGGGTCGCAGAAACGCGGCTGGAAGCGGACCGGGCTCCCGCCAACGCACGCTCGAACTCTCCGGTCAGGTCTTCCAACCCCTCGAGGCCCACGGAGATCCGGACGAGTCCATCGCCGATTCCGGCGGCGCGCCTGGCGCCGGCGTCCATGGACCGGTGGGAGGTGAGCCGAGGCAGCGACACCAGGGTCTCCACCCCCCCGAGGCTGGGTGCGAGGGCGGCCAGTCGAAGGCTTCGACAGAAGCCTTCGGTGGCGGCCACCCCTCCACTGAGTTCGACGCCCAGCATACCCCCGTACCCGTCCAGGAGGCGTGTGGCCAGCTCGTGGTCCGGGTGGCTGGGAAGTCCCGGATAGATGACGCGGTCCACACCGGGGCGGCCCTGGAACCAGCGGGCCAACGACAACGCGTTGCGGTTGTGACGTTCGATGCGGACATCCAGGGTCCGGAGCCCTCGATCCAGGAGCCAGGCCGCGTGGGGATCCAGAGCCGGCCCGTAAAGGCGAAGCATCCGCTGGATCTCCTCGATCCGAGCGCGAGGACCCGTAACCACCCCGGCGATCAGATCCGAGTGTCCTCCCAGATACTTGGTGGCGGAGTGGATGGCGACCTCGGCTCCCCACTCCCCCGCCCGGAAATTCATGGGCGAGGCGAAGGTCACGTCCATGACCAGGGGAATCCGCTGCTCTCGGGCTACCGCAGCCGGAACCCGCGGATCATGGACCCTCAGGGTCGGATTGGTGGGAGTCTCCAGGTACAGCAGACGCGTCCTCGGACGGAGGGCGTCCCGCCATCCCCGTTCCCCGTTCTCCGGGTCCACCCACCCCACCTCCACTCCCCGTCTGGGAAGTTCCTCCTCCATGAAGAGACGGGTAGCCCCGTAGAGCCGGTCCGAAGTCACGACATGGTCCCCGGTCCTGACCAGCGAGAGAAGGGTCAGGGCGATGGCCGCCATCCCGCTGCCCACGGCGAGGCCCGCCTCCATCCCCTCGAGCTGGGCCACCCGGTCTCCCACCAGCTCCTGGTTCGGATTGTTCCCGTACCGGGAATACCGAAGTTCCCCCTCGTCCCCAGGCCCTCCACCGTGAAAGGTGGCCGACTGGTAGAGGGGCATGACCACAGGCGCTCCTGACTGGGCCCGCCCCATCCCCCCGTGGATGCTGCGCGTCGCGAGCTCGAGGGGACGCTCCGGTCGAGTGGACTCGTCCCCCTCTCCGTCCGGCGGCTGCGGCTGAAACGGGGCCTCACCAGTCGGGCGTGATGGCTCGTCGGGTTCGAAGGCGGTCACGCGGTCTCCTTCAAGAGAGTTCGAAGTGCATGGAGATCCCCTCGAAGGGGATGGCGGAAAATGAGGCCTCGATCCACCAGCTCCTCCACCGTCCGGCGCTCCCGTAGCTCTGGAAACACCTCCTCCACCCGTGGGGCAGGGACCCGACCCAGGCGCTCCACCCGGGTCCACACCTCCACCTGCCTCGGAGCGGCGGCGCCCAGAAGCTCGAAGGCGCCACCCATCCCCTCCCCACCCGCCACGGCCGTGAGCTCATGGCGCGCCAGGACCTCCAGGATGGGCTCCCGGTGGTGGAGCTTCACTCCGGTGAAGACGAAGAAGACGTCACGGTGCGGACGTACGCGGTCGCGGCGGGCCAGCAGCAACTTCGCCACGACCTCGTCGGCGCAGGAGAAGTCCAGGATGGAGACCGACGAGAGATCCACCAGGGACAGGGCGGGCAGGTCCAGCTCTCCGAGCTGGGCCTCGATGGCGATGCGCACGGCGCGGCCGGTGGGCCGCGTGACCAGGTGGGAATAGAGGTTCGCTACGTTCCGATCCAGGAGATCCCGGACATCCACGGCGAAGGCGTCGAGCTGGGGGTCCCCGTCCCCTCTGGAATCCATCATCCGTCCTCGGGCAGTCGTTCGGGGAGCAGGATCGTGATCTGTGCCCCGGGAAACATGGGCAGATCCTGCTCCAGGGGCGGGAGATCCTCCCAGTCGGGCACATCGGCGATCCGGGCGGTCCCGCTCCGTACCGAGATGACCCCGTCCCAGCGCCGGACCTGTTTGCGCATCTGCTGGATCCCCTGGCCCCGTCCCTGGTCGGGAAAGCGGGTCAGGCCATGGATGAAGGCCGCTTCGAGGGCCGTGGCGTCACTCCATCGTTCCCCGAACCGACCCGAGTGGCGGGAGGCCAGCGATCCCCGGAACCCCCGGCCCAGATCGCCCACAGCCAGAATCAACACGTGGCGTCCGAGGCGCCGGCTCCAGTTGTAGCTCTGGGCCGCCACCCAGCCGGGAGCCTCGGCGTGCTCAAGGACGTTCTGGCAGACCTCGGACAGGATCACCGCGAACTGGATCACCGCGGAGGGGGGATACCGAAGCGTCCGGGAGAGTATGGCTCCAGCGCGCTCCTGAACGCGCTCGACCACGGCGTGCACATCGTGGTTCTCACCGATCCGGGTCAATTCCAGGAGGACGTCCGAGTCGCCCGCACCTCCTCGCCGCCGCGGGGCCTCGAAGTCCATGACCTCTCCGGCCGGTTGGTAGAAGCCCATCCGTCCCAGGTATCCAGACACCTGCCCCGACTCGGGGGCCTGGAAGAGGGCTGCGACCCCGGTCCTCCGTTTCAGCTCCCGACCTACGCCCAGTAGGGTGATCATTCCCACCGGGTCGATCCAGCGGAGGTGCCGGGCGCTGAGGAGACATCGCTGCTCCGACTCCACCCCGTCGAGGGCTTCGACGAGGCGATCCCCCGACCGGTAGTCCAGCGTCTCGGGAACCTCGATGACCTTCACGCGCGCCTCTCCCCGGGAGATTCTCCGAGCAGGTACCGCGCCAGACCCCGCGCTCCGCGATGATCCACATTCCGTGCCGCCATTCGGTTCGCCCGCTTCATGGCATCGTCCAGGGTGTCGCCGGCCAGGAGCCGGGAAAAGGTGGTGGAGCCCCACACGTCGCCGCAGCCCGTGGGATCCCCGATGCGCTCCGGCCCCTTCTGGGGCACCTGACCGATCCGGGCCGGTCCCGGCAGGGCCATGCGTCCCCGGAGACCAGGCCAGGAGAAGGGATCCGAGGCGAAGCCGGAGCTCACCACGTAGGCTGCCCCGCGCTCCTCCAGGGTCACGGCGATGAGGGGCAGCTCCGGACCCACCAGCCGCGCGGCCAGGGCCCAGGGGTCTCCCTTTCCCCTGGCGAGCAGATGGAACTCCCTCTCGTTCATCTGGACGGCGTCGAAGGCGTGGAGCCAGTGCGTCCAATGGGGGAGAGGCCGAGGGATTCGGTCTCCCCGGCGGCCCAGTCCCAGGAAGAGGGAATGGAGATCGGCGTAGATGGGTCCGTCGAAGCGCTCTCGAAGGAGCGTGGCCGTGGTCAGCTCCATCTCGAACCCGGTGATGAAGTTCACGTAGAGCGCGTCACAGCCCTGGACCAGGGGTTCGAGCTTCTCCCAGGCCCACGGGGCCATGACCCCGGTCAACCGCTCGCTCTCCCGTCGTCCGGCCCGGTAGTGGAGTTCAACCCGGGGGTGGGGTTCGGGAACGATTTCCACCCCTGTCCTGGGATCTACCCCCCGGATGGACGCCAGGAAGGAGCGCGCCTCGTAGGCCAGATCCTCTCCCACCCTGTGGAGGGGTCGGATTCGCCAGCTCTCCGGCAATCCGGCGGAGAGCGCCTCCAGAGCATATCCGATCCCGCCCCACTCCTCCGTGGACCGGGGAGGAGACTCGTCGTGGCGATGGATGGTGTCCCAGACGAGGGTCCCCAGGACGCCCAGGGTGTGCGTGGGCATCGGGGGCGTCAACGGTGGCCCTCCAGGACCTCGCGACGAAAGGTGAGGGCGGCGCCCCGGACTCCCGCCGTTTCCGGCTCTCTGGCAGCGGCGATCACGCACGCCTCGCTCGAGGCTTCGAAGGCCCGTCGACGGACCTCCTCCCGTACGGGAAGCAGGAGCAGGTCGCCGGCTTGCATCACTCCCCCGGCCAGGACGATGCGGTCTGGATTCAGGATATTCACGAGAGAGGCCAGGCCGGCTCCCAGAAAGGAAGCCGTCTCCCGGATCAGACGAAGCGCCAGCTCGTCCCCCTCGCGTGCCGCCTGAGCCACCTCCTGGGCCGTCACTCGTTCCACGCCCCCCTGGACGATCTCCCGGATCCTGGAGGGGGTGCCGTCCGCCAGGGCCTCACGGGCCCGGGCCCGGATCGCCGTTCCCGAAGCGTAGGCCTCGAGGCAGCCGTCGCTCCCGCAACTGCATGCCCGCCCTCCCACCACCTGCACCACCATGTGTCCGATCTCCCCTGCCGCGCCGCTCACACCGCGCAGGACCCGGCCGTCCCGGACGATCCCCCCGCCGATCCCGGTCCCCAGCGTCGCGGTGACGAGCAGGCGGCTTCCCCGACCCGCTCCGGTCCACCACTCACCCAGGGCGGCACAGTTCGCGTCGTTGTCCACGACCACGGGCAACTCGAGTCGATCCTGGAGAAGGTCTCGAATGGGTACGTCGCGCCACCCCAGGTTCGGGGCCAGGAAGACGATGCCGCGAACGGCATCCACCGCCCCGGGGACTCCGACGCCGACACCGACGATCTGGTTCGCCGCGATCCCCCCGGAGGTCCCGACGGTCCGAACCTGCGCGAGGAGATCCACGGCGGCATCGGCCAGCGCCGCGGGGCCCTGGTCCGCCGGGGTGGACCGGGTCCGGAGCCCTACCGGGTCCCCACCGTCCTCGTGAATCAGGGCGGCCACCATGTTCGTCCCGCCCACGTCCAGGGCCAGAATCCATCGACCGGATCTCATCCCCGCCTCCCTTCATGAGGCCGTCGAAGAATCCGCAGCTCGTCGTCGGTGGTCTCCTGGAGTCCCTGAGAGGCTCGAATCCCCCCCCCACCCTGGATCGCGCGGCGCAGGTTCTTCTGACGGCGAACCTGCTCCGGATCCCGGTACGGACGGCCATGGTCCAGGTGAACGAGGAGTGCTCGGTGACGGATCTGGACTCCCCGTACCCCGGCGTTTCGGAGTCTTTCGCCGAAGATCCGGTCCTCCCCCCCGTAACCCAGATCCAGATCGAAGCCGTTCACCCTGACGATCTCCTGCCGGGCCACCGAGGCGTTCCCCCCACTCCAGGTCGCCCGGGTGGGCGACAGGAAGTCCAGCAGGGCTCCCATGGGACGAGGGACGAACCGGAGGGCCCGTCGACCCGGACGTTCTCCCTGACCGCGGAGCCACCGCAGCGAAGCGAATCGGCCGGTCCGTACGTCGTCCACCCCCAGGCTCCGACTCACTTCAGGGCCCAGGCGGACGGCGCTCCCGGCCAGGAATCGTCCGCTTCGGGCCAGCTCAGCATGGACCTTCACGAAGTCCCGTCGGGGAAGACAGTCGCCATCCGAGAAGATGAGGTACTCGGCGGAGGCGGCCCGGACGGCCCGATTGAGGATGAGGGTCTTCCGAAAACCCCGATCGGGCTGCCAGAGGTGGAGAAGGGGCAGGCCGAATCGTGAGGCAGACTCCTCGATCACCCGGGCGGTCTCCGGCCCGGACCCGTCGTCGGCCACGATGATCTCGTCGGGCCGACGTTCCTGGCAGGCGTACGCCTCCAGGACCAGCGACAGGTATCGGGGCTGCTCGTAGGTCGCCAGAACGACCCCGATCCCACCGTTCTTCCGGAAGGACTCCCCCTGCAGCAGCTCGGGCCCCGAGGCTCCCTCCCCCACCGGAGCCTACTCCCCCAGGGAGAGGACGGCGAGGAAGGCCTCCTGCGGGATCTCCACCGACCCCACCTGCTTCATCCGCTTCTTTCCCTCCTTCTGACGTTCCAGGAGCTTCCGCTTCCGCGTGATGTCTCCGCCGTAGCACTTGGCCGTCACATTCTTCCTGACGGCCTTCACGTTCTCGCGAGCCACGATCTTGGAGCCGATCGCCGCCTGGAGGGCCACCTCGAACTGCTGTCGGGGAATGAGCTCCCGGAGGCGTTTGACCATGTCGCGTCCGTAGGTCTCCGCCTTGTCCCGGTGAATGATCACGGAGAAGGCGTCCACCGGATCGGAGTTCACCAGGATGTCGAGCCGCACCAGATCGTCGGCCCGGTACTCCAGCATCTCATAGTCGAAGGCTGCGTACCCGCGGGTGCCGCTTTTGAGCTTGTCGTAGAAGTCGAGGACGATCTCGGCCAGCGGAAGTTCATACTCCAGCTCAACGCGTTTCTCGTCCAGATAGCTCATGCTCAGAAAGATTCCGCGGCGATCATGGGCCAGCTTCTGCACGTTCCCGATGAACTCCGCTGGGCACATGATCCGGGCCTTGACGACAGGTTCGCTGATGGTCTCGATCCGTCCCCGGTCCGGGAGGTTGGTGGGGGTCTCCACACGGAGGGACTCCCCATCGGTGAGTTCGACGCGATACTGGACGTTGGGGACCGTCGTGATGAGATCCACGCCGAACTCCCGATCCAGGCGCTCCTGGACGATCTCCATATGCAGGAGACCCAGGAAGCCGCAGCGGAACCCGAAGCCCAGCGCAGCCGAGCTCTCGGGCTCGTAGTGGAGAGCGGCGTCGTTCAGGCGGAGCCGGTCCAGGGCCTCCCTCAGATCCTCGAAGTCGTCGGAATCCGTGGGATAGAGTCCGGCGAAGACCATGGGCCGGACCTCCTGGTACCCGGGCAGCAGCTCCGAAACCCCCTCCTCGGCGTCGAAGATGGTGTCGCCGACGCGGGTGTGCGAGACGTCCTTGATCGCGGCGGTCAGGTACCCGACATCGCCGGGTCCCAGTTCGTCCTGGGGCACCCGCGCGATCTGCTGGTAGCCCACCTCGGCCACCTCGTAGATCTCGTCGTGAGCGCCGAAGCAGATCTCCATCCCCGCCTTCACGACCCCGTCCACGACCCGGATCGAGGGCACCGCGCCGACGTACTTGTCGTAGAAGGAGTCGAAGATGAGCGCCCGGAAGGGGGCGTCCCGATCTCCCACCGGCGGGGGGACCTTCTCCACTACCGCCTCGAGGATGGCCTCGATCCCGATCCCCTCCTTGGCGCTGGCCATGAGCACGGTGTCGGGTTCCACCCCGAGGAGATCCACCAGCTCCTCCAGACGGCGTTCCGGTTCGGCTCCAGGGAGATCGATCTTGTTGAGGACCGGGATGATCTCCAGGCCGGCGTCCATGGCCAGAAACAGGTTGGAAAGCGTCTGGGCCTGCACGCCCTGACTGGCGTCGACGACCAGGAGCGCCCCCTCGCACGCCGCGAGGGAGCGCGACACCTCGTAGGTGAAGTCCACGTGACCCGGGGTGTCGATGAGGTTCAGCTCATAGGTCTGGCCATCTGCGGCATCGTAGTCCATCCGAACCGCGTGGAGCTTGATCGTGATTCCCCGCTCCCGCTCCAGTTCGTTGGAGTCCAGTACCTGCTCTCGCATGGCACGGGAGTCCAGCGCACCTGTGAATTCAAGGAGGCGGTCGGCAAGGGTGGACTTCCCATGGTCGATGTGGGCGACGATGCAGAAGTTCCGGATCTTCTCGGTGGACACGGATGCGGGGGGTCGGCGGGAGGGGTCTGCTCTTCTAAGGGCGGCAGTGTCTGAACATAACCCGCCCCCCAGGCCCGATCAATCGAACCGCAGGGGTGGGGAAGGCCGGGTGGGCGGCACTGGAGAAGGGAGCCCATGACCCGCAATAGACGCCTGTTGAAGAAGTAGAGCGGCCACCGAGGACTGGCGCCGGGCCACGTGTCAGGATAGCCTGCAGAAGGACGTGTCGACATCCTCGGGGTCCCTGGCCCCGACGATTCGATGCACGGCTGTTTCTTCGAGTCCACCCCCACTTGAACCCGGGAACGGGATGACGCTTCCCCGCACGTCCCAGGCCCTCCAAGGGCTCGCCCGCCCGCACCCCCGCGATCGCCGGGCGGCGCTCGTGCACCTCAGCCGAATCACCCCCGTGGTATTCCTGGCATCGATCCTCGTGGCTCTCCTGCCTGCCAGTCCCGTGGCCGGGCAGGAACTCCTGGACGAGATCTCGATCCTCACCGAGGAGAACGCCCAGGCCTACGCCGCGCCTCTCACGGAAGGGCTGGCGTACGCGCTGTCCGGAGGGTTCACCGACCGCTCCGTGCCCCTCGAGGGAATGCGCTTCGACATCGGGGTCAGGGTCCTGGGGGCTCGCCCGGGTGAGGGGTCGGGGACGTTCCAGGCCCTCCTCCCGGATTCGGCACTCTTCGAGGGTCGGACCTTCCAGGACCCCTACCGACCCCAGGACGGATCTCTGGAGACCCCGAGTATCGCCGGGAGCGGCGACGGTATCGTCCTGGTTCCCGATGGCGAATTCCGGAGCTACCTGCAAGATCAGGGTGTGGACCCCGACCAGGTCCGACTCGCCTTCCCGGGTGGACTCGATCTGCCCCTGACACCCCTTCTCGCCCTCCACGGCACCCTGGGAATCGGGATGGGATCCGAAGTGTCCGTCCGGTTTCTTCCGGCCTTCGAAGCGGTCCCGGAGCTGGGTTCCTTCCGCTCCCACGGGTTCAGCGTGAGCCACCACCTGTCCCGCTGGTTCACCTCCCCGATCGACCTGACGGCGACCGCCGGATACCAGAAAGCCTCCTCCGAGGACTTCTTCGAGAGTTCCGCCCTCCACTATGGCCTGACGGGAGGACTGAGGGCTGGACCCATGGACTTCTACGGCGGGGCCTTGCTTCGGAGCGGTTCAACCCGGGTCGACTACCAGATCGAGGTGGGCGGGGACGCCCCGGGGCTCCCCGCCGACGGAACCCGGCTCACCTTCGAATCCGATGTCTCGACCGAGACCGGGTACCTGCTCGGGGCTCGCCTCCAACTCCTGGCGCTGAACCTCTCCGGCCACTACACCTTTGGGGAACAGGACGTCGTTTCGCTGAAGCTGGGAATGGGCGTTCCCTGAAGTGCTGACTTTCCACCCCCGGTGATGGCGCCTCAGCCTCCCCCGCCACCCCCTCGGGGAGGAGGTCTGGACGGAACCGGCCGTTCACCGCGAGGAGGCGCCGTCGGACGTTGTCCCGTGGAGGCGGGAGGGCGACTCGGCACCACCCGGCCGGGAGGAGCCGAAGCTCCCGGTCGAGATCCGGCGGAGGGACGGGCGCCCCCCTGAGGCCGCGACCCCGCTCCGGAGGTCCCGCCTCCACCCGAGGCCGACCCCGCGGCCGGACGCTGGGGTCGAGAAGGCGGCTCGCTCCCCCCTCCTCTCGAAGAGGGCCGATTGGCGCCTCCCCCTCCCCGATCCGGGGGAGGGCGCCGCTCAAGGGTCGGCCGCGTCCGGGGCGTCGGCGGTTGGTCCGTCTGCGCCCCTGGGCGTGCGGGGGCCACCGAAGGCGAGGTGTCATCCCCTCGGCCCGTGATCCCGGTGCGTCCCCGGATCACGTCCGGGAGCCGGTTGCCTTCCAGAATCTCCCTCACCTCGGAGCGCAGGGGGACCCGGGTCCCCCGATCCGGGCCCGTTCCCTCTCTGGTCAGGTTCTGTCGCGTCAATTCCCTCGGGAGGGGTCCGCCTCCACTCCCCGAGCCACCATCCCGGGCCTCGACCAGGGGTGTCCCCGGCTCCCCGGCGGCCCTTTCCTTGAAGGCGAACTGCGGCTGACGGGAGAGGGGAGGCCGGGAGTGCACGACCCGGGTGCCCCGATACCGGGTGGAGGGGTAGTAGTAGGGATCGTTGTAGATCACGACCCGAAAGCTGGTGCAGGCCTGATGGTAGGGGTTCCAACTCCGGTAGGACTGGTACGTGTGACAGTCGTAGCAGAGGAAGCGGGGATACGAATACGACTGGCCCACGTGATAGGACGTGTAGTCCAGGGCGAAGTCCACATACTCCCAATCCGGGAGGAGGGCCTCAACGAAGTCGTCCATGGCCAGATAGGGATCGCCGTAGACCCGAGCGGAGACCCGGGACAGATCCCATCCGCCGGTGAGAGCCGAGTATCCCAGCGCCGAGTAGTCCAGGGGCTCGGGAGAAACCAGGAGGAAGAAGTACCCCATCCCGGGATCCTCGTCCACCGACCAAGTGGAAGTGCCCGGAAGGAGGAGGCGGTAGTCCTGTCCCCCCCGAATCCACTGTGGGTCCCCCGGCGCCGAGGGGAACAGGAGGCGCACCACGCCGTTCGTATCGATGTGGAACACCGCGGTGTAAGCATCCCGGCTGGCTCGGAAGTAGACCCGCACACGATCGCCTCGCTGGAGAACCGGGTCGACCCCGCGGTCGAACCAGATCCGTGCGTCCATCGACGTCACGCCGGACGCCTCCGACGCCTCGATGGCAGCCCGGAGCGGCCCGGGAAGGAGGATCAGCAGGAGGAGGGGGAGGAGGAACGGGAGCGAGCGGAGGGGGGCGCGAAGCGAGGGGTCGGGGGCTGAGGACACGCCACGGGTGCGGCGCGCCGACAGCCTCCCCGAACGCCCCTCCCCTTCCCTTCCGTACCTTGATGGATGAACCATCTGAATCCCCCGCCTCCAACGGCACTCACCGGCACCGCGAGTGCGGAGCCAGATCAAACAGTCCAGAGTTGCACACTTCGTGCCGCGCCGGAATGTGCCCCCCTCCCCGGGAATTCGAAGGGCGTTGTCCTCAGAAAAGGACGATCCCTTCTCCGGAAGTGGACATGCACTGGTTGGAAAGGGCTCGTCCCGGCGCGCCAGGGCACTGGTTTGCCGGCGCTCCCTGGCGCTTCGAGCGGGGGACCGTGTACTTCTTCAACGGACTTCTTCAAAAAACACAGCGTGGCGGTCGGTGACCTTGCAAGGCTCCGACCCACCCGAGCAGGGTCGACCCGCCTCCGGACATCGGGGGTCGCGCCCTCACTCGCCACCCCGTCACAGTGCATCGGCCGAGACGACTCCACTATGAACACCCAACCAAGCTCCCCGGACCCGCGAGGGCGCCGGGCCGATCTCCTGACGCCGGCTGAGCTGGCCGGCCTGGGCGGGCTCGAGGTGCGGGCCCGCTCGGTGGTGGAGGGGTTTCTCATGGGTCTGCACCGGTCCCCCCATCGGGGATTCTCGGCCGAATTCGCCGAACTCCGGAACTACCGCCCCGGCGATGAGATCCGGCACATCGACTGGCGGATGTTCGCCCGGTCGGGGCGATACTACGTGAAGCAGTTCGAGGAAGAGACGAACCTTCGAGCCTTTCTCCTTCTCGACATCAGCGCATCCATGGATTGGACCTCCCACGCCGAGCATCAGCCCACCAAGCTCTGGTACGGCCGACTCCTGGCGGCGGCGCTGTCCCTCCTCCTCCTGCGCCAGGGGGACCGGGCCGGGTTGGTGCTCTTCGACGACGAGGTCCGGGAGTGGCTTCCCGACCGGGGTGGCCGCCGCCAATGGGTCGAGATCACCCGGCGCCTCTCGACGAACACCGTGGGGGGAGAGACGGACCCCGCTGCGGCGCTCCGAACGGCCGCCCTCCGCCTGCGCCGCCGCGGCCTCGTGATCCTGATCTCCGACCTTCTCCTCGATGGTGAGGAGGCGGCCCGGGCGCTGAAATTCCTTCGGCACCGGGGGCACCAGGTCCTGGTCCTCCATCTCCTGGATCCCGGAGAGCGGGAGCTGGCCGGGAGCGGAGAGGTCCAGTTCCACGACCCGGAATCCGGCGAGGAGATGCGAGTGGACGTCCCCGAGATGCGGGCCGCCTACAGGGAGGCCGTGGACCGAGCCGTGGAGGAGTGGCGGCGGAGACTGGGACCCCAGGGGATCGAGTACCACCTGGTGGACACCTCCCTTCCCCTGGCCCGCACGCTGAGAGCGGTCCTCACAAAGCGCTCCAGGCTGGGCTGATCCGTTGAGCTTTCTCGCCCCCCTCTTCCTCCTGGCGGCTGCCGCCCTGGCCATCCCCCTCCTCCTTCACCTCTTCCGTCGGAGGGAGGGACAGGTCCAATCCTTCCCGGCCCTCCGGTATCTGCGGAAGACGAGCAGGGAGAGGCGTCGCATCGTCCGACTCCGCCAGTTCCTCCTCCTGATCCTCCGTCTGGCGGTCATCGCCCTCCTGGTGCTGGCCGGAGCCCGCCTCGTCCTGCCTCTGGGCGGAGGCGATCAACCGCCGGCAGGCATCGCCATCGTGATGGACAACGGCATCCAGACGGCTCGCGTCGTTGACGACCGACGGGTCCTGGACCACCTGGTGGAGATGGCGCTGGATGCGCTGGAACGCACGGGCCCCGACGACCGGATCTGGATCGTACCGGCGGGCGAGCCCTGGCGTCCGGCCCTCCCCCTGGGACGGGAGGAGGCTCGACGCCGCATCGAGGAGCTGGAGACCACGTCGGCCCGAAGCGACCTTCCCCGAGCGGTGGCCCGTGCCGCCAGTCTGGTGGAGACGGGGGCGGCGCCCCCCCACGAGATCCTCGTCCTTTCGGATCTGGAACCCTCCACCTTTCCCGAGGCATCACCCTCGGGTCCCGCAGGAGCGATCCCCACCGTGGTCGGCTCCCCCGGGCTCGAACCCGGTCCGAATCGGGGAGTCTCCGAGATCCTGCTGGGAGGAGGACTCCCGCCGCGGGCCGGAATCCCCATCCCCCTGGCCGTCCAGCTCGCCGGCGCCCCCATCGAGGACCAGATGGTACGGGTCGTGGTGTCCGACGAACTGGTGGCCGCCGGACGGACCGACGACGGAGGACGCCTGGAGGTGGAACTCCCCCCGGCCCAGGAGGGCTGGCTCACCGGCCGGGTCGAGCTCGAGCCCGACGAGCTGCGGGCCGACGATGTGGCCCACTTCACCCTGTCCGTGCGGTCGCCTCCCCGGGTGTCCACGACCGGGCCCCTCTCTCGCTTCGTCGAAGCCGGCCTCGACCTTCTGGATGAGCGGGGACGCATCCAGCGCACCTCCCAGGACTTCGGAGTAGCCATCGAGACCACCGGAGTCGGTGGAACGGGCCGCCACCCCACCCTCATCCTGCCTCCCGCCGATCCCACCGGCATCCCGGCGATGAATCGGCGCCTCGAGGCCCTGGGAGCTGGTTGGCGGTTCCAGCTGGACGAAGGAATCCCCTCGACCCGAACCGTGGAGGACGCCGACCCCCGCCTCCGTCTTCCCGAGGCGCTTCAGGTCCACCGGAGCTTCCGACTCGAAGCCGTGGAGGGGGCAGAGGGAACGGTCCTGGCGCGACTTTCCGACGGCATGCCCTGGGTCGCGTATTCGCCCGGCTCGTCCGAACCCGGCGAGGACACCCCCCCGGTACTGCTCCTGGCCTCGCCCCCGGATACCGCGAGCTCGGATCTCCCGACCTCCGCCGCCATGATCCCCTTCCTTTCGGCGGCTCTGGAACTTCTGGACGGAGCGCCTCCGACTCTCTCGGTGGTGGCCGGAACCCCCCTTCCCCTTCCACCGGGCGCCCACACCGTGGAAGCCCCCGGGGGAACCACCCTTCCGGTCGGCGGTAGATCCTCGCTCACGGAGACAGGACGGACCGGGATCTACCGAATCCTCGATCGCGAGGGAGAGCTCCTTGGCCAGGGCGCGGTGGCCCCGCCCCCACCCTCGTCGGCCCCCCCCCTGAGCCCCGACGACGCCGCCGCCCGGCTGGGTGAAGATGCGGTTGGGGTCGAGGGTTTCGGGGAATGGGCAAGGAGCGTACCGGCCTCTCGACGCGGCCGGGAAGTCTGGCGACCGCTTCTGGCCCTTACCTTCCTCCTCCTCCTGGCCGAAGGCTGGCTGGCGGCCCGGAGAGACCGGGACAGGCCGGCGAGAAATGAACCTGCAGATCTGAGCTCGTGATCCGACGCACCCATCCGGTGGTGGAGGCCATCCGTTCGGCCCCCGCCTTCCAAATCGTAAGCGACACCCTTCCCCGGGGAGGAGACCACCGCTCCGCAGGCGGATTGGTCGGCTCGGCGGGCACCGCGCTTCTCGCCGCTCTCCACGAGGCCCATCCTCGACGAATCTTCGTCCTCGTAGCGGAGGACCCTTCGACGGCCGGGCGGTTGGAGGCGGACCTCCTGTCGCTTCTGGGAGACGGCCAGGCCCACCTCTATCCCCAGAGCGAGTCCCGCTTCTACGGCGAGGACGATGACCTTCGGGTGGGAGGGCTACGGGTCGAGGCGGTCGAGGCCCTCCTCAGCGGTGAGGGACGTCTGGTGGTCACCACGCCCCGGGCCCTTCAGGAGCGGGTCGCCATGCCCGACCGCCTCGGGGGCCTTCGCCTCGAAGTCGAGGTCGGCGACGAGATCGGCCTGACCCTCCTCACCGAGGACCTGGACGCCATGGGCTTCGAGCGGGTCCCCCTGGTCGAAGAGGTGGGGCAGTATGCCGTCCGAGGCGGGATCGTCGACGTCTTCTCGCTGGGTCAGCCCGACGCCCTCCGCATCGAGTTCTGGGGCGACGACATCTCGTCGATCCGCCTCTTCGACGTCACGGACCAGCGCTCTCGACAGGAGGTGGAAGCGATCCAGCTGCTTCCCTCGTCCTTCCGGAGCGGCAGCCGGGAAGAGTCCACCTCCCTTCGAAGCCTTCTGGAGATCCTTCCCGACGAGACCCTCCTCGTGGGCATGGAGGGCGTGCACTGGGAAGAGACCCTGCAGGGCCACTGGAGGGAGGCCCGACGGATCCGGTCCGATCGCGAAGAAGGAGGAGAGGACCTCCCGTCTCCGGACCGGATCCTCCTTCCCCCCGACGACGCCGCGGAGCGGCTCCGCCGGCTGCCTCTCCTCCGCCTCACCTCGGAACCCGAGACCCAGCCCTCCTTCGAGACCGAGCCGCCTCCGGAGATCGAGCGGAAGATGGACCGCCTGGTGGCCTTCCTCCGGGAAGGTCAGGCCCGAGGCTCCCGAACGGTGATCCTCTGCGACAACGACGGGCAGGTGGAACGCCTCGAAGAGATCCTCCACGAAAAGGGCGCGGGTCTCACCGAGGTCCAGATCGGAGTCGGAAGCGTGGAGGGCGGCTTCATCCTTCCGGGTGCCTTCCCCCCTCTCCAGCTCCTGACCGACCACGAGATCTTTCGCCGGAGTCGGCGCGTCCGGTCCGGTCGGCGCTTTCGGGGGGCCGTGGCACTGGAGAGCATGGCCCAGCTCACCCCGGGCGACTACGTGGTTCACATGGATCACGGGGTGGGACAGTTCCAGGGCATGGAGAAGATCGAGGTGGGCGGGGAGGAGCTGGAGGTCCTCGCGGTCGAGTACGCGGGTGGGGAGATCCTGCGAGTGCCGGTCTACCGGCTGGACCTCCTGGAGCGGTGGATCGGGGAGGACGCCGACGCCGAGCCCCCCTCGGTCCACCGTATCGGCGGAAAGCGTTGGAAGACGCTGAAGCGGAAGACCGAGGAGGCCGTCGAGCGCATGACCCAGGAGTTGGTGGAGCTCTACGCAGAGCGTCAGCTCGCCGAGGGCCATGCCTTCTCCTCCGACACCCATTGGCAGCGCGAGATGGAGTCCTCTTTCCTCTACGAAGACACGCCGGATCAGCGGAAGGTGACCGCCGAGGTCAAGAAGGACATGGAATCCCCCCGGCCCATGGACCGGCTCATCTGCGGAGACGTCGGATTCGGGAAGACGGAGGTCGCCATCCGAGCTGCCTTCAAGGCCATCCAGGACGGAAAGCAGGTGGCGGTCCTGGCCCCCACCACCATCCTGGTGGAGCAGCACCGCCGGACCTTCGAAGAGCGCCTGGCGGATTTTCCGGTGAAGGTTGCCGGCCTTTCCCGTTTCCGAAGCCGACGGGAGCAGGAGGAGATCGTCAGGGGACTCGAACAGGGAACCCTGGACATCATCATCGGGACCCACCGCCTCCTCTCCGGCGACATCCGGTTCAAGGAGCTGGGGCTACTCATCGTGGACGAGGAGCAGCGTTTCGGGGTGAAGCACAAGGAGCGGCTGAAGACCCTCCGGGCGTCAGTGGACGTCCTCACCCTGACGGCCACCCCCATCCCCCGGACTCTCCAGCTCTCTCTGGGCGGGCTTCGGGACCTTTCGCTCATCCGCACCCCGCCCCGTGACCGGTTGGCCGTCTCGACCCAGTCCATTCCGTGGAGCGACGGGCTCCTGGCCGAAATCATGGCCCGGGAGCTCGACCGAGGGGGCCAGGTCTATTTTCTCCACAACCGGGTGGAGACGATCCATACCACGGCGGCGCGGATTCAGCGAATCGCCCCACCCGATGCGGTGGTGGACGTGGCCCACGGTCAGATGAACGCCGGCCCCCTGGAGGACGTCATGGCCCGGTTCATCGGGGGCGAGATCGACGTTCTGGTATGCTCTTCCATCATCGAGAACGGCCTGGACGTCTCCAACGCCAACACGCTCATCGTGGACCGGGCGGATCATTTCGGCCTGGCTCAGTTGTATCAGATACGAGGCCGGGTCGGCCGGTCCGACCGGAGGGCGTACTGTTACCTCGTCGTGCCCGAAGGAATGACCGAGGACGCCAGGGATCGGATCCGTGTACTGGAGCGACACACCGAGCTGGGCAGTGGCTACCAGGTGGCCCTCCGCGATCTGGAGATCCGGGGTGCGGGGAACCTCCTGGGTTCCAGCCAGTCCGGCTACGCCCATGCCGTGGGAATGGACACGTACCTGCGGCTGGTCGAGGACGCGGTTCGACGGCTCCGCAGGGGAACTGGACGGGGTGAGGACTTCCCGGAACCGGAGGTCTCTCTTGCCGGATCGGCCTTCATCCCCGACACCTACGTGGCGGACGCGGGGCAGAAGCTCCACCTCTACCGCCGGCTGTCGCGTCTGGAGGACCGAGGAAAGGTGGAGGCGCTCCGGGAAGAGCTGGTGGACCGATACGGGCCCGTCCCCGCCGAAGTGGAGCGCCTCCTGGACGCCCATCTCCTTCGGCTGCTGGGCAAGGAACTTGGGCTTGAGCGCATCTTCGTCCGCGACCGGGAGGGTCGGATGACCTTCCGGGCCGCCGCGAATCCGAAGCTGACGGCGCTGGAGGCCCCCTTCCGCGACCGGCAGGTCGAGGTGGGAGTGCGCAGGATGGTTCCGCTCTCCCTCTCCCTGACCCGGGTGGGCACGGAGCCTCTCACCCGAACCCTGATCCGGGCCCTGGACCTTCTGGTCGGTGAACGGGCCGAGGCGGCCTGAACGACCCCGGCCCCGGTGGACGTTCGGAGGCCGCGTCGACATACTCGAAGGAGGCCCTCGCACGGCGGGGGCAGTCTCCCGGCTCACCCCGGGAGGCGTTTCGTCGTGGGTTTTCACATGATTTCCATCAAGACCCTACATACTCGAGGACACCGTATGCGCCGCACCCGCCACAGCACGCCCCTTCTGCTTCTTCCCCTCCTGGCGCTGGCCGCCTGTGGAGATCGGGGCTCGGGGCTGGGAAGCGATACCCTGGCCCGGGCCGCCGACTTCGAGCTCACCGTGGAGCAGACGGCCAACCTCATCGCACCGGTTCCCGATCTGCCCCAGGACGCGGCGGTGGTGGAGGCTCTGACGGACTTCTGGGTCGACTACTCCCTCCTGGCTCTGGTCGTGAATCAGGAGGGAGCCCTGGCAGCGCTGGACCTCTCGCCGGTCACCCGGCAGCAGCTCAACCAGGAGCTCGTTCTCCTGCTTCGTGACGAAGTGATCGACGAGGACCAGGAGATCAGCGACGAAGAGCTGGCCGAGATCTTCGAGCGGGACCGCCCGGGCGAGCGGGTCCGGGCCCGGCATATCCTCCTCTCGACCCAGAACGATCTCGCCGGGGAGCAGGTGGACTCCCTCCGGGCCCTGGCCGAGGAACTCCGGGATCGGGCGAGGGGAGGCGAGGACTTCGGCGGCCTCGCCGAGGAGTATTCCGACGATCCTGGGAGCGCGGCGCGAGGCGGCGATCTGGACTTCTTCCAGCGCGGCCAGATGGTGCCACCTTTCGAGGAGGCGGCCTTCGCCCTCCAGCCCGGTGAGGTGAGCGATGTGGTGGAGACCCAGTTCGGGTTCCACGTGATCCGGGTCGAGGACCGGGAGACCCCCACTCTCGACGAAATGGGCGAGCAGCTCCGCCAGGAGCTTCAGATGGAACGGATGAATCGTGCCGAATCCATCTTCGTGGCCGGGATCGAGGAGCCGGCGGACATCCAGATGACCGACGACGCGCTGGATCGGGTTCGGTCCATGGCCGAATCGGCCGATCTGGAGCTCTCGGAGAGAGAACGGAGGGCCGATCTGGTCACCTTCGACGGCGGGAGCTATACCGTGGGGGAATTCCGGTGGTTTCTCCTGAATCAGCCCACCCAGCTCCGGCAGCAGATCGCCGGGGCCAGCGACGACCAGTTGGACTCGATGCTCCGGAACCTGGCCCGCGGTGAACTTCTGGTGCAGGAAGCCGAACGTCGAGGCATCACCCTCCCGGAGGGCCAGCGTGAGGAGATCGAGTCGGAGATCCGGGAGGGCTTCCGCGAGCTGGCTCAACTTCTGGGTCTGGCGAACATCAGTCCCCAGGAGGGCGAGTCCCTCGAGGATGCCATCAAGCGGACCATCGACGAGCTCATGCCCCGCCTGGTCCGGGGTGAGCAGGACGTCTATCCTCTGGGCGGGCTCGCCCTGGCCCTCCGGGAGCAGTACCGGGTCCAGATCTCCATGGAGAACATGGAACGGACCGCGGATCGGGTCGGGGAGATCCGGAGCGCAGATCCCGACATGGAACCCGGTGCGCCGGAGATGGAGGACCCTGAGGCCCTTCTCGAGCAGCTCGAACTGGAGGAGCCGGGAGGGGTGGACCCGGACGGCGAGGGCTGAGTTGAGGGGCTGTAGAAGACCTGGAATGGCCCCCGTTGCGAGCGCCGGTCTGCCGGAACCCCGGATGGCTCTCCAGGTTAAAAATGGCACACTGACCATGGCGGAAGGCGACCGGGGATATTCCCATTCCCCGGTCGCCTGTACCCACTGAACCGACGGATTTCATGCGCGCCTTCGCATCGATCGCACTGCTCTCGGGCCTTCTCCTCGTCCCCTCCATGGGTCAGGGTCAGGTGGGGCTGGCTCCAGGCAGCGCCGAGCCCGGCTCCGATGCCCTGGTCGACCGCGTGGCCGCGGTCGTGGGCGATTCCATCGTCCTCTACAGCCAGATCATGGAGCAGATCGGCCGCTTCCAGGCCCAGGGCATGGAGGTGCCGGAGAACGACCCTCAGGCCATGGCCAGACTGGAGCGCGAAGTCCTGGAGGACATGGTGGACCAGCTCGTCCTCCTCCAGGCCGCGGCCCGCGACACCCTGGTGGCCGTATCCGACGACCAGGTGGAACAAACCTTCGCGGAGGCCTGGGAAGACCAGATCCGTCGCTTCGGAGGTTCGGAGGACCAGCTCCGCGAGGCTGTGGAGCAGATGGGGATGAGCATGTCCCAGTACAGAAGCAGCATGCGCCAGGAGATCCGCCAGAGCCTCCTCCTCCAGCGCTTCATGCAGGACCAACGACGCCGGGCCCGTCCGGTGATCGTCGAGGAATCCGAGATCCGGGAGTTCTTCGAGAGGGAGTCGCAGCGTTTCGGGGAGCGGCCCGCCACCCTCACCTTCCGTCAGGTCTTCCTCCAGCCCCAGGCCTCTGACTCGGCCCGGGCGGCGGCCCGGGAGCAGGCCGAGGAGATCCTCGAGAGGCTCCGCGACGGAGAGAGCTTCTCCGACCTGGCCGGCCGGTTCTCCGACGATCCGGGATCCCGCCAGCAGGGAGGCGAGCTGGGATGGTACCGTCGAGGTGACGGACTGGTGGAGGAGTTCGAAGACGCCGCCTTCGGTCTCCGGGAAGGTCAGACCAGCGGGATCGTGGAAACCCCCTTCGGCGCCCACATCATTCGCGTGGAACGCGTCCGAGGGGCCGAACGGAAGCTCCATCACATCCTGGTGGCGGCCGAACCCACGCCGGCGGACGAAGAGCGGGCCCGGGATCGGGCTCGGGAAGTGGCGGAGTTGGTCCGGGAGGGGGCACCGCTCCGGGAGTTCGAGGCCGAGGCGGCTCGGTTCGGCCTCCCCGATTCGGTGACCGTACCCCGGGACCAGTTGAGCCAGTTTCCCCAGGCGCTGGCCTCGGCCCTTCAGGGGGCATCCGAGGGAGAGGTGGTGGGTCCTGTGGAGTTTCCCCTGGGGCAGGGACTGAACGTATTCGCCATCGTCAGAATGGACGAGATCCGCGATGCCGGCCGGTACTCCTTCGAGGACGTCCGGGAACAGATCCGGGCCAATCTCCAGGAGCAGAAGCTGGAAGACCGTCTCGTGGCCCGCCTCAGGGACCGAACGTACGTAGACATTCGCCTGTGAGTTCTCCGGTTCTGGCCGTGACCCTCGGGGATCCCCGGGGGATCGGGGCCGAGCTCCTCCAGTCGTCTCTCCCCCTCCTTCAGGCCGAGGCGCCCGGGATCCGGATCACCCTGTTCGGGGACGCCCGAGCGCTGGACCGGGAGTGGCCCGCGGGGGTCGAGCGGTGTCCGGTGGGTCGCTTCGATGGTTCGTTGGGATCGGCAGGACGGATCTCGGCCGACGCCATCCGGGAGGGCGTCTCGCTCGCGACCTCCGTCCCGGGAGGCGCGCTCGTCACAGCTCCGGTCCACAAGCCGGCCCTCCACGAGGCGGGCGTGCGGCACCCCGGACAGACCGAGTTCCTCCAGGAACTCACCGGCGCCGACACCGTAGGCATGCTCATGGTGGCCCGCACCACCCGGGTGGGCCCCCTCCCCCTCCGTATCCTCCTCGCCACCACCCACCTCCCCCTGAGGGCGGTCCCGGACCGGATCACCACGGAGCTCCTCGAGGCTCAGATTCGGCTCCTCCACGAGACGCTCCAGGAGCGCTGGGGGCTGTCGAATCCGGCCCTCGGGCTGTGCGGCCTGAACCCCCACGCCTCGGACGGGGGCCTCTTCGGAAATGAGGAGGCTGAGATCATGTCCCCACTCGTAAAGTCCCTGCGGGCCCAGGGAATGGACCTACGGGGGCCCCTTCCCGCAGACACCGTCTTCCTGAAGGCCGTAGAGGGCGAGCTGGAAGGTGTCGTTTCTCCGACCCACGACGTGGGCATGGCGGTCTTCAAGACCCTGGCCTTCGGTCGCGGGGTGAATGTGACGCTGGGCCTCCCCTTCCTCCGGACCTCACCGGACCACGGCACGGCGTTCGACCTGGTGGGGACCGGCCGGGCCCACCAGGGCTCGACCCTGGCCGCCCTTCGGCTGGCGGCAGGGCTTTGACACCGCATCGACCCTTCGGGTAGATTTCGGGCTGTTTCCCCGCTCAGGTACGCCTGAACCCCACCCCTGACGTCCGAAGGGAGCACCGTGATCCAGCTTTCCCAGGTGTCGAAGGAATATCCTGGACGAGGCAAGGCCCTGGACGGGGTTTCCTTCCGTCTGGAAAAGGGCGAGTTCGCCTTTCTGACTGGGCATTCGGGGTCGGGAAAGTCCACCACCCTCGGCCTGATCCATCAGGCCGACACCCCTACCTCTGGAGAAGTGGTGGCCTGCGGGTTCTCGTCGAAGCACACCAGTCATCGGGAGGTGTGGAAGCTCCGCCGGCGGGTCAGCTACATCTTCCAGGACTTCCGCCTCCTTCCCGGGCGGACCGCCCTCGAGAACGTGACCTTCGCCCTCGAGGTCACCGGGACCCCGCGGCGCGAGCTCAGCTCGCGGGGAAATCGGCTCCTGGCCCAGGTGGGGCTGGCGGTCAAATCGGGGCTTCAGGTCCACGAACTCTCCGGAGGAGAGCAGCAGCGGGTGTCCATCGCCCGTGCGCTGGCCAACGACCCCCTGGCGCTCCTGGCCGATGAACCCACCGGGAACCTGGATGAGCGTGCCTCCCGGGGCATCATGGAGCTCTTTCGAGATCTGAACGCCCGGGGCATGACCGTGCTCATGGCGACCCACGACCTGGAACTGGTCCGCGCCTATCCCGGCATCCGAGTCCTGGAGCTCACGGAGGGTCGCCTGGTCTACGACTCCCGGGCTCCGGCGGTCGAGGGGGCCTGACGGTGCATGCAATACGGGAAGCCCTGGCCGCCATCCGGCGGGCCCCACTACTGACCGCTCTCTCGGCGGCCATGGTGGCGCTGGCCCTCTTCGTGGTCGGCCTCTTCGCCGTGGCCACCTACAACCTCCACGAGGCGCTCTCCCGGGTGGAGGAGCGGGTCGAGGTGGTCGTCTACGTCCGGGACGACGTGATGGAGGCCGAACTCCAACTCCTGGAGGAGGACCTCCTCGAGATGGAGGAGGTGCTGGGCGTTCGATATCTCTCCAAGGACGACGCCCTGGCCCAGGCCCGGGAAGACCTCCCCGAGTTCGAGGAACTCTTCATGAACCTGGAGGTGAACCCGCTGCCCGCCTCGGTGGAGGTCGAACTCCGCCCCGGCTTCCGGGGACCCGCCTCCGTGGCTCGGGTGGCCGACCGGGCCACGATCTATCCCTTCGTGGACGACGTCCGGTTCGGTCGGGAGTGGGTGGATCGCCTGCACCTCCTCCGGCGCATGGGAGGCATCGCCACCGCCGTGCTGGGCACTGCCTTCGGCGTCGTGGCGGCCCTGATCATCGCGACGGCGATCCGCATCGCCCTCTTTGCTCGTCGAGAGGAGATCTACGTGATGCGGCTGGTGGGAGCGACGCATGGATTCATCCGCCGTCCCTTCCTCCTCGAGGGAGCCCTGACCGGATTGCTGGGAGGAATTCTGGCCGCGGTCCTGACCTACGTTTCCCACCTGGCGGTCTCCCGACTTATCTTTCCCCTGGAGTGGATTCCTCTGGAATGGATGGTGGCGGGGATCGCCGCCGGAGGCCTCTTCGGCCTCGTGGCCAGCGCCTTCGCCATCCGGCGGTATCTCAGGGAGGTGTGAGGTGGCCTCTGAGGGTCCGATCGGATCGCACCCAGGTGAACGGAGCCAGGGATCCTGGATTCCCGGCCTCGTCCTTTCTCTCGTGCTCGCGTTCTTCGTCTTTCTCGACGCAGCACCCGCCGCCGCTCAGGCCGGCAGCCCCGACGAACTCCGGAGGGAGATCCTGGAGAGTCAGCGGCGGCTGGAGGAGATCCGGGAGGAGCGCAGTCGGCTCCAGAGCGAGATGCAGGGCCTTCGCTCCCGGGTCGCCGACGTCTCCGGCGAACTGCGCAACATTGAACAACAGCTCTCCGCCTCCCGGTCCGTACTGGGGGAGATCGACTTCCAGGTCGAGGCGACCACCAGCCGGGTGGAGGAGATCACCGGAGAGCTCCTCCGAACCCGGGAGGACCTCCTGGAGAGACAGGCACTCCTGAACCACCGCCTCCGCAGCATCTACATCCGGGGACCGCTGCACACCGTGGAGGTCCTTCTGGGGGCCGAGTCCTTCACCGACCTGCTGAACCGCTATCGCTACCTCCAGATGATCGCCCGATACGACGAATCGCTCCTGGAGGCGGTCCGGGAGATGGAGGCCGCCCTCGAGGCCCAGTCCAGGGAGATGCGGGAGTCCCTGTCGGAGCTGACCCGACTTCGTCAGGCGCAGCTCGGAGAGGTGTCCGAGCTTCGGCAGGTGGAAGCCGAGCGCCAGCGGACCCTGGAGCAGTTTCGCAGCCGTGAGACCCAGGCCTCGTCCCGGATCGAGCAGCTCGAGGCCCAGGAGGGCCGGCTGGCCGGGCTGGTCTCGGATCTCGAGCGCCGTCGCCTCGAGGCCGAACGCCGGGCCGCCGCCGCCGGGGAAGGCCCTGCGGTGACCACCATGGGGGTCGAGGACATGGGCGGACTGGCCTGGCCCGTGGAGGGGGACCTGGCCTATTCCTTTGGAGTGGACCGGCGCCCCAATGGCACGGTGCTTCGGTGGAACGGGGTGGGGATCCGGGCGCCCCTCGGGACCCCGGTACAGGCCGTTCGAGGTGGAACCGTCGTCCTGGCCGGCCCCTTCGAAGGCTACGGACCCACGGTGATCCTCAGTCACGGTGAGGGCTTCTACACCCTCTATCTCTACCTGGAGGAGGTCGGGGTCGTCGAAGGGCGTCGGGTCTCGGCGGGACAGGTCGTGGGTACGGTGGGAGGGGGAGGCACCTCCGACGGTCCCCACATGGAATTCCAGATCCGGGCCCCGGTGGGTGGAGGGGCGCCGCAGGCCCAGGACCCTCTCAACTGGCTCCGGCCTGCAGGGGAGGACCGGTGAGCCTCCATCCCCTGGAAGGGCACAGCGAGGCCCGACGTTCGCTCGGCGCAGCGCTGGCCCGGAGCCGGCTGCCCCAGGCGCTCCTCCTTCACGGACCCCAGGGGGTGGGAAAGCAGCGCTTCGGGCTCTGGCTCGGCCAGCTCCTCCTCTGCCAGTCCGCCGGTACCGAAGGACCGTGCGACCAATGTCAGGGCTGCCGGCTGGCCGTGCGGATCGAGCATCCCGACCTCCACTGGTTCTTTCCCGTGAAGAAGCCGCGCTCCCGGGGAAGCCCCGACCGGGACGACGAAGCCCTGGAGGACGCCCGCAGGGAGAGGATCGAAGAGTTCCGCGCCGAGCCCCTCCAGCCGGTGCACGCCACCGAGCCACTGGGGCTCCACCTGGGCACCGTGAGGAACCTCAGGCGGAGGGCGGCGAGCCGTCCGTCCATGTCGTCACGCCAGGTCTTTCTCATCGCCGATGCTGAAGAACTCGTGGCGCAGGACGCCAGCCCCGAGGCCGCCAACGCCCTGCTCAAGCTCCTCGAGGAACCTCCCGCCCACACCTGGTTCCTCCTCACCTCGGCCGAGCCGGGGCGGTTGCTGCCGACCATCCGGTCGCGGGCCTCGTCGCTCTACCTCTCCGCCCTCCCCACCCAACAGGTGGCCGAGTTCCTTCGCCGGGAGCGCGAGGTGGACGAAGGGACCGCGCTGAAGGCCAGCCGCCTCGCCTCCGGCTCCATCGGACGCGCACTCGGCTTTCTCCCGGACGGAGACGACGACGGTCCCCTGGAGGAGCTCCGGCGGGATTCCTTCCGCCTCCTCCGGGATGCCCTGAGCCCCAGGGCGGCCCATCGCTTCGCCCGAGCCCTCCAGTATCGACCCTCGGGGGCCCGAGGGCTGCGCGAGCTGTTCCTCGGCCTCGAGCTCTGGCTCCGGGACCTGGCGGCCGCGGCGGCCGGTGCTCCCGATGCCATCCTGAACGACGACGCACGCAGCTGGCTCGTGGAGGCCGTGGAACGCCATCGGATCCCGGCCGG
>SKKH01000220.1 GCA_007121555.1 Gemmatimonadota bacterium | reverse complement strand
GAGAACACGCCCATCCACGCCCGAGCCCTCGACGCCCAGGGGAACGAGGTGGAGGTAGCCGAGTTCACGTACGCCACCCCCCGCGGGGCGCTCCAGTTCGCCGACGGCGTCCTTCTGGCCATCGAGGCCGGGGATTACGAGCTGGCGGTTTCCCTCTTTCCGACTCCTGAGGTAGCCTGGGAAGGCGACGAGCCTCCCACCACGACGATTCCGGTGCGAGTGGGCTGGCCCTCGATTGCCGAGGTCGAGGTGACGGGAGGCAACGCACTCTACGAGGGCAGCATGGTCCGCCACTCGGCTCGGGCCCTCCATCCGGACGGCTCGCAGCGGCCCTCCCGGGCGGCTCCCGTACGGTGGTCCAGCTCCGACCCATCGGTGGCCACCGTGAACGACTTCGGTATGGTGACCGGCGTTGGAACGGGCTCGGTGGAGATCCGGGCCGAGGTGGATGGAACGACGGGCTCGGTGCGGTACGAGGTCGGAGCGTTTCCCGCCGAGCGGCTGGAGATCATCTCCGATGTGGACCAGGCGCGGACCGGCGATGTGGTGAACTTCCAGGTCCGGGCGCTGGACGCACAGGGAAATGAGATTTCCGACCTGCCCGTCGTCTGGAGCCACACCTTTGTGGCCAAGGACAGCATCGGGCACCACCACGGGGGGTCGGGACTCACTCGCGACGGGAAGTTCGTGGGTGAGCATCCCGGAGAGTACACCATCATCGCCAACGCCGGACGGCTGTCGGCACAACACACCCTGCTGGTGGAACACCGCGGTGTGGTGGAGCCCGTGGAGTTCCGCGGACAGGGCCAGGTGGCCGATCAGCACACCTCCGATCTCTGGGTCTGGGAGGGGCACGACGGCCGGGACTACGCCATCACGGGTACCTGGGGCGCGGGCGGTCACGCTTTCATCTGGGACGTGACCGACCCTCAGAACATCGTGAAGACCGATTCGGTCCAGGTCGACGCCCGGACCGTGAACGACGTGAAGGTCTCCCCCGATGGTCGCTACGCCACCATGACCCGCGAGGGCGCATCCGATCGCCGGAACGGCGTGGTGATCCTGGACCTGGCCGAGCCGGCCCATCCGGTCATTGCCGCGGAGTTCGATGAAGATCTGGCCGGCGGGGTGCACAACGCCTTCCCGACCAACGACTATCTCTTCGCCCTCTCCGGCGGGGAGAAGTACGTGATCATCGACGTGACGGACATCTACAATCCTCGCCGGGTGAGTCAGTTTCAGTACCCCGGGGCGCGGATCCATGACGTCTGGGTGAAGGACGGCATCGCCTATTCGGCCCAGCGCCCCTACGGAGGGATCATGGTCGACGTGGGCGACGGCCGCTGGGGCGGATCCCCGGAGAACCCCGTCTTCATCTCCAAGACCGGCGCCACTCCCGAGGGGGGTGGGGCCCATACGGTGTACCCCTACTACCAGGAGAGCACAGGCCGGATGCTCCTCTTCCTGGCCGATGAGATCCTGAGCCGGGAAGGGCAGGCACTGGGTGAGGGGATGGGCCGGACCCTGGAGGTGGATCCCTTCGATGAGGAGACTGGCGAGGGCGGACGGCCCTCCATGTCTTCGGGCTACATGCACATCTGGGACGTGACCGACCATGAGAACCCGGAGATGGTGGCCCGGTATCATGTGCCCGAGGCCGGAACCCACAACACCTGGGTCGAAGACGACATCCTCTACCAGGGCTACTGGGAGGGGGGCATGAGAGTCGTGGACGTCTCCGGCGAGCTCATGGGGAATCTCTACACGCAGAACCGGGAGATCGCGGTCTTCAAGTCCTTCGACCCGGTCGGGTATATCGCGAACGCCCCATTCGTATGGAGCGCCATGCCCCACAAGGGACACGTGTTCTTCTCGGACTTCAACAGCGGACTCTGGGCGGTCGAGGTGACCCCCAGGGACACGATGATCCCCTGACCTCGGGCGATAATACGGTCTCAGGCCTGATCTCCGGCTCGCGTCCCCAGGGGCGCGGGCCGGAGGTGCACCGGGGTGGACCGTGGATCGGTCCGACTCCCCGACCCGTCACGTCATAAGCGGAGAAGTCCCATGATCTGGAGTTCCCTCCTTGCCCTGAGCCTCCTGGGAATCGAGCCCCCGGCCGAGCCCCGGACCGAACTCGACTCCCTCCAGTCGAACCAGGCGTCCGTCGCTGAGGTGGTCGACCCCCAGGCCTCCTACTGGATCTACGTCTTGGCCGAGTCGGCGGACCGCATCCAGAAGATCCGGTTCGGGCCGGGTGGGGCCGAGGTGGAGCAAAGCATCCACATCGGCATGTTCCCGGTCATGATGGAGGGACCCCACGGAATTCAGGTATCGCCGCGGGGAGATTATTTCTACGTGACCACCGGCCACGGCATCCCCGACGGAAAGTTCTGGAAGTTCGATGTGGAGACCGGCCGTCCCGTCACCGAGGCCATTGATCTGGGCCGGTTCCCCGCCACGCTCGACGTGACCCCCGACGGTCTCTACGCCTTCGTGGTCAACTTCAACCTCTACGGTGCGATGGTCCCTTCCACCGTCTCCACCGTCTATCTGCCTTCCTTCACGGAGGTAGCCCAGACCG
>SKKH01000149.1 GCA_007121555.1 Gemmatimonadota bacterium | reverse complement strand
GCGTCGCCGTTCACCGTCCCGGTGATGGTGGCGGTGCCGGGGGAGCTGGCGGCCGTGAGGATGGCCTGGTAGGTGCCGTCGCCCTGGTCGCTCACCGAGCCCAGGCTGCCGGCCGTGGTGGAGAGCTCCACATTGTCCCCGCCCTCGCTGAGCTCGTTGCCGAACCGGTCCCGGAGCTGAACCGTGATGGTGGAGGTGGAGGATCCGACCGCCGTGAGCAACGTGGGGTCCGCCGAGATCGTCGAGGTGCCTGCGTCCGCCGGACCCACCTCGGCCGTGGCCGTGAACTGGACGGGACTCCCGGACAGTCCACTGGAGCTGGCCTCCACCTCGTAGGTGCCGGGCGTATCCCCCAGGGTCAGCGTGGAACTGGCCTCGCCGGCGCTGTTCGTGGTGGCGGAGGTCGTGGAGAGCTCCTGCCTCGATGCACCGGAAGGGCTGTCGGAGATCGTGAACTGGACCGAGTGCCCCTGCACAGGGTTGCCGCTGCTGTCGGTGACCCGGACGACGAACGGATCGCCGAGCTCGGTGCCCACCGGACCCGCCTGATCGTCGCCCGTGACGAGGGCGAACTGGGCGGCGTCGCCGATGACGAACTCCACCGTGGCCTCGTCGCCGATCGCATCGCCGTTCACCGACCCGGTGATGGTGGCGGTGCCGGGGGAGTCGGAAGCGGTGAGGGTCGCCTGGTAGCTGCCGTCGCCCTGGTCGCTCACCGCGCCCAGGCCGCCGGCCGTGGTGGACAGCTCCACGTCGTCCCCACCCTCGGTGAGCTGATTGCCGAACTGATCCCGGAGCTGGACTCTGATGGTGGAGGTGGAGGATCCGTCAGCGGCGAGCTCGGTCGGGTCCGCCGAGATCGTCGAGGTGCCTGCGTCCGCCGGACCCACCTCGGCGGTCGCCGTGAACTCGATCGGACTCCCGGACAGCCCGCTGGACGCCGCTTCCACCGTGTAGTCCCCCGGCGCGTCGCCTAGAGTCAGAGTCGAGCTGGCCTCGCCGGAGCTGTTCGTGGTGCCGGAGGTCGTGGAGAGCTCCTGTCCGTCCGCGCCCGCAGGGTTGCCGGTGATCGAGAACTCGACCGAATGCCCCTGCACAGGGTTGCCGCTGCTGTCGGTGACCCGGACCACGAAGGCCTCGGGGAGCTCGCTCCCCACCTCCGCAGTCTGTTCGTCACCCGAGACTTCTTCGATCTGGGCGGCCTCTCCGGTGATGAACGTCACCTCCGGCCGGTCCGCCAGCGTCGTCCCGTTCGCGGTGGCCACCACCTGGACGGATCCGGCCTGGGTCGGGGCCGTGAGGGAAGCCCGGTAGACGCCCTCCTCCTCGATGAAGCTCACGGAGCCGAGATCGGGTCCCTCCAGCTCGACGTCCCCTTCGAGGGAGAGCGTGACCTCGGTCTCCCCGTCGGTGATCGCATTGGAGTTCTCGTCCCTGAGCTGGACGGTCACGGTGGCGGTCGACTCCCCATCGGCCAGGAGCTCGTCGGGCTCCACCTCCACCGACGACGCTTCATCCGAAACCGGGCCCGGGACGAACAGGACCGTGGCTTCGTCCTCGATGCTCTGCCCATTCACCGAACCGGTGATCGTAGCGGTGTCCACCTGGGTCGACGCCGTGAGGACGGCTTCATACGTGCCGTCGCCCAGGTCGGAAACCGAGCTGAGCGACCCGGCGGTGGAGGACAGCGAAACCGTAGCACCACCAGTGGAAAGAGGGGTTCCCCGCGGGTCTCGAAGCTCCACCAGCACCGTGGACGAACTCACCCCGTCGGCGATCAACACGTCCGGATCGGCCGAGATGCTGGATTGAGAGGGGGAGGGCCGGGGAAGGACCTCCAGCGCCACATCCAGAGGCTGGGGCGAATTCACCGCATCGTCGGAGGCTACCATGAGGACGGCACTGTAGTTTCCGGGCAGGAGCCCTCCCGCGTCCACATCGAGGGCGACGCTCGTGGGAGCCTCGTCATCGACGAACGAGAAGGAGAGCCAGCCTGCGGCATCGACCGGGTCGTAGCTCACCGACCCGGTGAACCCGCCCAGATCGCCGGTCCCCCGATTGCGCAGCGTGGCCTGCCCGGAGGCTGCGGCGTTGCTTCCCTCTTCCAGCTGAAACGAGAGGGAGGAAGGGACGATCTCGAGGCGCGGGGGAGGATTTCCTACGATGAACCGGACGTCGACCCGCAGCGGAGAGTTGTCCGCCCCGGGCGAGGAGAACTCAATCCACCCGTCATAGACCTCGTTGGGAAGATCCGCGGGATCCGCCCGGACTGCGACCGTGAAGGGGGCCGTGGTGCCGTCGGCCTCGGCCTCGAGCCACTCGGCCGGCGGCTCACCGTCGTACCCGACGTCGACGGACACGTCCATCAACTCCCCGCCACCCTCATTGGTCACGGTGACCGTCTGGGGCGGCGGAGCTCCCTCGCCCTCCTCGGTCGCGAAGGCGAGTGCGCTGGGCTGGACCGAAATGACCGGGGGGCCTTCGTCGACCTCAAAGCTCACCTGCAGCACCGCCGAGGGCGACCCTGGGCCCGACCCCGACACCGTCACGTCCGCCCGGAAGGTGCCGGCCTCGAGCTCCTGGGCCGACGCGGTCACCGTGAGCGTCGTAGGCGTCGATCCCCCCTCGAGGGAGGCCGACAGCCACCCATCCGGCTCGCCCGAGGGATGGCTCACCTCGAGGGAGAGGCCGGTGATGCTCGCTTCCTCCGTGCTCTCCACCTGCGCGGAGCCCTCAACTTCAGACTCCGCCCCGGCGACGCCCTGGAGTACCAGAGTGGAGGGGTTCACCAGGAGTTCGCTCTGGGGCACCACCTCGACGGTGGCGGACCCCGTCTGCCCGTTCGCGGTGGCCCGGATCTGGGCCGTGCCCGGGGCCAGCGCCTCGACCTGCCCCCCTGCGGTGACCGAGGCCACGTCTGAGTTGGTCGACGACCAGGTGACGTCGCGGCCCTGAAGCGGCGACCCACCGGAATCCCGCACCGACGCCGTGAACCCCAGCATCTCGCCCACCACCAGCTCGGCTTCGGCGGGACTCACCACCACCGACCCCACCTCCACCGGGGTCACGCTCACGTCATCGCAACTCCCCACGGCCAGCGCCAGAACAAGTGCCACGAGACCGCGTCCCACTCGAAGGATCGGACGGCTCATGGTCGGGCTCCAACCTGCAGGAGAACGGTGACGGTCTCAGCTTCGTCCAGAACCGGAGCCCGGATCTCGACGGTGGCGGTGTAGCTGCCGGGGTCGAGCCGTCGGGTCGAGGCGCTGAGCGTCAGCGTCGTGGGGGCTTCGGTCCGCTCCAGATCATACTGGAGCCAATCTCCAACTTGGCCCGCCGGGTAGGAAATTGCCACGCTGATGTCTTCGAGCACCCCTCCGCCCGCGTTCTCGATCCGGATGTCCTGCGTGATCAGGTCCAGGGATCCGGTGACCCCGCTGAGCGAGATGGACGAGGGATTCACCTCCAGGATGGGCGGCGGTTCCTCCACGGCGAAGATCACGAGGACCGACCGGGGCTCATTCAACGCCACGGGTGAGGAGACCTCCACGCGTCCCCTGTACTCCCCGGACTCGAGCGAACCCGCGTGGGCCCGGACGGTGAGGGTGGCCGGCGCCTCCGATCCGTCGAGGGAAGCCGTCAGCCAGTCGGGCGGATCGGACTCACCCGCCTCGGGCACCACCTCCACGGAGAGCCCGGACAGACGTCCATTGCCCGCATTCGAGACCTCGACCTGGGCTGCGACCTGCTGGGAGGCCCCGGCCAGCGCCTCCAGCTCGATCACCTCCCGGTCGAGCTCGAGTGACGGGCCGGCCAGCACCTCCACCCGGGCGGATCCCTCCACCCCTGAAGTCCGCGCCCGGACCACCGTCTCGCCCGGACCTCCGGTCTCCAGCTCACCGTCGCCGACGAGCCGGACCACGGAATCGTCGTCCACGGACCACTCCACGGTCCGGCCCGAGAGCGCTCGGCCCTGGGCGTCCATGGGGGTGGCGGAGAGGGTCCCGGTCTCGCCCTGGATCAGGGTGACTTCAGAGGGGGCGATCTCCACCGAGGCCACCTCGAGGGACACCACGGTGGTCTCTTCGCAGCCGGTCAGGAGGAGCACCCCAGCCAGTGCGAGCCCCACCTCCAGCCGACGCCACCCACCCATGGCTCAGAACCTCACGGAGAGAAACGACCGGAGGACCGAGCCCTCGGAAGGTGTCCCGGGATCGAGGCGGAGCTCCGGGGTCACCTTTCGGCTGGAGCCGTCTCGCGGATTCGGTTCGGCACTGGGAGGGGAAAGGCGCAGCGCCAGGCCCCGCCCGTCCAACCGAAGGGTCGCGCCGGCGATCTCGGGGTTGGACGCGCCGCGGGCACTCCGCCACGCGTAGACCGCCCCGAGAAAGGTCAGGGCGGCGGCGCTCCCCAGCCCTGCGGCCAGATAGGGGCGCCGCTCCTCCTCGCTCGCCACCTCGCCGGGAGGGCATTCTCCGTTGACCGGCACGGCTCGGCATTCCACCTCCACCTCCCGATAGAAGAAGCCCGCTGCCGCAGCCCCGCCAGCCCCGGCCAGGATCAGCGCGCCCAGACCGGGCCGGCCCGTATAGAACTGACCCATCCCGGGCACGACCAGTCCGGAAAGGAAGGCCGTGGACGCACTGTACTGCGGCCCTGCCAGTGCCAGCTCCTCGACCCGGGCTTCCACCCGGGCCCGGTCCTGAGCCTGGAGGGGGGCCAACGCCAGGTAGTCCTCGAGGTCCGAAAGGGCCGCTCCCGTCCGACCCGCACGCAGAGAGGACACCCCCCGATTGTAGTGCGCGGAAGCCCAGTCCGGATTCTCCACCAACGCCCGGGAGAACTCTCGGACCGCCTCCTCGAAGCGGTCGTCGTCGTAGGCGGAGATCCCTTCCCGGAAGGCGTCCAGGGCGGCGCGGGAGACCGGCGCGCTGGACGTCGGCAGCAGCTCGGCCATGAGGCTCCGGGCCGCCTCGGCATCCACTCCGTCCGGCTCCCATGCGAGGGAGCGGCAGAGCCAGGAGAGCGCCTCGGACTCTTCCTCCAGCTCGGTCAGCGTCCGGGCGAGCTGGAACGAGATGGACCCGGACCCGGGATGGAGGCGGGCCGCCGCCTCCAGGAGTTCCCGGGCCTCCATCTGATCGCCCAGGATCGCGGCCCTCGAGGCCTCGTCGGTGAGCCGGGACGCCTCGTCGGCCTCGGCCCCGTCGGGCGCACCCGGCCGGGCCCCCAGCGTTGGACAGACGCCCGGGGTCGTGACCGGCGAGACCTCCCGCTTGAGGGGAAGGTCCTGAGCCGCGCTGTCTGCCACCACCGCCGTGAGCCCCACCACCAGCGAGACTACGATCCAGCTCCACGCAGGTCCACTCACGGGGCGCCCAGGCGTGGGTCCTCCGGCACTTCGTCGTCCGGCGTCGCGTCTCACTCGTTACGTCCTCAATCTAGGAAGGTCAGGTCGCCCCCGGTCCTGGGGTGGATTCGCCAGACGCTCGTACCCTCTTCGGGGATGAGAAGTCCGGAGATGTCCACATTGTCGCCGACGACGAAGCGGTCCGCCGCCTCCTGGGGCGTCAGCCCCACGCTGGCGAGGCGGACCACCACATCCACCCCACCCGAGCCGTCGTCGATGCGCACGACCCATCGCTGCTGGGTCCCACTCGCGGCCGTGATCCTGGCTTCGCGCACCAGGATGGCGTCGGCGTCGCGCGTCCCGCCGTCAGCGATGGCCGCCTGCCGGGAGGTGATGATGGAGGCTCCGGGCACTCCGCCCGTGGACTGGACGAAGGGCGTCACCGAGGTGAGCGTCATCTGTCCATTCACCACCGCGGTCCGGCCACGGACACGGAGTCGGTCTCCGGCCCGTACCGTGCCGTCGACCTGAAGGGTCCTGAGGGCCCCGGCGTCGTCCCGGATGTGGACCGAGTTGTCTCCCAGCGCGGTCCGCGCGTTCAGGGCGATGCCCTGGAGGAAGACGGTCCTGCCCTCGGGCAGCTCCCGGGCTTCGGCCGAGGTGACCTGGGGGTGGCTCACCACCACCGAGACCTCGGCGGTCCCCCCGGTCGGCACGTTGATGGTGCCCGGGTCGATGTTCCGGACCTCCAGGGAGTCGGGGATCGTGGTCTCGTCGACCTCGATGACGTAGCTGTTCACGTCCAGGGGCGAGAATACGAAGCGGCCCTCGCCGTCGGATGTGCCCTCGTCCACCGGGGTCTGCAGGTCGCCAGTGCGGAAGAGGCGGACCCGGACTCCGGGCAGAGGCGAGTCGCCGGCATCGAAGCTCCCGCTTCCGTTCCGGTCGTAGAAGGCTCGCCCGGAGATGGCACCCTGGGCCTCGACCATGAGATCGTCGCCCGAACGGGTGCGCAACTCCCACTGGTTCGCCTCAGGTCCTGGAAGCAGGATCCCGCGCACCGTGATCACGGCGCCCGGCTGAAGGGTGGGGATCCCGGCCCCACTCAGGTGGTTGTTCGGGATCCGGATCGAGACCGGACCCGACCCGTCGCTGGCCGTGGCCACAATGCCTCCGTCCACCGCTCGCACATCCGTGACCGCGGCTTCGGTGACCTGGACCAGGGCGCCGTCCAGCCCGCCTCCCTGGGCCGAGCGGGCCGACTGGGTCGACAAGAATACGTGCAGCGGGGTCCCGTCGCTCACTCCGATCCGGAATCCCTGGCCCTCGGTGAGGATCGTCCGCCCCGACTCCCGGGCCGTGCGGCCCAGCATGCGCACGGTATCGCCCGCATTGAAGGTGAACGAGCCCACGCCGGTGACCCGCAGGGCCCGCTCGCCGTCCCACACGTGCACGGCGTCGTTGGGAAGGCTGCCCCGGGTATTCAGGGCCCGGCCCTCGACGTACAGCCGCCGCCCGGGCGCCTCGGCCGCCGCTTCACCGAAGCCGAAGAGGGGAAAGCTGATGCCCACCGTCACCCCGGCCGTCCCATTGGGCGATATCTGCACCCGCTCGGGGTTCACCCCGGTGAGCACCAGGCTGTCGCCGAGGATCGAGCCGCCCGCCGCCACTTCGTAGCTGCCCACGAGGAGGTCTTCGGCCTCGAAGACACCCTGCTCCCCCGTGGTCATGGAGGCCACCGTATCCCGGCTGCCCGACATGATGAGGCGGATCTGTACCCCCGCCAGGGGTCCTTCTCCCGACGAAGGGGTTCCGTCCCGGTTCAGGTCCAGAAAGGCCAGCCCTTCAACCGAGCCGGTCCCGTCGAGGGAGAAGAGATAGCGGCTGTCCGGACCGTCGCAGCCCCCCAGCGCCACCAGAAGTGACACGAGGAGAAGCACCGGGAGGGCGCTCCAGCGGCGAAGCCGGCGGGGCCGGTCCGTCGTGGAGGGGTTCGGGTCGAGTCGATGGAAACCCATGATCAGTACCTCACTCCAATGCCGATGCGCAGGGAACGCCCGGGAGAGAGCCGGGCCAGGGGTTCGCCGAAGTTCGGGTTGACGCGGACGGGCAGGTCGAGCCGTCCACCGGAGACGGCGGGCAGCGAACCGGACCCGTCGACGACGAAGACCGCGGGGTCGGGGATCTCCACCCCCGAGTCCATGAGGTTCAGGGCGTCGACGTTCAGCCTGACGCTCCACCCCGCGCCCGTGGCCACGTCCATCCCCAGTCGCAGGTTCAGGTCGTGGATGCCGGCGGTCCGGCAGGTGTTGCGGCCGCGCTCGGCGCCCACCAGGGCTCCGACGCAGGCCCACTCCGAGGTCAGCTCACCGAGTCCCTGTGTTCCCGAGGGGATCGAGATGGGGCTTCCCGACGCGACCGAGAGGGGCGCGGGGCCGTGCAGGAGATCCCGCACCACGGGGGTGAAGGGCGTCCCCGAGCGGAACCCGTAGAGCGCGCCGATCCGGAGCCCGGGCTGCTGAAGCACCTCGAGCTCGCCGTAGGCCGTGGCCCGGTGGGGGACGTCCAGGTCCGAGCGACCCTCCACCCATCCGGGTCCGGAACCCGTGGGACCGGGTCGACCCTCCACCAGCCCGGGCCACCCCGATGCCGCGCCCGGCATGTTGTCCCGGGTCTCCGAGAAGGTGTAGGCGGCGTCCAGGGTGAGCGGTCCGGTGCCGTCGTGTCGAACCCCGAAGGTGACCCCGGTCCAGGTGGACCAGCCGTCGCTCTCCAGCGCCGAAATCACATCGAAATCACTGAATCTGCGGTCCGATCCCGGCTGGACCGAAATGACCCCGTCGCGCTGGGTCACCACCCCGTAGAGGGTTCGGCCGAACTGGTCCTGGGCGTAGGCGCCCGGCACCCGGTTCAGGTCGCGCCGCCGGGGCAGGAAGTCGGTGCGGCGCTGTCCCACCTCCAGCTCCAGCGTCGTACCCGTGGGAAGCGAGTACGCGAGGCTGGCGTCGACCCGCTGGGTCCTCGGCGCGTCGAAGCGGGGTCCCAGCAGGGAGATCCGGCCCGCCTCGAAGGTGAGAGGTGCTTCGCCCGAGGCGCCGGGCACCGTGCCCATGGTCCTCCGGGTCCGCACCGCGCCCGTGTCAGCCATCACCTCGGCCAGGAGGGCGGGGTGGACCCGGTCATGGTAGATCGCCGCCGAGGCTTCGGCTCGCCATCCCTCGGCCGGCACCCACTCGATGGCTCCCCGGGGAGAGACGGTGCCCCGGGCATCCTCTTCACTGCGCACCCGACTCAGCCCGGTCTGCTCGGTCAGGAGCTCGCTCGGGAGGATCTCGTCGAAGGGAAGGGCCTCTCCGTCGGCCCGGATCCCCACGGTGATGGCCAGCGACTCGTGGGGCGTCCACCGGTCCTGGATGAAGGCACCATAGGTCGCTGAATTCACCTCGACCGCCCTGCGGGGTCCGCCCCGCCGCTCGGTCACCCCCTGCCGGCTCTGAAAGCCGGCCAGATTCGAAAAGCCCAGGGAGAGGGTGGGCCCGAAGAGGGACTCCTCCTCGTACCGCCGGCCTGCCGCTTCGAGGCCGAATTTGAAGGTGTGGCTCCGGGCGGCAAAGTGGAGGGTGGGGGCGAAGCGGAACGCGCTCTGTTCGAAGCGCCCGGGAACGCCGGGTTCGCTTCCCGCCAGGATCCCGCCGTCCTGGATCCAGGTCCGGCCTTCGAGCCCCGCTCCGGGACCCGAGCTTCCCGCGTATTCACGGGTGCTGGACTCTCCGCTGACGCGGATCTCCAGGGCCGTGCGCTCGCCCAGGATGCTGAACAGGCTTGCGCCCACCATCACCTCGGAGGCTTCGGAGCCCTCGGTGGGCCAGAAGGAAACCGTCGAGCCCTCCCCGTCCCCACCGGGACGCGACACGCTCACGTTGGACCGGAGGGTCATGGTGTGGTTGGGGCTGAGATTCCAGTCGAGTCGGCCGAAGGTGGAGAGCATGTCCCAGCGGTCGACCCGGGTGGGACCCAGCCGCTGGTCGGTGGGGCGGTCGCCGTCGCCGATGAGGTCGAGAAAGGCATTGCGCGCGTCCATGGACGAAGACGCCAGGGGGGTCAGGGTCCGAGCCGCCTGCCGGGCCTCCAGACCCAGCGCGAAGTGGGCGGTGTCGCGCACGATGGGGCCGCGCACCAGAATGCTTCCCTCGGGCACCAACTCTCCATCCACCGATCGACCGAAGAGGTCCGAGCCGCCCATGGGGGTCCCGAAGAGGTTCCCCATGGCGTCCACCTCCAGGCTGTTGCCTCCTCGGACGGTGGTGGCTCGCACGGCGCCCCCGACCAGACTCCCGCTCTCGACGTCCATGCTCTGGGGTGCCAGCTCGACCTCTTCGAGAAAGAGGGGAGAGAGCGAGCCCATATGGGACGCTCCGGGGCCCAGGCGGGGATGGGCGACCAGGTCGTGGCGAACCCCATCCACCTGGAGTCCGGTCCGCCATCCAGGAAGTCCGGCCACCTCCAGGCCCCCACCGCCGGCCGCCAGCGACCATCGGTCCAGCACGCGGGGGAGTTCCGGGCTGTTCAGAGGGGATCGCTGAAGGGTGGATCGGGAGAGGGTCCGGGTCGTGCCGGTGGCCCGCTCCGAGCCCACCTCGGCGAAGCTGACCCGGTCGATCTCGGTCACCGGAGGCTCGGATTCCCGAAGCCGGAGTGTG
>SKKH01000286.1 GCA_007121555.1 Gemmatimonadota bacterium | reverse complement strand
TCCTCGACGAAGGGAGCCACTTCCTTCAAAAGCCCTTCTCGTTGAGGGACCTGGCTGCCGCGGTCCGGAGCGCCCTGGACGAGGCCCCCCAGGCTGCACGTAGGTTGTAGAGGTCGCGTGTCTGGGCGGGTGCCGGGGCCTGAGTCCTCCTCAGTGCGGCACAGTTTGCCCCCCGTTCCCACAGACTGTCAGAACGCCAGCCGTACCCCCAGGAAGAGAGTCCGGGGGAGCCCGGGGCGGGCGCCGGCCGGGCGGCGGGCCACTACGTAGGGCCGGTCCGTGAGGTTCTGGATCCCACCGTAGAGGGACGCACCGGAGAAGCCCGGTAGCTCCGTTTCGCCGTCCAGGTTGAGGGTCATGAATCGGTCGGTGGACTCCAGTTCCGCCACGGCGCCCTGTCCGGCCTGGGTCCGCATGGCGGTGGCCCCGTTGGCGGACAGGCTGATACTCCACCCGGCGTCCTCCACACCAATACCGGCGGAGAACTGGTGGGTGGGGAGGTAGGGGAGGTGGTCCCCTTTCTCTACCGTGCCCCACGGACCGAAGTCGCTGTCGAAATCGGTCTGGAAGGTGGCCCGGCTATAGGTGTAGGAGACCGAGACCGGCACACGGACGGCCAGTGTGCCATTCCCCCCCAGGTCATGGTCCAGGGACGCCTCCAGGCCGGCGGCCCGAGCCGCCCCTCCATTGAACATCTCCCCTGCGCCGCCTTCCCCGGTGGCCAGGGTGGCCTGGCCCAGGATGTTGCTGTAGCCGCTGAAGAACCCGGCCACCTGGAGCCCCACCCCTGCCCGTCGGGTCCGCAGCCCCACTTCATAGCTGACACTCTCCTCAGGGCGGGTGTCCCGGGATACACCTGGCCCTGGAGGGCTGAACCCCTTGTGAACCCCACCGAACAGGTGGGTGGATGGCTCCAGGGCAAAGACAGCGCCCAGTCCCGGGGTCACGGCCGATACGGTGGTGGAGCGCACCCGAGAGGGCTCGCTCCGGGAGGGTGCGTCGGTGGGGTAGTCGGTCCGGGTCAGCTCGATGTGCTCGTAGCGGATGCCGGGGACCAGCGTCCAGCGTCGGCCCAGCGTCATCTCGTTCTGGAGGTAGGCCGCGAACGCACGGGCCGCTCCGACACGGTTGTCCTGGGTGCCCGGCGTGCCCTCGGAGGTGAGGACGGCCTGGCCGTTCGCCATCCGGTACCCATCCTCCCATTGGAAGCGGTCTTCCTCGTCCCGGTGGAGACGAAGGCCCACCTCCAGGTCGTGCCGAATGCTGCCTTCACCCAGCCGCGCTCCCAACACGGTCTGGACTCCCTGGGAGAAGTAGTCCCGATTGTTGGCCCGTGCGAAGAAGGCATCGCCTTCGCTGTCGGCGCCCTGGAGGATGGCCAGCTCGGTGGCGTGACCCTCCGGGTCGTCCATGACGCTGGAGATCCCCGTGCCCAGGACGCTGTGGAGCTTGTACCAGTTCCGGGCGAAGCGGTTGTGGTAGAGGGTGGTGGTCAGGTCCAGCCACTCGGAGGGCTGAAGGAAGTGTCGGAGCTGGATCTGGCTCTGCTCCGCGTCCATGACGTCAGGCTGGGAGGCCGGATACCGGAGGAGGGGATTGGACTGGAAGTCCTCCTGGGTCAGCCCCAGGTAGGTTTCATCCGAGAGCTCGTCGTGGTAGCCCAGCTTCAGCTCCAGCTCCTGATACCGGTCGGTGTCCCGGGAGGTGTTTGCCCGAAACTTGACGATGTAGTCGCTGACGCGGAAGCCGGTATCGCCGCCTCCCTGGAGCTTCTTGTAACCGTCGGTTCGAAGCTGGTAGGTCTCGGCGAGCCAGCCGAAGTGTTCTCCCGAATCTCCACCTCGGGCCCGGACACGGAGGGTCTGGTTTTCGGCTCCCCGGGTGTCCAGCTCCCATCGCCGTTCAGCAGGAATGGAGGTGGAGACCAGGTTGATGGCCCCCCCGATGGTGCGAGGGCCGTAGCGGATCTGGCTGGAACCCTTCCGGACCTCGACGGCTTCCATCCGGCCGGTGACGGGGAAGTAGTACGCCGCGGGTGCCGCGTAGGGAGCCGGCGCCACGAGCACCCCGTCCTCCATGAGGGTCACTTTGCTGCTCCGCGAGACCCCGGTGCCTCGGAGTCCGATGTTGGGCCGGAGCCCGTATCCGTCCTCCTCCTGGACATTGACGCCGGGGATCCGCCGGAGGATGTCATGGACGTTGTCGTGGGCGACCTTCCGGGCTTCCAGGTCCTGGAGGGTCAGGAAGTGGGCCGAGCCGGGGATGGAGGAGAGGGTCAGGGGATCGCCCACCATGCGGGTCCGCCGAGACTGGACCACCATGGGGTCCAACCCGATCACCTGGGAGGTGAGCTGGATGTGTCGGATCACCCGTTCCCCTGCCTCCACCGTGACCTCCGCAGAGCCGGGCGCGTAGCCCAGGCGCTGAACCGTCATGGTGGCCCCACCGATGGGTAGGTCACGTAGGACGTAATAGCCGCGCTCGTCAGACACAGCTCGTCGATCCGTCCCCTCCACCTGGATCTGGACTCCGGGAAGGGGGGTGGAGCTTTCCGCATCTGTGATGCGCCCCTCCACGCGTCCCGTGTCTCCATCTTGAGCGGAGGCGGGGAGGGGAAGGGTCAGGAGGGGCGTCAGGGTCCAGACCGCCATGAAGAGGACGGTACGGATGGGGGTGCGACCCGGCAGGCAAGCGCGGTTCAGTGAAAGCATTCGGGGGAAGTCCTCGAACTCTCTGTATGTGATCGGCCAGGCCTGTCCAGGGCCGGACCGCTGTGTCCAGGGGGATCAGCAAGGATTCTTGTTTGGTTGAGAATGATTCTCAACGTCAACATAAGGGGAAACTACACCGGAACCGGGAAGGGTGCAACGGGGCAGTGGTGGGGTGGTGGTGCGTTGGATTCAGGGGCTCGCGGGGAAGTGTGGCGCGGTGCCTCCTGGCGGTGAGGCAGTCCTGAGGGAAGCGTGGTCCGTGCCTGCTGCCGTCCCGCCCTGGCATCTCGCTGCTGCCGCTCCCCCTCCCGGCGTTCCGTTACTCCTGGTGCTCCCCCTTCCGGCATTCCTCTGCCCGGCGGGTCAGGAGTTCTCGCTCCTGCCGGTTCTGGGTGAGAGCGGCGGCTTCCTCGAACTGAGCCCGCGCCTGGTCCATCCGGCCCAGCCTGGCCAGGAGATCGCCTCTTACAGCCGAAAGGAGGTGATAGTTGGTCAGAGTACCGTCATCCACGAGGGCATCGGCCAGCGCCAGTCCGGCTTCGGGTCCGTAGGCCATCCCGACGGCCACGGCACGGTTGAGCTCCACCACCGGTGACGGGCTCACCTGCGCCAGGGCGTCATAGAGGGCAACGATCCGGGCCCAGTCCGTATCCTCGGCGGTCCGGGCTCGGGCATGACAGGCTGCGATGGCCGCCTGGAGGGTATAGGATCCCAGCCCGCCGCCCAGCGAATGCGCCTGCTCCAACGCCGCCAGGCCCCGGCGGATGTGAAGGGGATCCCAGCGGCTCCGGTCCTGGTCCAGGAGGAGGACGGACCGACCGTCCGGTCCGGTCCGTGCGGCCAGGCGGGAGGCTTGGATCTCCATGAGGGCCACCAGGCCTTGGACCTCTGGCTCCTCCGGCGCCAATCGAGCCAGGACTCTTCCCAGGCGGAGGGCGTCGCGGCACAGTTCCGGACGCATCCAGTCGTCTCCGGCAGTGGCCGAGTACCCTTCGTTGAAGATGAGGTAGATCACCTCCAGGACCGATGAGATCCGCTCCATCAGTGCTGGGCCCTGAGGAATCTCAAAAGGCACTTGCCCTTCCCGAAGTGTTCGCTTGGCCCGAACGATCCGCTGGGCCAGGGTGCTCCTGGGGACCAGGAAGGCCCGGGCGATCTCGTCTGTGGTGAGCCCGCCCACGAGGCGCAACGTCAGGGCCACCCGGGCTTCCGCAGAGAGGATGGGGTGACAGCAGAGGAAGATGAGCCGGAGGACATCATCGCCTACCGGGTCGTCCAGGTTGCGGTCAGGGTCCGGGCGGCTCGCGTTCCGCCGCGCCCCCACCTCGTGGGTCACCTCCGGCTCCTTCTCGGCCCGCCGTTTCTGCTTCCGGAGATGATCGATGGTCCGGCGCCTGGCCGTGGTGGTGAGCCAGGCGGCGGGGTTCCCCGGTACGCCCGATGCCGGCCACTGCTCAAGCGCCGCCACCAGGGCATCCTGAGCGAAGTCCTCGGCCAGACCCACATCACCTGTGAGCCGGGTCAGCCCGGCGATGATCCTTGCCGACTCCATCCGCCAGACGGCCTCGACGGTGGCCTGGACGTCATCCGTCGGCATCGGGCTCCTGAGGCACGGACCCTTGCACGAGCTCCAGCTCCCCGGTCTCGGAGGATCGCATCCCCAGGATCTCAATGGGACGGACCTCGATGGCAAAACCCAGGTCGGCCCGGATCCGGGCTGCGGGATGGAGGGAGGCGATCCGAACGGCCGCATCCAGGTCCTCCGCTTCCACGATGAAGAAGGATCCCACCAGCTCCTTCGACTCGGCGAAGGGCCCATCGGTGACCGAGGTCTGGGAGTCGTCGGGCCGCAAGACCACGTGGGTTCCGTGCTCCAGGCTGGCCAAGGACACCACCCGGCCGCTGTCCCGGAACTCCTGATCGTAGGGCGCACACTCCGCACCCAATGCCTTCCGCTCGGACTCGGATAGATCCTCGAAAGCCTTCGGGTCGTAGTATCCCAGGCAGAGGTAGTGCATCAGCCATCCTCCCTGGATGTCATCTCGTCGAAGCCGGCTGCGGCTTCCCGGACGTCGTCGGGGAAGTCGTCCATCTCCTGGACCCGGCGAACCTCGATGACCTCGTTCTCCGAGCCAGGGCATCGCTTGGCCCACTCCACGGCCTCTTCCTTCGACTTCACGTCGATGAGCCAGTATCCGCCCACCACCTCCTTGGCCTCGGCGAAGGGGCCGTCCGTCACGGAGGGCTTGCCTCCCTGGAACGACACGCGGGCGCCCATGGAGGGGGGGTGCAGCCCGTCCAGGGCCAGGAGAATGCCGGCCTCCTGCAGCTCCTTGTTGTACTCCATCATCCGCTGGACAGCCTCGGGGTCCGGCATGGTGCCAGCCTCGGCCGACTCGTATCCCTTGGGGATCATCAGCATCATGAACCGCATCGAGTTCCTCCTGTTGAATGGAATTCGGACCGGAGCGCTTCCGGCCTCTCACTCCCTCAACGCACGAGGCGGCAGGAAATCGACACGTTGCGGAGAAGGCCACTTTTCCGGCCGGGGCCAGGGCACGGTGGAGGGCCCGGCGCAAATCGGGGCACAGGGCACGGTGGAGCCACCTTTCTTCACTCACATCCGAGCCCTCCCGAGCGCTGTGCCCTACCTACCTCGGATTCCGGCGACCCCCTCCAACGCGGCGTCCACTGCGCCGGCGAGTTCGTCGGCCAGAGTATCCAGAGGGGCTGGATCGCGGCGGCTGCGCGCCATGATCAGGGCGCCCTCTACCGACGTGAGAATGAGGGTGGCCAGGGAGTCGGCTCGCGCATCCGACACGCCCCCGGCGGCGAGGCCGTCCCGTATGATCTCGTGCCACTCCTCCAGAGCCTGTCGGCACACTTCCGCCAACGAGGAGAGCGGCTCCGGCCCGCCCAGGATCAGCGATGCCACCGGACAGCCCAGGCGATACCCTGACGTGCGGGTGTGTTCGCGGGCACCCTGGACGTAGGCCCGGACCGCCTCCACCGGGCCGGCGGCGTTCTCGAAGGCGGCGACCAGGTAGTCGGTGATCCCTTGGACCTCGAGCCGGGTGGCCTCAAGGGCCAGTTCCTCCTTCCCACCCGGGAAGTGATAGTAGATGGAGCCTCGGGGGGCGTCGCTTTCCTCAAGGATGTCGTTCAGGCTGGTGCCGCGGAAGCCGCGTTCCTGGAGCAGCTCGGCCGTTGCCGTGAGCATGCGCTGGCGAGTGGTCTCCGTCATGGTTCTCCTTTTTGCAGGACCTTCGGAATATGATGATCGGTCTATCGCCTCTCGGCAACCTTGCCAGGGCCGATCCGGCTTCGAGGTCGGGATGGGAGGCGAGCGGCGCCTCTCGGGATCCCGACGTGGGTGGAGTTCCCTTGACGCCGATCCCGGACTCGCTTTATCAGTGTGATATGACGGTCGGTCTACATAAACGGCCGTCGGGACCGGCACCCCGGGAGGACACGCCCGGATCGGTGGCCCGATGGTCGGCAGTCTGGAGGCGGGCCGTGCACTCGAAGCGACTCGTGCATCCGAAATCCGGAGGTCCCGATGCGTTCGCTCACCCCCCGTCCGCCCCACCAGGCGACAGCCCTCTCGTCGTCGCTCATGGGTCTGGCCCTCCTCCTTGTTGTCTCCGCTTGCGGTCCGGGGCCCCAGGCCGAAGCGGCCGTGTCGAATGAGAATGACCTGGGCAATGTCGACTTCCCCACGTCCTGTTCCGAAGCCGTGCAGGAGGACCTGGAACGCGGCGTGGCCCTCCTTCACCACATGACCTACGTGGAGGCCCGAGCCACCTTCCAGGAGACCGCGGAGCAAGAGCCCGACTGCGCCATGACGCACTGGGGTCTGGCCATGTCCTACTTCCAGCCCTTCTGGGGTGAACATGATGTGGCAGGCGGCCGGCCAGCCGCCGAACGGGCTGTGGAGCTGGAGGCCCCCACCGAGCGGGAACGGCAGTACGCCTCAGCCGTCCAGGCCTACTACGCGGCATCCGATGCCTCCCTGGGCGAGCGGGTGCGGAGCTGGGAGAGCGCCATGGCGGAGCTTCACCATGCCTTTCCCGAGGACCAGGAGGCCGCAGCCTTCTACGCGCTGGCCCACCTCTCCACCGCCCCCACGGATCCGGCCGTGCAGGAGCGCAGCAGCGCGCTGTTGGAGGCTGTCCTGGAGGAGGAACCCGAGCACCCCGGCGCGATCCACTACTCCATCCATGCCCACGACGTGGACGCCAGGGCCGAGGGTGGGGTGACCCACGCCCGGGCCTATGAGGAGGTGGCCCCGTCCAATCCCCACGCCCTTCACATGCCGAGCCACATCTACGTGCGAATTGCGGAGTGGGAGGAGGTCATCGAGTGGAATCGCCGCTCCGCCGACGCGGCCCTGGAACTCCCGGACGGGGACGGCCTCTCGCTCCACTACGCCCACGCCCTCGACTACCTGATGTACGGACACCTGCAACGGGCCCAGGACGACGAGGCCCAGGTGGTGCTCCAGGAGTTGCGTGAGGGCGAGCGTTACCAGCCGGCCTTCGGAGCTGCCTATGCTCTGGCTGCGGTCCCTGCGCGCTGGTACGTGGAGCGGCGAGACTGGGAGGGGGCCGCCGACCTGGAGCCCCGAATGCCCGCCGCGTTCCCCTGGGATGAGTTCCCCGAGTCCGAGGCCATGAGCCACTATGCCCGTGGACTGGGCGCCGCTCGCACCGGGGACCTGGACGGAGCCCGAGCCTCCCTGGACCGGCTCCATGAGCTGGAAGAAGCGTCTCGGCAGGCCTGGGACGACGACTACTGGGCCCGGCAGATCCAGGTCAAGCAGGACGCCATCACCGCCTGGATAGCCATGGCCGAAGGTCGTACCGAGGAGGCTGTCCAGGCCATGGCCCAGGCGGCCGAACTCCACGACCGGATGGAGAAGCACGGTGTGACGCCCGGAGACCTGCAGCCTGCGCAGGAGCTTCTTGGCGATCTGCTGATGGAGCTGGATCGGCCTGCGGGAGCGCTGGAGGCCTACGAGAACTCCCTTGAGGATTGGCCCGGGCGCTATCATACGCTGCTGGGAGCGGCTCGGGCGGCTGAGGCGCTCGGTCAGGAGGAGGATGCCCTCGCCTACTACGCCGAGCTCGTCGAGCGGACGGCAGACACCGAAGTGGAGCGCGAGGGTGTGGCCGAGGCGCTGGACCGGGTGGTGTCGCGGTGATCGGTCCAGGGGCAGATGGTGATCGCCATGTCCATGGGGTCCCGGCCCAGTGGTGGATTCAGCATCCAGGTGGAAGGGGTGCACCAGGATGACGGGGCTCTTCACGTGGTGGTCCATGAGCAAACGCCTGGCCGATCCTGCTTTGTTACGGCGGCTGTCACCTCCCCCGTCGTGGCAATCCGGGTGCCTCGAACAGACCGGGAGGTGATCTTCCAGGAGCGGGCGTCGGTATACGACTGTCGCTGAGCATCCGCACCTTCCGTGTTCATCCCGACTACGTTCGAGGGCTACGGCTATGGACGGACCACCTCCTTCTTCTCCATCCTGTCCATTTTCCGGACGGAACTCGTTGGGGAGCCGTGTTTGGACCACGAGTTCACGATGGTGCGCCCACCTGGAGGCTCGCGTGCATGACCCGGTCACGCATGGCTTCGGGACAGCTTTCGTCCATGTCGCCGAAACGTTGGGCCGAGGTGACCTGGGCGCCCAGGGCCTCCTCATATGCCTCCATTGCCTCCTGGGCACGGCCATCGAAGAAGAGATACGGGGTGGCGGCGGTGATGCTCATGGGGATCTCCTTCGGAGGGTATCCGGTTCGCTCAGCGGGCTCGCCACTGGACCTGGCCGTGCCAGCTGAGGGTAGCCAACGAGCGAGGGGCCCCCTGCCGCCCCAACGGTGGCGCCCTGGATGAACGGCCTTTAGACCCAGACCCACCCTTCGGAGGTGGATCGTGGACTCCCACAGCGACGACTCCCGCCCCAGCGTCTACATCGTAGGGGGCGGCTTTGCCGGTCTGGAGGCGGCTCGCCAACTGGCGGGAGCCCCGGTCCAGGTGACCCTCCTGGATCGCCGCAACCACCACGTCTTCCAACCTCTCCTCTACCAGGTGGCCACGGCCTCCCTTTCCCCTGGCGACATCAGCGCGCCCATCCGAACGGTCCTCCGGGGGCAGGCCAACTGCGACGTGGCCATGGCCGAGGTGACGGGGGTGGACCTGGAAGGGCGCCGCCTCTTCGTGGAAGGAGGCTACGTTCCGTACGACTACTTGATCCTGGCTGCCGGAGCGACCCATGCCTACTTCGGCAACGACCAATGGGCGTCGGTGGCGCCGGGCCTGAAGAGCCTGGAGGACGCTATCGACCTGCGTCGCCGCATCCTCCTGGCCTTCGAGTCGGCCGAGTACGAAGGGAGCCTTCGGGCCCGGCAGGCGGCCTTGACCTTCGGGATCGTCGGTGCTGGGCCTACCGGTGTGGAGCTGGCCGGCGCCATCAAGGAGATTGCCGGGAAGACGATCCCGGAGGACTACCGTCACATCGACACCCGGACCACCCGGGTCATCCTATTCGAGGCCGGTGACCGGGTTCTGCCCACCTTCCCCGAGAAGCTGAGTCAACGAGCCAAGGCGGACCTGGAGCGGCTGGGGGTCGAGGTTCGGCTGAACGCGGCCGTCACCGATATCCATCCCGGAGAGGTCCACGTCTCCGATGAAGTCATCCCGGTCCGGAACGTCTTCTGGGCCGCCGGGGTGAAGGCCAGCCCCATCGGCCAGTCCATGGGTGTGCTCCTGGACCGATCAGGCCGGGTCCAGGTGGGCCCGGATCTGACGGTGCCGGGTCATCCGGAGGTCTTCGTGGTGGGCGATATGGCCGCCGCCACGTCGGCCGGGTCTGGAGAGCCGGTTCCAGGGGTGGCTCCGGCGGCCCTCCAGATGGGCCGGTACGCGGGTGAGATCATCGCCCGGGAGACGGCTGCTGCCGGAGGGGCCGGCAGTGTCCCGAATCGGACGCCCTTCGCCTACCAAGACAAGGGGATGATGGCCATCATCGGGAAGGCTCGGGCCGTGGCCACGGTGGGGCACCTGAAGGCCGGGGGCTTCCTGGCCTGGCTCCTCTGGGGCGGCATCCACATCGCCTTCCTCATCGGGTTCCGCAACCGGGTCCAGGTCCTCCTGAGCTGGTTCTGGAGCTGGCTCCTGAATGCCCGGGACGTGCGCCTCATCACCGGCGAGGCCAGTCTGGAGATCGAGCGCCCACGGCCCCCTGACTTCGTTCCCCAGAGGGAAGCGGACGGCGACGGCTCCCGCATCGATGACCCTCACCGGGCCCGGAACTCGGGCACTTCAGGCGATCCCCAGGATACGG
>SKKH01000232.1 GCA_007121555.1 Gemmatimonadota bacterium | reverse complement strand
CCGGTATCGTGGAGTTGGGCCGGGCCCTTGTGGACCGTGAGATCCAACTCCTTTCCACAGGAGGTACCGCTCGTGTGCTTCGGGAAGCGGGGCTTCCCGTGACTGAGGTGTCGGACATCACAGGGCACCCCGAGATCATGGACGGACGGGTGAAGACCCTGCACCCCGCCATCCATGGCCCCCTCCTGGCTCGGCGAGACGTACCCGCGGATCTCGAGGCGCTGGCCGACCACGGATACCGCTCCATCGATCTCGTGGTGGTGAACCTCTATCCATTTCGGGAGACCGTGGCTTCGGGCGATGTCTCCGTACCTGAGGCCATGGAGAAGGTGGACATCGGCGGACCCACGATGATTCGGGCCGCCGCCAAGAACCACGCTCACCTCTGGGTGGTGGTGGACCCGGAGGACTACTCCCGGGTGGTGCGAGCCATGGACGGTGCCCAGGAGGATGCCCTCGAGCTCCGGCGCGAACTCGCGGCGAAGGTCTTTCGGCATGTGTCCAGCTACGATGCGGCGGTGGCCGCCTTCCTGACGCGGAAGGGTGGGGAGGCGGAGGCGTCGGAGCCTGCCGCAGCCCACTCCACTGAGGCTCAGGATCCCCTGCCGCCCGTCCTGCATCGGAGCTGGACCCGGAGCGCCGTACTTCGCTACGGAGAGAACCCGGATCAGGCTGGAGCCCTCTACGAAGCCGATGGAGCGGCCCCTGGGGGCATCTCCGCACTCGAGCAGCATCACGGAAAGTCCCTTTCGTACAACAATCTCCTGGACCTCGACGGAGCCCTCCTCTCCCTGACGCCCTTCGCCCTCTCGCCTCGTCCCGCCGTGGTGATCGTGAAGCACACGACCCCCTGCGGCCTCGGCGTAGGCGACACGGTGGCGCAGGCCTACCGGAAGGCTCTGGCGTCGGACCCGGTGAGCGCCTTCGGCTCGATCATCGCCGCGAATCGTGCCGTCGACGGGGAGGCGGCCCGATTGGTCTCCGAGCTCTTCGTGGAGTGCGTGGTGGCACCCACCTTCACCGAGGAGGCGCTGGAGATCCTGACCCGGAAGAAGAACCTGCGGATCCTGACGATGCCTCAGGATGGAGCAGGGAAGGGGGGAGCGCGGGATTTCGGCTCTGGCATCGCGTCACTGCCGAAGGCGGTGCAGGAGGCGATCCGGATCCATCCGGACCCTGAGACCGCCGCCTTTCTGGCCGGTCATGGCCGGGCACCCGACCCGGTGCTCGTGAGAGGGATCTACGGTGGGCTCCTGGCCCAGACCGCTCCCTTGCCGCCCTTCTATGGGATCGAAGACCCCCAGTGGAAGGTGGTGACCCGTCGCAAACCCACGGCAGGAGAGCGAGATGATCTGGCCTTCGCCTGGGGAGCCGTCTTCGGGGTGAAGTCCAATGCCATCCTCCTGGCCCGAGGCGGGGCGACGCTGGGGATCGGAGCAGGCCAGATGTCCAGGGTGGATGCGTCTCGACTGGCCGTCCAGAAGGCCGGGGACGGCGGACACGAACTCCAGGGCGCCGCACTGGCCTCCGACGCCTTCTTCCCCTTCCGGGACGGGGTGGACGCCGCAGCCGAGGCCGGGATCCGGACCATCGTCCAGCCCGGCGGGTCGATTCGGGACGACGAGGTGATCGAGGCGGCCGATGAGCACGGCATCGCCATGATCTTCACCGGACGGCGCCTCTTTCGGCACTGAGGGGCCCGGAGCCCGCCCCGCGCGCGCCCGCACTCCACCTTCCGATCAGACTTCTCCAGCTTCGGTCCCAGAGGTCAGGAGGCGCCCATGTATCGCCGCCGTACCTGCTCCCATTCGGGGCTGACCAGGTAGTCCAGGAGGATCTGGTTGATCCGGTTCCGGTCCGGATGATCCAGGGGCAGGGCGATCCCGTAGTACTGCTCCGCGAAGGTCCCGGGTAGGACGCGGACCGTCTCACTCCGTCCCTCCTGCGCCAGGAACCGGAGGATGGGCGCATCGTGGACGAAGGCATCGATGTCTCCCGCCGCTACGGCCGCAAGCCCCTCCTCCAGCGTCCCGAAGCCCCGGGGCTGAATGAATTCCTCCCGCAGGTGGGTTTCCGCCGCCGATTCGGCCAGGGCCCCCACCCGGACGTGAGGCAGGTCCTCGGCTCCGGCCACCCGTCCATCGATCTGACTCACCGTCAGGGACGAGGTGATGGAGGCGGTGAAGAACGAGATGACGATGATGGCGGTGAACATCCAGATAAAACCGACGATTCGACCCCCGACGCTTCGGGGCGACTTGTCGCCGTACCCCACCGTGGTCATGGTCACCGCGGCCCACCAGAAGCCGCTCCCGATGCCCTGGACCGGGGAGCCGCCGAACTCCTCCTGGTTCTCGGCCCGCTCGAAGATCCAGACCAGGAAGCCCCAGAGGAGGAGCACGCCGGCCAGAAGGAAGACGACCCAGAGGAATTCGGGGTCGAAGAGGGCGAGGATGGCCGAGCCCAGCCCCACCGGTTCCCGAGGCACGGCGATTCCCAGCCCCGTGACGTAGAACGGGTGGGTGAAGTCCACCTCTTCCTCTCGCTGGCTCGTGATCGTGAGAGCCGAGGCCGAGGCGTAGAGGGACCCGTCGGCCACCCCGT
>SKKH01000126.1 GCA_007121555.1 Gemmatimonadota bacterium | reverse complement strand
CCCAGGCCCTTCTGGCCAGTGGGGTGGAACCGGAACACGACCTGATCTTTGCCGCCGTGGCGGAGGAGGAGACCGGACTGCGTGGGATGCACGAGGTCGTGGAACGAATGGGCGATCGAGCCCTGGCCTACATCGACATTCTGGGGGACGGGCGGTCCATCAGCTATGGGGCCCTCTCGATCCACTGGTGGAGGGTCGTGGGAGAGGGGCCACCGGGTCACTCCCTGGGCGGCGGCCTTCCGAATGTGAACCAGGGTCTGGCTCGAGCCGCAGATCGGATCCTGGAATGGTCCCGGCCGCACCAGGACCCTGAGAACCGCACGACCGTGAACATCTCGATCCTCCGCAGTGGAGAGGTATTCAACCACAAGCCCGCCGAGGGATGGTTCTCCCTTGACCTCCGGTCTCTGGATGCCCGCACCGTCGAGGAGATGGAGGAGGCGGTGACCGGGATCCTGCAGCAGGTCTCGGAGGAGACGGGGGTGACGCTGCAGCTCGACCCCGAGCACCTGATTCCCGGAGGCCAGATCCCAGGGGCGCGGGAGTCGACCCTGGTCCGGTCCTCCGAGGCCGTGGCTCGCCAGCTGGGGTTGGATCCGACCTTCAATCCCGCCGGTTCCTCGAACATGAACGTGGCGGTCTCACGCGGCGTACACGCCATCGGCCTGGGGGGAAGTCGGGGCGGAGCTCGGGGCGAGGCGGAGGAATGGGCCGATGTGCCGGCCATGATGAGGACTGCCGAACATGTGTATCTCCTGGCACACCTCCTGTCCGGGGCCGGGCTGGACGAGTTCGAAGCCGCTCGGCAGGGGGAGCCATGACCGGATCCGACCTCGAAACCAGTCCGCCTTCGAGCCCCCCCGACCCGATCCGACGCGACGAGCGGCTTCCTCCGGAGACCTTTCAGCTCCCGGTGGCGAAGATGCGCAGCGGATACTACTCCGACAAATATTTCGTTCGGGCCCGGGAGGTGTTGATGGCGGACGGGCACAACCCGTCGGTCACGATGCAGGTCTTTCAGAAGAACGATGCGTGGGTGGTCGGAACCGACGAGGCCATCGCCATCCTGAAGCTATGCCTGACCGAGGGCTTCACCTGGGACGACCTGGAGGTCCGGAGCCTACGGGACGGCGAGCGCATCAGACCGTGGGAGACGGTGATGGAGATCACCGGTCCCTACGCCGCCTTCTCCCATCTGGAGACCCTCTTCGTGGGAGTGCTGGGCCGGCGCACACGCATCGCTACCCGAACCCGGGAGGTCGTGGAAGCAGCCTGGCCCAAGCCGATCATGTTCTTCCCGGCCCGCCACGATCACTGGATGGTTCAGACCGGCGACGGCTGGGCCGCCCACGTGGCCGGGGCCATCGGGGTCTCCACGGATGCGCAGGCCTCCTGGTGGGGCTCTGAAGGCATGGGAACGGTGCCCCACGCCCTCATCGCCGCCTACCACGGGGACACGGTGGCCGCCACGCGCGCCTTCGCCGACCACATGCCCGAGGGCGTGAACGTGATCTCGCTGGTGGATTTCGAAAACGACAGTGTGGGAACCTCGCTGGCCGTCGCCCGCGCCCTTGGATCTCGCCTCTATGGAGTTCGTCTGGACACCAGCGAGAAGATGGTGGACCGGGCCCTCTTCGGGGACATGGGCGATTTTGATCCCCGGGGGGTGAATCCCCGCCTGGTGGAGAAGGTCCGGGCCGCTCTCGATCGGGAAGGCTTCCACGAGGTGAAGATCATATGCTCCGGGGGATTCGATGCCGAGAAGATCCGTGAGTTCGAGACCGAGGGGATTCCGGTGGACTCCTACGGGGTGGGGTCGGCCCTGGTCCGAGGATCCTACGACTACACCGCGGATGTGGTCCGCGTGGAGGGGGAGGCGTGCGCGAAGGCCGGCCGGTGGTATCGCGCCTCCCGGCGACTCGCCCCCGTGCCGTGAGGCGCATCCGCCGGGAACGCTGGAGGGGTGGCCAATGCCCTCGCTTCTCCGGTAGATTCGGACCTGCAGTACGGCCTCTCCAGAACGTCAACCAAAGTTGGAAGGTGAGATGATACGGAACGTGATCGCACTCCTTACGATCCTGGGTCTCGGCCTGCTGTCCGCCTGTGGCGGAGGATCCGGACTGGATGGGACGCCCCCTCAGGGCAACGGCTCCGCTGCGCCATCCCAATCTTCTCCACCCACGGCCGACTACTGGATCTACGTGGGGGCGGAGTCGGCCGATCGAATCCACCGGGTGAGGTTCGGGCCCGATGGGATCGAGGTGGAACAGACGACGAATGTGGGGCGGCTTCCCACGGAGATTGAGGGACCGCATGGCCTCGTGGTCTCTCCCGATGGTCAGTATCTCTACATGACGACGGGCCACGGGGTCCCCGACGGGCACTTCTGGAAGCTGGAGATCGGCCCGGACCGCTCGGTGGCGGAACCGATCCTGCTGGGCAGATTTCCGGCCACCATGGACCTGACGCCGGACGGACTCTACGCCTTCATCGTGAATTTCAATCTCTACGGCGCCATGGTGCCCTCGACCATGTCCGTGGTCTATACCGACGATGTAGTGGAAGTGGATCAGATCGAGCTCTGCACCATGCCCCACGGAGTTCGAACGCACCCCACGGGCTCCTTCGTCTACTCCGTCTGCATGATGGATGACCAGCTCGTGGAGGTGGACACACGCACCTTCCAGGTGTCGCGGCGATTCTCGGTGGACCTGGATCAGCCCGGCCCTATCTCCACCACCATGGTCATGGAGCACGGGGATGAGCAGGACCATGCGGACCACGGCGACCATGCCCACCACGGAGATCACGCCCGCCCGGATGCCGACGCCATCCTGGAGGCTCACGACCACGACGCCAGCTGCTCGCCCACCTGGGCCCTCCCCTCGCCTGACGGATCTCGGATCTACGTGGCCTGCAACCTGGGAGACCAGATCCTCGAGGTCGACTACGAGAGCTGGGAGTTCGTCCGCAGCCTCCCCACCGGCCGAGGGCCGTACAACCTGGAGGTCACCTCCGACGGCAGGCTTCTGATCGCAACGCTGAAGCAGGGCGACGCGGTGGAGTTCTTCGACCTGGAACGGGGTGAGAGTGTGGCCCGGACCCCGACCTCGACCACCGTGGTCCACGGAGTCACCCTGTCCCCTGACGACCGCTACGCCTTCGTCAGTGTCGAGGGCGTCGGAGCCGAGCCGGGCAAGGTGGATGTGTTCGACCTTCAGACGTTCGAACGCGTGGCGTCCGCCGAGGTGGGTCAGCAGGCCTCTGGAATCGACTTCTATCGGATGGAGGCTCGCTGACGCGGGGCCGGTTGCCCTCGTCCCGTCTGGGTCGGGTCCTACGGGTCCGGGCGCTCCCTGGAAGGTGACACCTCCAGGAGGAGGGGTCCCGGCACGGGTTGCGTGCCCTGGGTGGTTTGTAGAGACTTTTCTCGTCGTTTCCCGGTCGCCCGTCGCCCGACCTTTCCGGATGACGCGGTGACTCGTCGGTTCCCGCCAGCACATGTCCCAGTGGCCTCCACGCACTCTCCCCCACCCCAGGCCGGCTTGATCCGTCGGCCCCTGGCCTCGGTGGGCGAGGTATCGCGGAACGTCGCGGAGCACGCAGGTCAGATGGGCCTGCTGATCACCCGCTCGGCCCGAGCTCTCGTGACGCTCCAGGTTTCGCCTCGGGAAGTGTTGAACCAGATCTACGTGATCGGTGTCCAGAGCATCCCCATCGTGCTGGTGACGGCGGTGCTGGCGGGAATCGTGACGAGCCAACAGGGGGGCTACCAGTTCCAGGGGGCGGTGCCCCTCTACGTACTCGGCAGCATCGTCGTGGCCTCGGTCGTCCTGGAGCTGGGACCTGTGCTTACCGCCATCGTCCTTTCGGGACGTGTGGGAGCCCGGATCACTGCCGAACTCGGCACGATGAAGGTCTCCGAGCAGCTGGACGCCTACCATGCGGTGGGGAGGGATCCCATCGCGATCCTGGCCGCTCCCAGAATCCTGGCCTCACTCATCTCGGTCCCCGTCCTGGTCGCCATGGCCAACCTGGTGGGGGTACTGGCCGGGATGGTCGCAGCCCGGGCCACCCTGGGTCTCGGATACGAGTCGTTCCTATACGGCGCCCGACTGTTCTGGCACAACTGGGACCTCTTCTACTCGATGACGAAGGCCGTGACCTTCAGCCTGGCGATCCCGATCATCTCCATCCACATGGGCTTCCGCACCAAGGGGGGGGCGGCGGGGGTAGGACGAGCCACCACGGCCTCGGTCATGTTCATGATCCTGACGATCCTGATCCTGGACGCATTCTTCCCACCCCTCCTCCTTCAGTGATGAACCTCATGAGGGTTCGACGAACCATGGCGGCCTCGAGCAAGGTGCCCATGACCCGTCTGGGTCGAAGCGTGACTTCGGGGGGGACTGGAGTCCCATGATTCAGTATCTGGATCTCTGGAAGGCCTACGACCAGCCCGTCCTCCAGGGGGTCGGTTTCACAGTGGAGGAAGGTGAAATGTTCGGTATCTTCGGCCCCTCCGGGACTGGAAAGAGCGTCCTTCTCAAGACCACAATCGGTCTCATCGACCTGGATCGCGGCGACGTGCTTGTCGAAGGAGATTCGGTCTACAGGGGAGGGAAGGCGGCGCTGCAGCGAGCCCGTCACCGAGTGGGCTACGTGTTCCAGAATGCCGCCCTCTTCGACTCCTTCGACGTCCACGAAAACGTTCGCATGGGGCTCCCGGAGGGCGAACTCAAGAGGATGAAGAGGGTTGAGGCGACCAGACGAATCTGGGATGCTCTCGAGTTGGTCAACCTCAATCCTGCCGAGGTCCTGAAGAAGATGCCCGTGGAACTCTCGGGAGGAATGCGCAAGCGGGTCGGGATCGCCCGGGCCATCGTGGGGCGTCCGGGGATTCTTCTCTGGGACGAACCCACGACGGGCCTGGATCCTGTGAATACGGCTGCGGTGGAGCGGCTCATCGTCCGCCTCTCCAACGAGCTCAAGGTCACTTCGGTTATCGTGACCCACGACATCCACGGTGGGCTCGACATGTGTGACAGGGTGGCGATGCTGTATGCGGGGCGACTCCGCTTCATCGGAACGCCGGAGGCATTTCAGGAAAGCGAGGATTCTGTGGTACGTGCGTTTGTGGACCGAGCGGTCGCGCTGGCCGCCCTGGACGAGGTGCAGGTCTGATGAGTTCCAGGACCGGTAAGGAGACAGAGGATCGAAAAGCGATGAACGGCCCAAGTGAGGCGGAGCTGGCTCGCGCCACCCCCTCGGCCACCGGCGGCCGGGAGGTCAGGATCGGGGTCTTCGTCCTTGCCGGGACCGTGGCGCTCATCATTCTTCTCTTCCTGCTGACGGATCCGGCCACGTTCCGGGGACGGTACATGGTCACCACGGAGCTGGCGGATGCCGGCGGTGTGCGATCCGGCGATCCCGTGCAGATGCGTGGTGTGAACATCGGTAGGGTCCGAAGCTTCGAGATGCGACCTCCGGGGGTTGCGATTCAGCTGGAGATCAACGGCCAGTGGGAGATTCCAGAGGACTCCCGAGTGAGGCTGGCCGGGGTCGGGCTCCTGGGGGGGCGCACCGTGGAGATCATTCCCGGCTCTTCCGAAGAGATCCTGCCGGAGGGAGGCACCATTCCCGGCGAGTCCGCCGATGGCCTCATGGAGCTGGCCGATTCCCTGGGTGACGACGCGGTGGTCATCGCCCAGAGGGTCCGGGCCCTTCTGGCCGATACGACGGTGGCGCAGCTCCAGTCATCGGCCTCCGAGCTCGACCGATTCCTGCTCACGCTGAGCGAGGCTGCGACCGAACAGCGAGACGAGCTCCAGCGTCTCTCCAGCACCCTCGCGTCGTCCGCCGAACGAGTGGACGACGCCCTGGCCCGGGGAGATCTGGAACGAGCACTGGCCCGGACCGACTCCACACTGGCTACCATGCAGGAGGCAAGTTCCCGCCTGGATCGGGCGTCCGCTTCTCTGGAGGTCGTCCTCCGGCGCCTGGAGGATGGTGAGGGCACCGCAGGACAACTCTCGACGAACGACGAGCTCTACAACAACCTGAATGCTGCGGCCGAGGCCATCCTCAACCTGGCGGAGGACGTCCAGGAGAACCCCTCCCGCTATATCCGGCTCCGTCTCTTCTGACGACGTAGGCTTCCAGCGGCACGAGCCCACCAGAGAAACGAGGGGAGGGGGCCGGTGTCGGCCCCCTTCCCTCGTTCTTCAACCCTTCCGTTCAAAGTCCTGACCCGGACGACCCAGCCTCCGCCTGGACCGGGCGCGTCCTACCAGCCCGGAGCCAGCTGGAATCCCCAGTGGGCGCCCTTGTCGGGACGCTGCCAGGGCCGGGCGTAGTAGATCTCCATGATGAACATTCCCATGAGGTTGATCCGGGCTCCCACACCCGTGCTGGTCACCGGAATCCGCTCCAGGGAGGTGGTGCTCCACTCCAGGGTGGGCTCGTTCGCACCGTCCCAGGCCAGCCCCGCATCGGCGAAGGCCACGAGCTCGGTGGGGAGGAAACCGAAGTTGAAGATCCCGTATTGCTCAGTACCGATCAGGGGAATCCGCAACTCGGCATTGGCGACACCGATCCGCTGTCCCTGGAGGCGGGTGAACTGCGGGCAGTCCCCGAACTCATCGGAGGGAACGCATTCGAGACTGGGTTCGAAGGAGTAAGCGGAGTAGCCCCGCACATAGTTCTCCCAGCCCAGGAAGTACGGACGAATGACCTCGAAGTTGCGTAGCGACGTCGTGTTGCTCAGATCCCGCTCAAGCTCCGACCCATAGCGACCCCGATGCATGCCCCGGAAGGCCACGGTGAGATTCTGGTGGGGGTTGAAGTACCTCCGATAGTCCAGGTTCAGGGACTGGAAGTTCACCGTCCCCGCCGTGTTCTGGACCTCTGCACGGTAGCGGGTGCCACGAATCGGTGAGGTAAACCCGAAGAAGGAGTTGTCGCCCACCAGGGCCACGGAGGTCTGGAAGAGGTTGACCGGCTCCGGGACCCCCTCCGTAATCGTTTCCTGACGCCTCTCGATCAGTCGTCCGAACTGATCGTATCGGAGGATCTCCTCCTCCAGGTCATAGCTGTACCTGGAGACTCCCCCGGAGATGTCCACCCGACGAGTCGATGAGAACGGGTAGGAAGCGAGGCCCAGCGCGGAGGTATCGAAGATCCTGAGACGTTGCTGAATGAAGTCGGCTCCCCCGTCCGGACGTCGAGTTCCGAAGGTCTGCGGCCAGAGGAAGGGGATCCGGCCCGCCGAGACGCCCCAGTTCCAGCGTCGTTCCAGGTTCTGGTAGACGAACTGCCCGCCGATGTCCTTGACCGTGCCCTGCGCCTGGACCGCGACGCCCAGATTCCGGTTTCCGAGCATGTCGGAGAAGAAGGCAGCGGCCGATCCTCCTATGAAGGTGCCGAACTGGTCGGTGCCTACCCCGACCATGGGCTGACCCACCCAGTCCAGGCTAAGCCCCGGGTCGTAGTCCCGGGAATCCTCACCCCGGAAGGTGGAGGGGCTCGCCAGGGCGGTCTCATAATCCTGGAGATAAGCCGCCACCCGCGACGGCACCCGGAGCTCACGCGGGGGGACAAGGCGTCCGACCGGATCCACGGTCTCGGCCACCGTCTGCGTGCCCTCCACCTCCTGCGAATCCATGGAATAGACGTGGTACTCGAACTCGTCGAAGATCGAGAAGACCACCGTTCCAGTCTGACGAGCCACGCTCATGGCCGGCGCGTCTCCGGTGATCCCGCTCACCCCCGTGGCGATGCGCGTGACCCGCTGGATCTCTCCCGAAGCCAGTTCGAGGCGGAAGATGTCGCTGAATCCGTCGGGGTCGGAGATGAAATACAGACCCATCCCGTCCGGAGTGAACTGAGGATTGATGTGCTTGGCGTCTCCGAAGAGATCCAGAACCTGAATGTCTCCCGTTTCGACCTCCAGGAGTGCGATCTGCATTTCCGAGTAGGAGAGGAGATCGAAGTTCGTCTTTTCACCTCGGTCGGTCACAAAGGCGATGTGACTCCCGTCGGGCGAGAAGACCGGCTGGAAGACAGCGTGCCGGTCCTGGGTGTGACGGGTGATCTCTCCGGTGCTCACCTCTACGGTGAACAGATCCGTCAGCCCTCCGACCTGCCCCGAAAAGGCGAGGGATTGTCCATCGGGCGCCCAGGTGGGGCCGCTTACCTCCCCGATATCGGCATCCAGGGCCACCCGCTCCTGGACACTGCCTCGTTCCGAATCCACGATCACGATCTCATTGCGTCCTCCGGCGAAGACCACGAAGGCCACCCGCTCACCGTCGGGTGACCAACCGCCGGCGGAGTCGATAAATCTGAGGGCGTCCCAGTGAGGGTCGGCGGACGCACTGGTGAGGCGACGGATCACCTCACCCGTCCGGGCATCCGCGAGGAAGAGGTCGAAGGAGAAGAGGTCCTTCTCCGACATGAAGACCATCCGGCTCCCATCCGGGCTCACCGAAGGCGCGACGTTCTGTCGACCGGCTCCGGTGGCCGGTGAGAGAAGGAGTGTCCCCACCTCCGCCGGTGCCGTACGGCCCTCCATCAGGGGACCGTACTGCTCCTCGATGGCCTCATGCCAGCGGACCGAGAGGGTATCGGATGAGATTCCCAGGACCTGCTCCAGCGCCGGCTCCCATCCGGTGCGAAGCGCCGTTCGGAAGACCCGGGTGACGGCCTCATCCCCATAGGTCCCGCCCACATACGTCCAGAAGGCCTGGCCGAACCGGTAGGGGAAGTACCGACGTTCCCGGGTAAGCTGCCTCAACGTGGGAAGATCATCGCGCAGAAGGGCGTCCCGGAGCCACATCCCGGTGTGGGTGTCCTCCTGACCCACCGAGAGATACTCGGCCATCCCTTCGATCATCCACAGCGGAATCCGACCGAGGGCCTGGATGCCTCCTCCACGGCGGGACTGGGCCAGATCGTACTGAAAGGCATGGACCAGCTCGTGACCGAGCACATGGTCGGTCGAGGCGTAGGATCCGGCCAAGGGCATGATGATTCGGTTCTTCAGCGACTCGGCGACTCCCCCGGTGCCTTCGCCGATGGATCCGCTGATGACGTTGGTCTGCTGAAAGTCGGGGTGATCGGCGTAGAAGATGAGCGGCTTGCGTTCCGTGAACTCATGCTGGAAGAGCCGTGCGAATCTCTCGTACCACCGTTCGGCCATCCGGGTGACGTCCTGAATGGCCTCCTCTTTCGCGGGGTAGTAGTAGATGTCGAAATGCGGGGTCTCGATGACCCGGAAATCGAAGTCATCGTACTGGACCTTGTTCCGTCCGAAGTACTGCGCTTCCACGGCCATGGGGACCGCGAACACGAGGATGAGGAGTCCGGCGATCCATGTGGTGCCGCCGGGAAGGGAGAACCGTCCCCCTCGATGGATGGAAGACATGTCAGGACCTCGGGGGGTCGGAGTCACTTTGACGGCCGCCGAAGGAGCATGGACTCGTCCGGCAAAGAAGGACGGAACGCCGCCACCTTCGGTACACGGAGGTGAGCGATCGGGTCCATCGCGATGGGTCCTCATTGGGAGGCCTCGGCCTGGATTCGGTCTTGAGCTGCCGGCGACATTGCGCGGCAGGGGCAGCCCGTTCACAATACGGGTTCACCTTCCCAACACCTGAAACGATGGAAATGACCATTCCGTGACCCGCAACTCCGATCAGGGTGACCGGGGCGCTACCTTTCGAGGCTACATGGAACCGTCTCCGGACACACCTGCTCAACCTGGCACTCATTCCGCTCCACCGCACGGGGAGGGTGGCGAGACCCCCCTGGTTCCTCTGGCTCAGGTCGAAACGCCGGCCGCCCTCGTGGATCTGGATCGGGCCAGGAAGAACGCCGATCGAGTGGTGGGCTACCTGTCGAAGCACGGCCTGGCCTGGCGCCCGCATGTCAAGACACACAAGAGTCTCACTCTGGCCCGGATTCAGCTCGAATCCGGCGCCTCGGGATTGACCGTAGCCACTCTTCATGAGGCCGAGGTCATGTCGGCTCTCGGAGCCGATCTTCTCCTGGCGCATCCACCAGTCGGTCGGGGCAAGGAAGCACGCCTGAGCCGGTTCCTG
>SKKH01000005.1 GCA_007121555.1 Gemmatimonadota bacterium | reverse complement strand
GTGGGCGACTGGGCCACCCACTTCTGGTTCTTCCCCATCTACATCCTGGGGTTCGCCATCATGCTGGAACCCCGGCTGGGACAGGCCGTGGACCGGGACTGGCGGACGGCTCTATTCCCGGGGGTTCTCACCTCCCTGGGGCTCTGGCTCTTCGCCTGGCCTGGGGAGGTCTACGAACGGATCCCGGTGGACCCCTCCCTCTGGCACGTGATCTTCTGGACGGGGTTCATGCTGGCCAGCTGGTCCTGGATCGTCTTCTTCGTGGGAGCGGCCCGGGCCTACCTCTCCTTCTCCTCCCCCTTCCTCGAGTACTGGGGAGACCGCGTGTATCCCTTCTACGTCTTCCACCAGACGGTCATCGTGATCGTGGCCTACTGGGTGGTTCAGGGCCCGGGGGTGGTGGGCGTCAAGTTTCTCCTGATCCTGACGGGGTCTCTGGTGGGGACCCTTCTCGTTCTGGAGGTTCTGGGGCGCATTCCCCACCTGCGGGGGCTCTTCGGATTGCGAAGGGTGCGGCCTCCTGAGGAGGCGAACTCGGACTCACCAGACTAGCCGTCGACGGCCGCAGGATCGGTGGGGGAGCGGTCCTCGACGTCTTCCGGTTGGGGACTGCCCACCGCGTCGGGTGCACCCCAGGTCTCGAGCACGGCCTGGGCCGCCGCCTCCACAGAGGTGGCCGAAGTCACGTCCAGGTCGAACACGCGCAGGACGAGGCCCTCGCCTGAGGACGCTACTGCGTGAGCTCACCCAGCACGCGCACGGTCTCGACCTTCAGCCGATCCTCCTTCATCGCGCGAGCGACCTCGTCGGTGGACATGAAGGACTGGAATCGGTCCATGTCCGGTACCTGGAAGATGAGCCCCGTTACATTCGGATGTTCTGGATCCCGAAAGATGCGGGCGGTGACCCCGATCCGGCCGAACATCTCCTGCCGGCTTCCAGCCCCGCCGTGCCAGGCCCTGACCCAGTGATCTCCGTCCTCGACTTCGTGAAACGCGATGAGTGTCGCCATCTGATCCTCCTCATTGGGTTGGTGGGTGGGGGCCCGTGCTCCCCTCTTGTCAGAGCGTGCCATACGTCAGTTTCTGGGCGACTTTCCCGTCACGCACGGTGATCACGTCCACGCCGTGCAGCGCCGCGTCGCCCCCGTCCGGGCCCTTCCAGCGCAGGACATAACGGCAACACGCCCGCTCCTCTGAGGCGAAGACCTCGATGATCTGCTGCGTGAACCCGGGGAAGTGCTCGTCCAAGGACTCCCAGACGGCGCGTACCGCCTCCGCGCCCTCATGGCGCCCGAAGCTGACCGCCGCGGGAGCCACATGTTCGAAGACGCAGTCCTCCGTCATGTCGGCCATGGTGGCGTCCCAGTCGCGGGCGTTGAATCCATTTTCGAATCGGGTGACCAGGGCCAGGGTGGCTCCGGTGGTAGAGGCGGTACCGGTGGTCATGGGTGATCCTCGGGGCGTGGGGAGGGAGGGGGGCATCGAGCCCAGGCCCCTCCCCTTACGCGAAACATCCGCGGATGGGGCCATGCGCCGATCCTCCGTGCCACGAGGTCCCCGTCGGAGATGGCCTTAGAAGGCTGTTGAAGAACAGGAGCGACCGCCGCGTCGGGGTGGGGCGGCCCGGAACCGACGTAGCTCAGAGTCGTCCGCACGCAGGAGTTGGACACGGGTGGGTGCGGCGAGCTGCCTCGGATCGAGAAGCCTGGGGGTTCCAACCGGGGTCCTTCCAGCTCTTCAAGAGGTTTCTACTGCAGCGCAGGGACGGAAGGAAGGGAGGCTCCAGCCTCGGCGGTCGGGGCCGGCACTCCTTCGTCGGAATGAGACACCGCCACCGCTTCTCCTGCGGCGAGTGCGATGAGGTCGGAGACGGACACGACCTGGTATCCCTGCCTCTTCAGATCGGGAAGGATGGTCCGGAGGGCATCGGCGGTCCGGACACCTCGACCCATCCCCTCGTGGAGGACCAGGATGTCACCTGGACCCGCATGCTGGCGCACGAACCAGGAGGAAAAGCCCGAAGAGGGGACCTGGGCGTCAAATGGATACACCGACCCAAGGACGGTCAGGTAGCCCTGCTCAAGGGCGAACTCCACCATCTCGTCGTCGTACCAACCCGAGGCCGGTCGGAACAACCAGCTTCCACCGTGGGACTCCAGGATCCGGTCCATCTCCTTGAACCTCTCCTGGAACTCGGCCTCGGGCAGATCCCGGGAGGGCACATCCTCCATCATGTGGTGACCCAGCTCATGGCCGGCGTCGAGGATCTCGCGAAGCAGCTCCGGGTGGGCCTCCACCTGGGAGCCGATGACGAAGAAGGTCGCCTGGGCATCGTGCTCCTCCAGGACGTCCAGAATCTCCCGGGTCGCCTCGGAGGGCCCATCGTCGATGGTGAGGGCCACCACCCGCTCCTCCATGGGCACCTGAAACACCACCTCAGGGCTGCTCCGCTTGATCCACTCCAATACCATCGCCGGGGCCGCGATGAGGGCCGAGCTCAGGATGGCGAGGCCTACAACGATGGGGATCGCCAGATTCATGGAGTGGGTGTCAGGTTGTGAGGGAACTCGCCCGCTTTCTACCCCCGGCACCGGGAACGTGGTCCCGGCTTGCCGGCACCTT
>SKKH01000181.1 GCA_007121555.1 Gemmatimonadota bacterium | reverse complement strand
TCCACCGCCCGCCAGTAGTTGTAGACGTCGATGTACCCGAAGTAGCCGTCGCCGGAGGCGACCATCCCCACCAGCTCGTCGTTGGTCCCGATGGTCGTGGTGGGCATGTCGGGGAAGTGCTCGTCCCGGAGGTCTTCCATGCGCTCTTCGTGGAGCGTGCCTGTGTACATGAGTCCCGTGAGCTCCCCGAAGGTCTCGGGTGCATCTTCCAGCGCCTCGAGTTCGGGCACGTCCTCATGGGTCATCAGGATGGCGATGTTGTCCAGATAGGGCGGGGAGAAGGTGAGCTCGTTTCGCCGGGCGTCGGTGATGGTCACATTTCCGATCCCGAAGACGCCGCCCTGAGAGTATCGGACCCGTTGATAGAAGGTGGGCCAGTGCTCCTCCTCCTCGAAGTTCACCGTGTTGGTGATCCCGTGCTCCTCCTCCACGAATTGCCCGAATTCCCGGAGCAGCTCCACGGTGACCCCGGTGAGCTCTCCGTCCTCTCCCGTGCCCGCGAACCCCGACGACGCCACGTAGAGGACCCGGATCTCTGCGGATCCCGCGTCGCGGGCCTCTTCGAAGCTGGGGGCGGAGAGGGGCTCGATGCCGGCAGGCGCCTGAGGTGCCCGGTCCACCTCGCCCTGATCGTCGCTCAGTGAGTCCGGCTCCTCATCGACCCCGCAGGCCGAAGCCGCCATCAGCAGAGGAAGCAGGAGGACAGCGAAGGAGCGTCGGAGAAGATTCGGTTCGGGCATGGTCCTCTTGGGCAGGGTCAGGGGAAGGCGCATCCGCAGAGAGCGGCATGGACGTGCCTGAGACGATGGTGGATCGGGGGCGCGGCGACCGGATCAGCGGACTTCAGGCCGCCTCTCCCAGATTCCGCCGGATGAGCGCCTCGGGATCGGGGTCCCGTCCCATGAACGAACGGAACAGGGCGTCGGGATCGTCCCGATCCCCAGCGGCCAGTATGGACTCAAGATATCGAGTTCCCGTCTCCCGGTCGAACAGCCCGTTCTCGAGGAACCGGGTGAAGATGTCGGCCTCCATGACCTCGGACCAGAGGTACGAGTAGTAGGAGGCCGCGTAGCCTCCGGAGAAGAGGTGATGGAAGGCTGGGAGGGGGTGGGAGCCGGCGAACACCTCGTCGGGAGAGTAGGGACGGAGGAGGTCGGTGACCCATTCCACCGGATCGCCGTCGGTCTCCGGGTCGTAGGAGGTGTGGAGCGACAGGTCCAGAAGCCCGAAGCTGAGCTGGCGCATCTGGCTCCACCCGCCCATGAACCGGCGAGCCCGGAGCATGCGCTCGTGGATCTCGTCGGGAATGGGTTCTCCGGTATCCCAGTGCCCCGAGATGAGGTCCAGCGCGTCTCGCTCCCAGGTCCAGTTCTCCATGAGCTGGGAGGGCACCTCCACCCAGTCCCACGCCACGTGGATCCCCCCCCGGCCAGCGATGGGGACCTGTGAGGTGCAGTGGTGGAGGAGGTGACCGAACTCATGGAACAGAGTCTCCACATCCCGGTGGGTGAGGAGGGCCGGTCGGTCCTCCGACGGCGGCGGGAAGTTGGCGCAGATTACGCCCAGGTGCGGCGAGAGCCCTCCCTCCGGCTGGGGACGGCCGTAGATGAAGTCGTTCATCCAGGCTCCCTGACGCTTCTCGGGCCGGGGGAAGAGGTCGGCGTAGAAGGCGCCGCGGGGTTCACCCTGGCCATCCAGGAGCTCGAAGAAGCGCACGTCGTCGTGCCACACCTCCTCGACGGGGGTCTCCCGAACCGAGAGGCCGAAGAGGCGCTCGGTAAGGGCGAACATGCCCTCCAGGACCCGGTCCAGGGGGAAGTAGGGTCGAAGCTCCTCCTCGTCGAGCTCGAACCGCTCCTTCCGCAGCTCCTCGATGAGAAAGCCCACGTCCCAGGGTCGGAGGACGTCCAGGCCCTTTTCGTCCGTGGCTTCCCGGAGGATCCCCAGATCCCGTTCCCAGTACGGCAGAGTCCGATCGATCATCTCGTCCACGAACTCCCGGGCCCGCTTCCCCTCCTTCACCATCTGCTCCTCCAGGCGGAAATCCGGATAGTCCGGATAGCCCAGGAGGCGAGCCTTCTCCTGTCTCAGGGCGAGGATACGGGGAATGAGGGGGCGATTGTCCCAGGGTTCTTCCCGGCCCCGGGCCAGGTAGGCCTGATGGACCGTTTCCCGCAGCTCCCGGGACCGGGCGTTCTTCAGGACCGCCTGCACCGAAGGGGCGTCCAGGGTGAGGACCCAGCCTTCCTTGTCCTCGGCCTCGGCGGCCCGGCGGAACCGGTCCATGGCGTCGGAGGGAATCCCAGCCAGCTCGTCCTCGTCGGTCACCTGATGCTTCCAGGCCGCGGTGGCGTCCAGAACGTGTTCGCTGAACTCCTGCTGAAGGCGGGCCATCTCGACCTCCAGCTCCTCCAGGCGCGTGCGGCCTTCGTCCGGGAGATCCGCCCCGGCTCTGCGGAAGTCCCGCAGGGTCTTCTCCAGGTGGCGAGCGGGGAGGCCCTCAAGCTCCTCGGCTTCCGCCGTCTCGGCGTAGTCCTGGAGTCGGGCCCAGAGTCCCCGGTGGAGGACCAGACGGGTCCAGAACGAGGAGACCTCCGGGAGCACGGTGCCCCAGGCCTCTCGCAGCTCGGGGGAT
>SKKH01000116.1 GCA_007121555.1 Gemmatimonadota bacterium | reverse complement strand
GCCTGGATCTCTGTGATCGCAGCCGTCAGCGTCGTCTTTCCGTGGTCCACGTGTCCAATCGTTCCCACGTTCACATGGGGCTTCGTTCGCTCGAATTTCGCCTTGGCCATGACTGCCTCTTATTGCTTGCGATCAACAGGGATTCAGAAACTGGTTTCGAACCGGGCCCACGGCCTGGACGGAGCCCGAAAGCTCCGGGAGGGAATTGAACCCTCGACCTCTTCCTTACCAAGGAAGCGCTCTACCACTGAGCTACCGGAGCGACGGATCGGGGAAGACCCTCTCGGGCCTCCAGATGCTCCTGCGCGTTACCGCGTCAGAGCGGGAGACGGGACTCGAACCCGCGACCCTCAGCTTGGAAGGCTGATGCTCTAGCCAACTGAGCTACTCCCGCATACTCGTCTCACCTGCAACTCCGAGCCGACCCGAAGGTCGACCCACTGTCCGAAGCGCTCGGCTCCCGAGTCCGCCATCAACTGTCCATGGTGGGGGAAGGATTCGAACCTTCGAAGGCATAAGCCAGCAGATTTACAGTCTGCCCCGTTTGACCGCTTCGGTACCCCACCTCGTCGACCCTCTTCTACGACACTTCGCCGTGCTCACGGAGCACGGCGAAGGAGCTGACGGAGGGATTTGAACCCTCAACCTGCCGCTTACAAGGCGGCTGCTCTACCAGTTGAGCTACGTCAGCAGGAACAGAGCTTTCAAGTGTAATCCAGCCCTGAGTGAGTGTCAACCGCGGTCCCCCACCGCAGCCCCGACCCGCTTCCAACGGGTTCCGTCGGCCCCATCCTCCAGCACGATGCCCCGGTCGGCCAGCTCTTCGCGGATCGCGTCGGCCCGTGCCCAGTCCCGATCCTTGCGGGCCTCACTGCGGGCCTGGATCCGATCTTCGACCCAGGCCTCGAGCTCGTCGTCGTGGACGGTCCGGGCCTGGCTGCCCAGCTCCATGACCCCCAGGACCTGATCCAGCGAATCCAGGAGCTCCAGGGCCGCTCGACCCTCCCGGGGATCGAGGGGAGCGTCCTCATCCAGGCGGCTGTTCCCCCGGCTCACGAAGGTGAAGAGGGCGCCGAGACCGCCCGACACGTTGAGGTCGTCGTCCATGGCCTCCTCGAAGGCGCTGCGGGCGTTCCGCGCTGCCGCCACCAGGGGGGGCACCGGCGGGGTCGCCGCTCCCTCCTCCTCCCCAGGACTGTCGTCCAGGGCGCGAGCCACCCGGTCCCGGAAATCCAGGAGGCGGGTCACCGCCTTCTCCGAGGCCTCGAGTCCGGCCCGGCTGAAGTTGAGCTCCCTCCGGTACTGGGCCGAGAGGAGCTGATGACGGATGGCCGCAGGCGACACCCCTTCGTCCAGGAGCTGCCGGACGGTGATGAAGTTGCCCAGCGACTTGGACATCTTCTCACCCTCCACCCGGAGGTGCTTCACATGGAGCCAAATCCGGGCGAAGGGCTTGCCGGTGGCCCCCTCGGACTGGGCGATCTCTCCCTCGTGGTGCGGAAAGATGAGGTCCTCTCCCCCGAGGTGCAGGTCCAGGGTCTCGCCCACCTCGACCATCCCCATGACCGAGCACTCCAGGTGCCAGCCCGGTCGACCTCGTCCCCAGGGGGCATCCCAGGCCGCTCCCACCTCCTCGTCCTCGGGCTTCACGCCCTTCCAGAGCGCGAAGTCCCGGGCGTCGTCCTTCTCGTACTCGTCGTCGGCGACCCGTTCTCCGGTCCGGCCCTGGTCGAGGTCCTTCCCCGAGAGCTTCCCGTAGTCGGGAAAGGCCGAGATGTCGAAGAAGACGGAGCCGTCGGCGGTCGTGTAGGCCAGCCCCTTCTCGAGGAGGGCCGCCACGAGCTCGATCATCCGGTCCACGTAGGCCGTGGCCCGGGGGTAGAGGTCGAACCGTCGCATGCCCAGGGCGTCGGCCTCGGCCAGGATCGCCTCCGCGAAGGGCTCCGTATACTCGGCGATGGTGAGCTCCGCCTCGCGCGCGGCCCCGATCGTCTTGTCATCCACATCGGTGAAGTTCATGACGAAGTGGAGCCCGTAGCCCTTCCACTCCAGGTAGCGATGGAGGAGATCGTAGAAGAGGAAGGTCCGGAAGTTGCCGATGTGGGCGTGGCCGTAGATGGTGGGACCACACCCGTAGATGCCCACCCGATCGGGATCGGCGGGCTCAAAGGGCTCGAGTCGGCGGGTCAGCGTATTGTGGAGTCGAAGGCCCATGGGCGCTCGTTCTCTCCGTTTTGCGATCTCAGGGAAGGACCCGGACCTCGTCCACAAGCCAGCTTCCCGACTCCTCCCGGAGCCCGAGGAAGATGGTGCGGACCAGGGTCTGGGAAGTGCCGACCCGACGGGCCGACCATTGAATCTCGGCGAAGCCGCGCTCAGACGAACCCTCGACCAGGGCCACGCGGCCCATCTCCACCTCTCCGCTCTCGTACCCCCGGAGGTAGTCTCTGAGCACGACCCCCGCCTGGCGGGTGGGAAGGGCAGCCGAGACGTTCCCTTCCAGGTGAAGGCTGATGCGCCCTGCGGCCAGATGCGCGACCACGGCCCTGTCCCCACCTGCGGCCCAGGCTCGGGCCACCTCCGTCGCGGCCTGCTGCATGGGATCGGAGGTCTGCGCCTCCACCCCCTGCAGTCCCAGGGCTCCGAGAACCGCCAGGAGGAGGAGGCACCTGAGGAGTCGTCCCGTGGCCCGCCGCCGAATCACTCCGCCTCCATGGCCTGACGCACCTGCCCGAGGGCCGCGGCCGGGTCGGGCGCCGCCGTGATGGTCCGCCCCACCACCAGGTAGTCCGAACCGGCCCTCACCGCACCCCCTGGATCGGTGACCCGGGTCTGATCGTGGGTGTCTCCACCCTTGAGCCGGATCCCGGGGGTCACCAGGAGGACCCGGTCGCCCAGCGAGCTCCGGAGCGCCTGAGCCTCCCGGGCCGAGGCCACCAGCCCGTGGGCCCCGGCGGTCACCGCCAGCCCCGCCAGGCGCAGCACCTCGGCCCTGGTGTCGTAGATCTCCCGCCCCGACACCGCTCCGAGCGCCTTGGCGTCGAGCGAGGTGAGGACGGTGACGGCCAGGATCCGGGGGGACGAGGCTCCCTTCGCGTCGCCCGCCTCGCGTGCGGCCTCCACCGCCGCCTCGATCATGGCTCGGCCTCCCATCGCGTGCACGGTGAGGAGGTCCACCCCCAGAGCGGCGGCGGAGCGTACGGCCCCACCCACGGTGTTGGGGATGTCGTGGAGCTTCAGGTCCAGGAAGACCCGCTTGCCCCGGTCCTTCAGATCGGAGACGACACCGGGCCCCGCGGAGGTGAAGAGTTCGAGGCCCACCTTGTAGAACCCGGCCTCGCCGCCCAGGCGGTCCACCATGTCCAGGCCGGCCGCCCGATCGGGCAGGTCGAGGGCGATGATCACTTCAGCCATGGGTCACTCGTTCATCTTCGGCGTCTGCCGATTCCGGGGGTTGGGGACTGCGACGCTGGAGGTGGGCCGTTCCCACGATCTGGGAGATCCGGTCCAGATCCCGCCGGGAGAGGTAGCCCTCCAACCACTTCTTTACACGGCCCGCTGAACGGGGGTCCCAGAAGGATGCGCTGCCCATCTGGACCAACGAGGCCCCGGCCAGGAGATACTGGGCGGCGTCCTCGCCCCTGGCCACACCGCCCACCCCCAGGAGGGGCAATCGGGTGTGGCCGGCGGCGCTCCAGACGGCGTGCACCCCCACGGCCCGGATCGCAGGCCCGCTCATCCCTCCGGCTCCTGCGCCCAGCGCCGGCAGGCCGGTCTCCGGGTCCAGCACCAGGCCGGGCAGGGTGTTCACCAGGGTGAAGCCGTCGGCGCCGGCCCCCTCCAGGGCCCGGATCACCGGGCCGAAGTCCGGGGTGTTGGGCGCCAGCTTGGCCACCAGAGGCCGCTGGGTCAGCATTCGGACCCCCTCCATGACCCGGGCGGCGGCCTCGGGGTCCAGGGCAAAGGGGAGCCCACCGCGACGGGTGTCGTTGGGACACGAGAGGTTGATCTCGAAGCCGTGGAAGCCCTCGGCGTCGTCCAGGATCCGGACCACCTGAACGAACTCGTCCGGAGTGTGGCCGGCCACACTCACCAGGACCCGGGCCCTGCGGATCCGGTCCCGGAGCCAGGGGAGCCGGTCGCGTCGGACAGCCTCCGCTCCCGGATTCGCCAGCCCCACCGAGTTCACCATTCCCGCCCGGAACTCGGCCACGCGCGGAGCCGGATTTCCGGCCCGGGGTTTCAGCGTGACGGACTTGGTCACGAGGCCGCCCAGCTCGTCCAGCTCCACCACTTCGGACACCTCCTCGCCGAACCCGCAGGTCCCGGCGGCCAGGAGCACCGGGTTCTGGAAGGTGGTCCCCAGGAGGTCCTGCGTCAGATCCACGCTCACCGGCTGGCGCTCCCCGGGGGATACCGCTCGAAGAAGCGCTGCACGGAGCGGGCGATGCCTCGGGCCGAGTCCCGGTGGAACTCCGGCCGGTTGAGGAGCGCCTCCTCGTCCCGATTCGAGAGAAAACCGACCTCGATGAGGACCGACGGCATCATGGCGTTGGTGATGACGGCAAAGGGCCCCTGCTTCACCCCCCGGTTCGGTCCAGGGTGGAAGCCCTCGAGTTCTTCCTGGACGATCTCGGCCAGGAGGGCGGACCAGTGCTGGTGGTCGAAGGTTCGGAGGTCCCGGATGATCTCGGCCAGAAGGGGGTCGTCGACGGATGGGGCTTCGTCGGGGCCCTCCAGCGCGAGGGGCGCGTTCTCCGCCGCCGCCACGCGGCGCTCGTGCTCGGTCCGGGCCTCGGAGAGGAAGTAGGTCTCGAACCCCCGGACCTCGGGCCGGTCCGGGAGGGCGTTGGCGTGGATGGAGACAAAGACGCCCGGACGGGAGCCCTTCCACTCCGTGGCCTGGGACCCCCGCTCCCACAGAGGTACGAACTCGTCTGCGTCCCGGGTCAGGAAGACTTCGAGGCCTGGATCGTTGGCCAGCTCCAGGGCCAGGGCCCGAGCCACCGCCAGCGCGACCTCCTTCTCGGTGGTGCCGCCGGGACCCACGGCTCCGGTGTCATGGCCCCCGTGCCCGGGATCGATCACGACCACCCGGGGGGGTCGGGAGGGATCGGGACCCGGCTCGCCCCCGCCCCGATCGTCCGCAGCTGGGCCGTCCGACCGCTCCGCCGGAGCCTCGGGGCGGGGCGCGCCCTCGACCAGGAGGGACCGGCTCTCCCGATGCCAGGTGTACGCCGCCGGGAGAAATCCCGGCAGCAGATCCACCAGGAGCTGGACCGGCAGGTAGAACTCGCCGCCGAAGTGATAGGGGGCGTGGACCATCTGGACCGGGTCCCCCTCCCATAGGAGGAAGGGTGAACCGGGGCTGAACTCGAGCTCGATCCCGGTCCGGTGCCGGAGGCGGAGGGCGTCGGCCCCGCCCTCGCTGCGCCATCCCATCCGGTCCAGGGTGGAGGCCGGGACGGCCCCGAAGCCTCGGTGGGATTCGACCCGCAGGTCCACGGTCTCGCCGTTGGGGAGGGCCAGGCGAAGCGAGGAGTCGCCGGGGCTCTGGGCGCCGGCCCCCTGGGATCCCAGGGCCAGAAGCACCACGAGGAGAGGGGCGAATCCGGCCGTGCACCGGAGTCTCCGGCTCAACTGTACCTCTGCATGGCCCTCTGGGCCTCCATGTCCTGGGTCCGCTTCTTCAGCTTCTCCCGCTTGTCATGGAGATTCTTCCCCTTGGCCAGGGCCAGGGTGATCTTGGCGTAGCCTCGCCGGAAGTAGATGTCCAGGGGGATCAGGGTGTTGCCCTTCTCCTCCACGGAGCCGATGAGCTTGCGGATCTCACTGGAACGCAGGAGGAGCTTCCTGGACCGGGTGGGATCCGGGTTCTCCCGGTTCGCCTGGGGGTAGGGGGAGATGTGAAGGCTGTAGAGCCACACCTCCCCGTCTTCGATGCGGGCGAAGGCATCCTGGAACGACACCTTTCCGTCGCGGAGCGACTTCACCTCGGGCCCCCGGAGGACGAGGCCCGCCTCCCAGGTGTCCAGGATGTGGTATTCGTGGCGCGCTTTTCGGTTTGTGGCGACGATGCGTCGGCCACCCTCTGACTTCCCCATGGCGTACCTCGACTTGCGACTCGAAGGCTCGAACCGGATGTCCTGACGACGAAGGGTCGGGGGTCAGTAGATGAGAACGGGGGTGCCCACGTCAACCAGGTGGTACAGCTGGCGAGCCGCCTCGTCGGTCAGGCGGATGCACCCGTGGGAGACCCTGCGCGCCTCGGGATCGTCGTTCATGAGGAGTTCGGGACGATCCGTCCCGTGAATGGCGATCCCGTCGCCCAGGAAGAGCGCCGAGGTTCCCAGCGTGCCGCTCATGTAGCGAGAGGGATCGTTCCGCGGGGGGATGCGGATGTCACGCTGCACGTACCACCAGTCCGGAACGATCCAGACGGGGTCCTTCTCCTTGCGGAGCACGTTGAACATGCCCACCGGGGTCGTGAAGGTCCACTCCTGACCCTGCCCCTCCAGCTGGAAGCCATGTCCCGTTCCCGCGGGAGCGGACCACACCACATCCCGACCCTCCATGACGAACACCCGGCTTTCGGCGATATGGACCACGACGTACGCCCCGTCATGATCCACCAGAGGCTGGTCGATTCGCATCTCCCGCTCCAGGGACCGCTCGGCGAAGACCACCGACTCTCCCGGGTTCAGAAGACCTCCTCCGCCCCCGTTGGCTCCCCCGTTTCCGTTCCCACCGAAGGGAGCCAGCGTCTGGGCTCCCACCCCGGCCGGAATGGACAGGGCGAAGATGAGGACGACGAGGGCGCTCACGGCGCCGCCGGCGGAGCTACCTGCCGAACGTTCCTTGTCACGCTTCATCCGGAACTCTCTCCTCACCTCGAATGACCGGGCCACATAACCTCCCACGATGAACACCACCGAACTGTAATAGATCCAGAAGAAGAGCACGGCCACGACGGCCAGGTTGCCGTACGCATTCGTGAAGTTCGCCAGGCTCGTGACGTACCAGGTGAACCCGGCCTTCATGAGTTCGTGGATCGTGGCCGTGAAGGTGGCCCCGACCGCAGCGGTACGACCGTGCACCCTTCGTGCGGGCACGTATCGGTAGAGAAGATAGAAGAGGACCCAGGCCGAAAGAAAGGCCACCAGCGGTACCACCATCCATCGGGTCAACGCGGCAACCCACGGGTGGGGGTCGAAGACGAACACCCCGGCGGCCTGCATCCCCTGCAGGAAGATGGATACGCCCACGTTCAGGATCAGGAGGATTCCGCCGAGCACGACCACCTGCAGGTCGAACAGCTTGCCGGTGAAGATGCCCCGATCCTTCTCGGGCTCAAAGATGTGCCGGAGCACCACCCGAAGGGTGGCCACCAGGCGGGTGGCGATCCACGCCAGGATCGCAGCTCCCAGGAGGCTGAACCCCGTCCGCTCCCCTACGACCCGCTCCACCACCGCACCCACGTTCCGGACCAGCTCCAGGTCCCCTTCCACGGCGGGGAGGTAGTTCAGGAGTACCGCCAGGAGTTCAGCGGTGGGATCCTGGAATCTGGCGCTGATGACGAACCCCGAAATCCCGACGATCAGCAGGATGAGGGGAACCACGGCCACCAGCACGTTGAACGTGATGGCGCCGGCCATGAAGAAGAGGTCGCTGTGGGCCAGCCGGTGGCCCAGATCCCGGAAGAAGGCCCGGAGCTCCAACCATGAGCCCCGAAGCCCTCCCCCGGGATCCTCACCGGGGGCGGAACTCAGGCCTGATCCGACTCGTGGTGGTCATCGCCCTCGTCCTTTGCGGCCTCCCGGGCGGCGTCGAGGCCGGCCCGATACGCGGCCTTCGACTTCTCGATCTTCCCATGCAGCTCGTCCCGCGCGTCCTCGGCGGCGTCGCGGCCCGAGTCCACCGCCTCCCGGATGGCATCCACCCGAGCCATGAGATCCGCACGTGCCGCTTCGAGGCGCTCCTCCACCTGTTCCTGGGCCTCGCGCATCTTGTCTTCGGCCGCGTCCCGAAGGCGGGTTGCCCGCTCCTTGATGTCCTGCTGGGTCTCCTCGCCGGAGCGAGGGGCGAGCAGGAGGGCCACCCCGGCTCCCAGGAGGGCGCCGACGAGGAAGGGTCCGACCCCACCCCCGCTTTCCCGTTCGATCACGTAGTACGGACCATCGTCCCGTTCGCGCATATGTTCCTCCGTCGAAGTGCGGACAAGTGCATCGGAGAAGGCCGGTTCGACGAACCCGTCAGGGACGAGCCCGCCGCCCTCCGGCAGAGCTTCTCCAGGAAAATGTACGGGCCCCAGGGGCCCAGGTACAGCATGAGGACTCCGGAGCCCGGATCGGTCGGTCAGACCGTCCAGTTGCCGTCCTCGGCGTCGTCCAACTCCGGCCGGTCGTACCCCTCCCGGCCCAGGAGTCCCGAAGTGAGCCGCTTCCCCAGTTCGACCCCGGGCTGGTCCAAGGGGTCCACCCCGTACCATCCCCCGGCCAGAACCGTGGCCACCTGGAAGAGCATGAAGAGCTCGCCCAGAGCCCGGGCATCCAGCGTCTCCACCTCCAGGGTCAGCGAGGGACGGCCGTCCCGTCGCAGGGCCTCGACGGTGGCCCGGAGTTCAGTGTCCAGGAGCTCCTCCAGGGTGTGGCCGCCCAGATAGGCCAGCGCCGGCTCCTCGGAGTGAGTCCGGGGAATGGGCAGGGGCTCGCTTCGGCGACCGACCCTCAGAAAGAGGACGACCTTGTCCCGAGGCCCCTCCATGAGGAGCTGGAGAAGCGAGTGCTGGTCCACTGCGCCCAGGGCGGCCACCGGGGTGGGCCCGACGCCCCCACTCTCCGGGGTCGCGTCCCCGCCCTGCCCCTTCTTGCCCAGCGACTCGGCCCAGAGCTGCTGGAACCAGAGGGAGAGCGCCCTCAGGCGATCGGCATAGGGCATGAAGACGTGCACCGGGTGGCCCAGCTCGGTGTCTGCGGTATGGAGGAGGCCGGCCAGGAGTCCCGCGGGATTCCGGGTCAACTCGGGGTTCAGACACCGCTCCTGCATCTCGGCGGCTCCCGCCAGGAGCGCCTCGATGTCCACGCCGGTCACCGCGGCCGGCAGAAGTCCCACGGGCGAGAGCACCGAGAATCGCCCTCCCACGTTGGCGGGCACCGGGAGGGCCGGGATCTCCCGGCTGCGGGCGAGCGCGCGGAGTGCGCCGGCGTCCGGATCCGTGGTGAAGAGGAGGTGGCCCCGGGCTCCATCCGGGCCCAACTCGTCGCGGAGGCGCTCCTCGATGATCATGTACTGGGCCATGGTCTCGGCCGTACCCCCGGACTTGCTGATCACATTGAAGAGGGTTCGGCGGAGGTCGACCCGGTCCAGGAGAGCCGCGGTGGAGTCGGGATCCGCATTCTCCAGGAAATAGAGCTGGGGAAAGTGGTCCCGCTCCTCATCGGTCCGCTCGTTCCAGTGTGGATCCAGGAGCGCCTCGGCCACGGCCCGTCCGCCCAGGCTGGAGCCACCGATTCCCACCACGACCAGGGTTTCGAACCACTGACCGAAGGAGTCGGCCACCTCCTGGACCTGTCGGATCAGCGTCGTGTCGCTGGGCAGATCCATGAAGCCCAGCTCCCCCGTCTTCCGCCGCTCCTGCAGGACGTCCATGGCGCCGGCGAACCCCTGGGCAAGTTCGCCCCCCTCCTCCAGCCGCCCGGGATCCACCCCTCGGCCGGGGCCCAGGCGAGGCTCCAGGAGGTTCCCGTATCGAAGTGTCACCGGCGTCATGGCATGTCCTCCATCTCGATGGTCAGACCGTCCCAGGCGGGGCGGATCGCAGGAGGCAGACGCCGCTCCAGCTCGCCGTGCCCCGCCCGGTGGGTCAGATGGGTCAGAAAGGTCCGTCGGGCCCCCACCCGCTCCGCCGTCTCCACCGCCTCTTCCACATTGAAGTGGGTGGGGTGGGGATTCCCGAACCAGAGCGCGTTCAGCACCAGCGTATCGACGCCCTGGAGCCCCTCGAAGGTCCTCTCCGGAAGGCGCTTGGCGTCGGTGATGTAGCCCAGGTTGCCCACCCGGAAGCCCATGACCGTCACATCTCCATGGGGCACCGGCAGGGGAAGGAAGCTCTCGCCCACGATGATCTGGGGGCTATAGGCCTCCAGCCCGTGGATGTGGAGCTCGGGCTTCGACGTGCCCTTCTGCGGACGAACGTCCCGGTCGAAAATATAACGGAAGCGCTCCTCCATGGTGGTCCGGGTGGCCGTGGCGGCGAAGATGGGCACGCTCCGCCTCATCTTGAGCGAGAAGATGCGAAGGTCGTCGATACCGTGCAGATGATCCGCGTGGGCGTGAGTGAACCACACCGCGTCGATCCGCCCCACCGACTCCCGCAGGAGCTGGAGGCGGAGCTCCGGGGGCGTGTCCACCAGTACCCTGCGCCCGTCATTCCAGGAGAGCAGGGCCCCGTGGCGAGTCCTCCGATCTCTCTCGTCGTCGGAGGTACACACCGGGCACTCGCACCCCACCACGGGAACGCCGAAGGAGGTGCCGGTGCCGAGGAAGGTGAGCTTCACCGAGGGGGCCTGGTCGAGATGAAGGGTGAGGGTCCGGTGCGGATGGGAGTGGCCTTGGGGACGCCGGGTTCCCCCGTGGGATCGAGGGGGGGACCAAGGAGGCCGTCGAGGGAGATCAGAGGCGCTCGACCCGCATGGTATTGGTCGTTCCAGGCTGATGGAAGGGGAAGCCGGCGGTGACGACGATGGGGTCGCCCTCCTCGCCCAGTCGGGCCCGGAGGATCTCCCGCTTCCCGAAGGTGCTCAGGGCATCGTACGTGACCTCCTCGGTTTCGGCGAGGATGGGGCGCACGCCCCAGACGGCGGCGAGCTGGCGATACGTCGCCAGGTCGGTGGTCACGGCGAAGACGGGGACGTGGGGTCGATGGGACGAGACCAGGCGCGCCGAGAAGCCGGAACGGGTGATGGTGAGGATGGCGGGAGCCCCCAGGTTCCGGGCGGCGTCCACGGTCGCCGCGGCCACGGCGTGTTCTCGGGGCGTCGCCCCTGCACGAAGCGCGTAATGGGTCCGCCCCAGATAAAGGGGCCCGGACTCGAGGATCCCGCTGGCCTCGATCTCTCCGATGATCCGCACCAGGGCGCCCACGGCCTCCCGGGGGTACCTCCCCACGGCCGTCTCGCCCGAGAGCATGACGGCATCGGTTCCGTCGAGGACGGCGTTGGCCACGTCGGAGGCTTCGGCCCGGGTCGGTCGAGGATACTGGATCATGGACTCCAGCATCTGGGTCGCCGTGATCACCGGACGGGCGTTGAAATTCGCCAGCTGGATGATCTTCTTCTGGGCCAGGGGCACCTGCTCGAAGGGAAGCTCCACTCCCAGGTCGCCTCGGGCCACCATGACCATGTCCGCTTCCTGGAGGATCTCCTCGATGGCCGAGAGCGCGCGGGCCATCTCGATCTTGGCCACGATCAGGGCGCGCTTCCCCACCCGCTCCCTCAAACGGGCCACATCGCCGGCCCGGCGGACGAAGGACAGGCCGATGAACTCGACCCCTTCCTCCAGCGCCACCTCCAGATCGTCCAGGTCCTTCTGGGTCAGGGAGGTGGCCGAAAGGGCCCCGGAAGGAATGTTGATGCCCTTTCCGCTCTTCAGGACTCCCCCCCGGACCACGCGGAAGGTGGCCCGCTCCCCCTGCGCCGCCACGCACTCCAGCTCGAGCAGCCCGTCGTCGAGGAGGACCGGATCACCGGGACTCACGTCTCGGGCGAGGTCCGGGTACGTGGTGGGCAGTTCGTCCTCCTCTTCCAGACCTTCCGGCGCGAAGGTGACCAGGGCGCCCTCCTTCAGCTCCCTGGGCTCGGGCAGGGTTCCCACCCGGATCTTGGGACCCTGGAGGTCCACCAGAATGGCGATGGGTCGCTCCACGGCGTCCCCGGCCTCCCGGACGAGGCCGATGAGCTTGCGGGCGTCCTCCCCACTCCCATGGGACATATTGATCCGGGCCACATTCATTCCACCCTTCACCAGGTCCTCGATGGTCTCCCGGTCCGAGGTGGCGGGACCCAGGGTACAGACGATCTTGGTACGCAGCATCAATCCCTCGATTTCGGATGTACTGAAGGGGTCCGACCGGAGCCGCGTTCTGCCGGGCCTCGGCCTTCGGCTCGAGGCTGATTCGGGAACGTCGGGCCCAATCGAACCGCCCGGAAGTTGGTGTCATCACGGGGCGGCGGGCAAGACGCCTTCACCTGCTCGTTACCCCATGCGGCCGAGAAGTGACCGGAGGTGTCGGAACAAAATGTCCTTCTTGACTGTAGTCCAATTCTTACTTGCGCTCCCGCCCGCCCCGAACGCGCGATGATGTGTCCGGACTCGACTTCCGCGTCCGCCATATCCGACGCCACACGGGGAGGCCGAGCCCGTCACCTATGGTACTCACCGGACGAGGAATCGCCGCGACTGCATGGATATCAGACTGATCGACCGAGCCGACACTCTCGACGAAGTGAGTCGCGGCCTGGCGGGAGTTCGCCGGGTCGCCCTGGATTGTGAGGCGGCCGGGTTTCACCGCTACTCCGATCGACTCTGTCTGGTCCAGCTCACCGCGGGAAATCGAACCTTCGTCCTGGATCCGCTCTCCGTCGAAGTGGCTCCGGTTCTGGGACCTCTCCTGGAGGACCCGGATCGGGAGATCGTCATGCACGGGTCGGACTTCGACCTCCGACTACTGGACCGGGATCTGGACATCCAGATCCAGGGCCTCTTCGATACCCAGGCCGCGGCCACCATTCTCGGCATCAACGGGATCGGGCTCCAATCCCTTCTCGGGCGGACGCTGGATGTGAAGCTCGCGAAGAAGTACCAGCGGGCCGATTGGGCTCGCCGGCCCCTTCCCCAGCCCATGATCGACTACGCCGCCCTGGACACGATCCACCTCATGGAGTTGGCGGATCGGCTCACTTCCGAACTCCAGGACGTGGGACGGATGGCCTGGGCCGTAGAGGAGTTCCGGGCTCTGGAGGAGATCCGATACGAGGAACCGGAGGGGTCCGATCCCACTGTGCGGGTGAAGGCGTCCCGGGACCTTTCGGACCGCGAGGTGCACAGGCTTCGCGAGGCGCTGAACTGGCGCGACGAAGTGGCGCAGGAGATGGATCGGGCGCCCTTCCGGGTCGCCAACGATTCCGTGCTCGTGGAGGTAGCGCGACGCAATCCCGGCTCCATGGAGGATCTGGTCGACATCCAGGGGTTGAACGGCCGACTCGCCCGGGGGGAGGGAGACGCACTCCTGGAACGCCTCCGCAGGGTCGATGCGTTCGGCAATGACGAGGTGAAGGGCCTTCCGGAACGGGAGTACGACGGACGAGGCCGTCCGCCGCCCGAGGAGGAGGAGCGGATGCGACGCCTCAAGGCCGCTCGGAACCAGAAGGCGAAGGAGATGGGGATCGATCGGGGAAGCCTTCTCCCGAACGCGCTCCTCGAGGAGTTGGCCGCAGCACCCCCGACGACGCTGGAGGACATCCGTTCCGTCGAGGGCATACGCAACTGGCAGGCCGAGGTCCTGGGCCCCGACCTCCTGAAGGCGCTGGAAGCAGTCCCCACCGGCGGCTGAGGTTCACCCTCGCGGGTGAGCCCGAATCGGGCCGGCCTTCCCATGGAGCCGGCTCCGCCCCCCTCATGCCGAGGGCTGGGAGGCCGGAGGGACATGGAAACGGAGATCGTGGAGGGGTCCGGCTCGCGGACCCCTTCTCAACAGATGAATGAAGGGAACTCGGATACGGAGGTCGCATGGCTTCAGAGATGCTTCAGAGAGACGACCTGTCCGTCTATGTCGTGGCGGGTGTGCCAAAGAGCTTCAAGAAGAAGCTTCAGAAGTTCGTGGAGAAGGAGTCCAAGTCGGACGGGGACGTCATGCTCCTGGACGAGGAGATGACGGACTGGGTTCTGGCGCGGGTACAGGGCGACAAGCGGCGAAGCCACGAGCAGACGCCGGCCTCGTCAGCCCTCTGGAGGGCCTTCCGTGCCCTGAGCGCGGCTCGGTACCACCTCCAGGATCAGCCCATCGAGCATGAGATCCGGGAACTCCGGGACCAGATCGAAAAGCTGTGGAGGGACACGAGCCCGCTTCACCCGCAGGAGGAAGAAGGGGCCGAGGAGAAAGGGGAGCTGGAGGAGGCGAGCAGTTGACGTCTCCCTCCTCAGCGGAGTGAGCCCCACCTGAAACGGCCCGCGACCGACACGCCCCGAGTGATTTTCGAGGGAGTGTGGGTCGCGGGCCGTTTCGGTTGGTGGGAAGGGGTCGGGGTCAGCCCGCGTCCTCTTCCTTGACCTTGCAGTCGATGCAGTAGCGGGCGTGGGGGAGGGCATCCAGGCGCTCGTACCCCAGGGACGCGCCGCAGGTGTGGCACGTCCCGAAGGTGTCCGGATCGTTGTAGAGCCGGCGCAGGGCCTCCTCGAGGCGGTAGAGGTAGCGGCCTTCCTTGGTAGCGAAGAGCGCCGCCTTCTCTCGCTCCATGGCCTCGGTGCCCTGATCCGCCATGTGGTCCGTGTAGGCCGCCAAGGCCGAATCTCCCGACTCCCGATCCGCCTTGGCCATCTGATCAAAAAGCCCCAGGGAGCGAAGGGCTCGCGCCCGTTCCTCCTGAAGCCTCTTTTCGATATGCTCCAACTGAGACTTGTTCAACATCCTACGCCCTCGACGAGGGTGGCTTCGCTCGGGCGACGACGCGCTCTCCGGTGATTTGGCGCGCGGACCTCGCCCTCCGAATTAGCATGCAAATGTACCAAAGCCGGCACCTTCCGTCCAGCGGTGGGGCCGTCATGAAGAGGTTGAAACCATATGGACACCATTGAATGCCGGCGCTGTGAAGACACCCGGCCCGCCCTCGCCAAGCCGCCCTTCCGCAACGAGCGGGGAGAACGGATCCAACGGGAGATCTGCCAGATCTGCTGGGGGGAGTGGCTCGAGCACCAGACGCTCCTCATCAACCACTACGGTCTGGACCCCCGGGAGCCCGACGCCCGGACCTTCCTCTACGGCCAGATCGACAAGGTCCTCCTGGGCGACGGCGAGGGGGCCGAGATCGACACCACCCAGGAGGGCTCCATCGAGTGGTAGCGGACCAGCGGTCGCCGGTCCCACTCAGCTCTGGAGCTTCACCCCTTCGCCCTTCAGCACCGGGGCGATCTCGCCGAGGGCGTCCTGGAGGGTCGAACGCTGGATCGTGAGGGGAGGGGCGAACCGGATGACCTGATGGTGGGTCTCCTTGGCCAGGATGCCTCGGTCCATGAGCGCCTCGCAGAAGGGGCGGGCCGGACCGGAGCTCTCCTTGATCACCACCCCGATCATGAGGCCCTTCCCCCGGACGTGGTCCACGTGGGGCGAGTCCACCGCCCGCAGCTCGTCCATGAACCACGCGCCCAGCTCCGCCGACTTCTCTGAGAGCTTCTCTTCGATGATGACCTTGAGCGAGGCTCGGCCCACGGCGGCGCCCAGGGGGTTGCCCCCGAAGGTGGAGCCGTGGTCGCCGGGGCGGAACACGTCCATGAACTCGCTGTCGGCGATGGCGGCGGACACCGGATAGACCCCTCCCCCGAGCGCCTTCCCCACGATGAGCACGTCGGGACGGACGCCCTCCCAGTCGCAGCAGAAGAGGCGGCCCGTCCGGCCCAGTCCGGTCTGGATCTCGTCGGCCATGAAGGCGACCCCGTGCTCCCGGCAGATCTCGGAGGTGGTCTTCAGGTATCCCTCGGGGGGGACCACGACGCCCCCCTCTCCCTGGATCGGCTCCACCAGGAAGCCCACCGTCCGGTCGTTCACCGCCGCGCGGAAGGCCTCCACATCACCGTAGGGCACCTCCCGGAAGCCGGGGGTGAAGGGCCCGAAGCCTTCCTTGTACTGATCCTCCGACGAGAAGGAGACGATCGTGGTGGTCCGTCCGGAGAAGTTGCCGTGGCAGACGATGATCTCGGCCTCGTTCGACGGCACGCCCTTCACCTCGTAGCCCCACTTCCGGACCATCTTGATGGCCGTCTCCACCGCCTCGGCCCCGGTGTTCATGGGCAGCGCCTTCTCGAATCCCGAGGCCTCGCAGAGCTCCCGGAGGAAGGGGCCCATCTGGTCGTTCTGGAAGGCCCGGGACGTCAGGGTGATCTTCTCCATCTGCTCCCGCGCCGCATCCAGGATGGCCGGGTGGCGGTGTCCCTGGTTCAGGGCCGAATAGGCGGCCAGCATGTCCAGGTACTTTCGTCCCTCCACGTCCCAGACCCACACCCCCTCTCCTCGCTCCAGAACCACGGGGAGGGGCTTGTAGTTGTGGGCGCTCCACCGGTCGGCTTCCTCGAGATACTCCCGGGTGCGGGTGGCGGCGGTCGAGGTCATGGATGCTCCTGGGCGGGGGATGGGTGGGGGAAAAGGCTCCAGATTTGAAGGTCGCCCGGCACAGGCTGGGGATCAAGAGAGGGAGGAGGGAAGAACGACGACAGGGAGCGCCTCCAGTGGAGACGCTCCCTGTCGCTCCCAACGGCGGTCGCTCCTGTTCTTCAACAGCCTTCCAGGCTCAGCCGCCGGTGATGGCCGCCACGACCGAAGGCGGTACGATCACCTGGTCGATCACGTGGATGATGCCGTTGGACGCGGAGATGTCAGGCGACACGATGCCGGCGTCGTCGCGCAGACCGGTGAGTCCGTCCTGGATGGTTCCATCCCGACGGACGTCGAAGGTCTCGCCCAGGAGCGACTCGATGGTCCGGGCCCAGGGCGAACGGCCCGGGGGCACGACGCTGTTGGCAGCCCGGCGACCCTCGGCGACGTGGTACAGGAGCACGTCGAGCACAATCTCCGGGGGCAGGTCCGTGACCTCGTCGATCGGGGTGTCCAGTACGGCGGTCAGGAGGACGTAAAGGTTCTCGAACGCTTCATCGGTGGGAGCGAAGACGGTGAACTGGTCGGTGCCCTCGCTGAAGAGCGTCACCAGTCCGGTGCCCAGGTTGGCGTCGACATAGCTCAGCGCGCCGACCAACTCATCGAAGCCGGCGGCGATGGCGATCGTGGCGATGGCGTCGCTGCCCGGGGCGGGGGCGCGAGCCTCGTCGATCGCCTCGGGGGCGATCAGGGGAGCGAGATCGGTCGAACTGTCGGTACATCCGGTAAAGAGGGCCGCACCAGCCAGTGCCAAGGCTGCGGCAGAGCGTCGGATCATGGGATTCTCCAGTTGAGTGATAACCTGCCAAGCCCGATACTGTACAGGTCTTGTCTAGAGAATATCTACACTAAGACCCGACACGTCAACATATCGTACAGTTTTCGTATATCTTTGTTGTACACCTCTCGGGTCAGGGCTCCTCTCGATACCGCACCGCGGGCTGAGGCGCCTCGAGGACCTCGAAGCGAAAGACGTCGGGACGAGCGTAGTGGCCCACCGCATCGAACTCGAACTTCTGTCGGGCGATCTCGCCCAGGGGGAGGTCGGCGTGCAGGATTCCGGGCCCCCCGTGGAGAGGCCCGGCGAGGCACCGGCCATCCGGACCGTAGATCGAGCTGCCCCCCCGGCACATCTCCATGGGCCAATCCTTCAGCTCCTCACCCACCGGCAGGTCGTCGGGATACCGGTCGCGGGTCACGTACTGGTTGCAGCCCAGGACGAAGCAGCGCCCCTCCACCGCAATGTGTCGCAGGGTCGCCTGCCACCGGTCCCGGGCATCCGCGGTCGGGGCCAGATAGATCTCCACCCCCTTCCCGTAGAGAGCCATCCGTGCCAAAGGCATGTAGTTCTCCCAGCAGATGAGTCCCCCCACCCGGCCCAGCTCGGTGGAGACCACCGGGAGGGTGCTCCCGTCGCCCTCGCCCCAGATGAGCCGCTCCGCCGCAGTGGGCTTGAGCTTCCGGTGGGTGGCGAGCAGGCGCCCGTCGGGGCCGAAGGTGCAGAGGGTGCAGTAGAGGGTGCTTCCCTTCCCCGGGAGGCGCTCGATCACTCCCACCGCCAGGAGGACGTCATTCTCATGCGCGATGGCCCCCAGCGCCTCGCTCTCAGGTCCCGGCAGGGGAATCGCCGACTGCCAGTAGCGGAGGAAGAGGTCCTTCCCGGGCTCCGTCCGGCCTCCCACCGAGGTCCCGAACCGGAGCCCCCACGGATATCCGCCCACGAACGCCTCGGGAAAGAGGACGAGGCGAGCGCCCTCCTGCGCAGCCTGCCGGGTCAGCCGCCCGACCTCGGCCACGGCGCCGGCGGCGTTGAAGGGGAAGGCCGTGGGTTGGACCACGGCGACGGGGACGGAGTCGTGGATCCCGGTCCTTGGGGTGGGGGGCTCGTGGTTCCCGGGTTTCGGGACGGACAGCTCGTGGGCCATGGCGGGAGGGGCTGGGGGGAGGAGTCGAGGGATCGAGATCAGGTAACGAGGAAAGAATCTCGGACGCTTCCTCCCAGCCGGCAACGGAGCATATGCGTTTCAGCTGGAGCGTCGGCACCGAGCAGAATATGCGGTTTGCAGCATAATTTCATCCCTACAGGCCTCCAGTTCGCCGATTCCTATAAGGTTATCACTATATTTCTCCCTCTCGATCGCATCCGGCGAATCTCCGATTCGAGGGCGCTTCGAGAAGAGGCCCCCACCGGAGCCGACTCCAGCTCCGGTGGGGGCCTCGTTCCCAGTAGAAGGCTGTTGAAGAAGTAGAGGGTCCACCGCCCTGTTCAGGTGCCGGGACGATGGGCCAGAAGGCTCAGCCGCACTCGCTGAACCCGCAGACGTGACACTTCACGCAACCTTCCTCGTAGGCGAGCTGACCGGCCCCGCATTCGGGACAGCTCCCCAGGAACGACTGCTGCATATGGGCAGCCTGGATCGAGGGGGAAGGCCGAGCCGCGGGGGCGACCCCCGCGCTGGCGGCGGGCGCCGGGTTCACCGGGAGAAGCTCCTCCTGAACCCCCTCCTGCTCCTGAAGATAGCGCTCGATGGCCTGGGCGATGGCGTCGGGAGCGGAGAGGACCTTGTTCGGCCCCACTCCGACGGCCCGGTCGCAGGAGATCCCCCGCAACTGGTCGCGCACCGCGGTGATGGGGATCCCGGACCGGAGGGCCAGCGAGGCCAGGCGGCCGATGGCCTCGGTGTCGGCCATGGCGGCGCCACCGGCCTTCCCCAGGGTGCAGAACACCTCGAAGGGCCGTCCCGTCTCGTCCTCGTTGATGGTCACGTAGAGGTCGCCCAGCGGTGAGTTCATCTTGATGGTCCGACCCCGGAGCATGGAGGGCCGCTGCCGCTTGTGTCGGCGCGCCCGAGCCTCCTCGTCGTGCTCCTGGATCCGGGCCACCAGCTCCTCCTTCTGGATCCGGAGCTGGTGAGCCTCCTCCCGAGCGTCGGCGAGCTGCTGCTCCAGCTCGGCGGTGGCCGCCTCGACCTCCTCATCGCTCTGCCCGGTCTTCCCGGTGGAGAGGACCTGCATGGGTCGGGAGCCGTCCCGGTACACGGTGACCCCCTTGCAGCCCAGGTCGAAGGCCAGCTCATAGATCTCGCGCACGTCCGTGCGGGTGGCCTCGAAGGAGAAGTTCGTGGTCTTCGAGATGGCCGAGTCGGTGTGCTCCTGGAAGGCGGCCTGCATCCGCACGTGCCACTCGGGCGCGATGTCGTGGGAGGTGACGAAGACGTCCTGGACCTCCTGGGGCACCTCGTCGAAGTGGATGTGGCCCTCTGTGGCGATCCGCTCCATGAGCTCCTCGGAGTACCAGCCCTGCTCCTTTGCGACCCGCACGAAGTCGCCGTTCACGTCGGGCATCATGGCCCCGGCCTGATTTCGCATGAAGGCCACGGCGAAGAGGGGCTCGATCCCCCCGGAGCACCCGGCGAAGATGGAGATCGTCCCGGTGGGGGCGACGGTGGTGAGGTTGCAGTTCCGGAGCCTCCGCTCGGGCCGCACCCTGGACCCGTCCTCACGGCGCGCGCAGGTCTTGTCGGGACCCCAGATGGACTCTTCCCACGCCGGAAAGACGCCCCGGGTCCGGGCCAGCTTCTCGGAGGCGTTCCGGGACTCCTCGTTGATGAACTCCATCAGCTTCCGCCCCAGCTCCACCCCCTCGGCGGAGTTGTACGGCACCCCCACCCTCACCAGGAGGTCGGCCCATCCCATGAGACCGAGTCCGATCCGACGGATCGTCTGGGCCAGGTGGGTGATCTCGTCCAGAGGGTAGCGGTTCGCGTCGATCACGTTGTCCAGGAAGTGGGTGGCCAGATGGACCACGTGCCGCATGGCCTCCCAATCGATCTTCTCCTCGGGGGAGGCGTCGGCCGGCGCGTCGGCCTTCACGAACTTCCCGACGTTCACACTCCCCAGGTTGCACACGTCGTAGGGGAGGAGGGGCTGCTCGCCGCAGGGGTTGGTGGCCTCGTACGATCCCAGCTTGGGGACCGGGTTGAACTCGTTGGCCCGATCGATGAAGAAGACCCCGGGCTCCCCCGTCTTCCAGGCGCCCTCCACGATGAGGTTGAAGATCTCGTGCGCATTCTCGGTGCCCGTGATCTCGCCGGTCCGGGGGTTCCGGAGCTCGTACTCCTCCTTGCCCCTGACCGCCTCCATGAACGCGTCGGTGACCCCCACGGAGATGTTGAAGTTCGTGACCTGGGAGGTGTCGTCCTTGCAGCCGATGAACTCCCGGATGTCCGGATGGTCCACCCGCAGGATCCCCATGTTGGCCCCGCGACGAGTGCCTCCCTGCTTCACCACCTCGGTGGAGGCGTCGTAGAGCCGCATGAAGGACACGGGGCCCGAGGCCACCCCCATGGTGGACCGGACGTTGTCGCCGGTGGGCCGGAGGCGGGAGAAGGAGAACCCGGTACCTCCCCCGGACTGGTGGACCAGGGCCATGGCCTTCAGGGTGTCGTAGATCCCACTCTTCCCGTTGGAGAGCGCGTCATCCACCGGAAGGACGAAGCAGGCCGAGAGCTGTCCCAGGGGCCGCCCCGCATTCATGAGGGTGGGGGAGTTCGGCTCGAACTCACCCCGGGTCATGAGCCCGTAGAACTCCCGGGCCAGCTCTTCCACCGCCGCCTCGGAAGCCCCGAACTTGGCGTCCTCCTCCGCGATGACCCGAGCCACCCTCCAGAACATGGTCTCCGGCTCCTCGGTGGGGTTGCCGTCCACATCCTTCTTCAGGTATCGCCGACCCAGGACGAGGCGTGCGTTTTCGCTGAGCTGCGCCGGGGGAAGGTCGTCCGGCGTTCGATCGTCGAAGATCCAGGGTTCATCGCCGGAGGCGGGGTCCTTGGTCTTGGGCATGGGGCAGGTCTCCTGGGGTGGCCGAGGTGTGAAAAACCGGTGGAAAACGTTGTGGATAGAGGGTGTAAATCCCCCTATCCGGAGTGGAAAACCGCCGAGACGCCCTGAAACCGGCCGCATTTCGTGTGGACAAGCTCTCGACGGCGATACCACTAAATGTTGTTGCGGCTTTCACATTGCCACACAAGATGTAGTATGTCAAGGCGGAAAACCGCTCCTCCGTCCGGATCAGAACGACCACCCGCCCTGTAGATATACCCCCACCCCCCCCTGGTCGGGCCCTGCCGACACCAGGGGGAGAGCCACACCGGCCCGAAGCTGCTGGGGACCTGCGAAGAAGAGGGTGTGCCGGAGCGCCAGCTCCAGCCCCGCCGACACCCCTTCGTCCGTGACCCTGGACCCGTCTCCCACGGGCCGGGACGCCCCTCCGGCGTCCACGAAGAGCGAGGTGGCCAGCCGGTCCAGGTGGACCGGTCGGGCCCCCCAACCCCGATGGAGGTTCGCCAGCGGCATCCGGAGCTCGGTCGAGGCGGCCCAGATCCGGTCACCGGTGATGGCGCCTCGGGACATCCCCCGGAGGGAGAAGGTGGGGTTCGTATCGTAGAAGGTGAAGCCGGCGGGGCCCTCGCCTCCACCGCCGCCCCCACCCAGCCGGAAGTGGCCCGGTCCGGCTCCCGGTCCCCGGGCCACCCCCCCTGCGGCCCGAACCGCCACCGTGCTTCGGCTGAAGGAGGGGAAGGGTCCGGGAAGCTCCACGCCCCGGTACCCCCGGAAGAGCACCACACCCTCGCGATAGGACCCGTCTCGACCCGGAACCCCCTGGAGGGAGTCGGCCACGCCCCTGTGCATCCGCTCCCGAAGCTGCGCGGTCAGCCCCAACCCGTCCTCGGGAGATATGGAGAAGGCATGGCTCCGGACCGTGGACACCGACCCCAGGATCAGGAACTCGGAGAGGTTCCGGTTCGGCTCCGCCAGGCGCAGCCGTCCGCTCGTCTCCCCGCCGGCCTCCCTCAGGCTCCTCTCCTCCCGGATCTCCCTCAGGCCCAGCGTGAGCGCGGTCCAGGAGCGAACCCGGGGCCGGACGAAGCGGAGATCGGCCCCCACACGGCGCTCCCGGGCCACTGGATAGACCCGATCGTCGGGCCCCTCCGCCTGGTCCTGCGGTACCTGGAGGCTCCCCAGCGCCTCATACCGCTGCTCGCCCAGCACGGTGACGACGGGCTGGTTCAGCCCCGCCCAGGCCCAGCGAGCGGTCACCTCCATCCGGGAACTCGGATCGTCGGGAGCGGCGGTGGCCTCGAGGAACCAGGCGTGTCGACCCAGCAGGTCCTGGCCGGAGCTCCAGCCCCCCACGGACCAGGGCAGCACCTCGATCCCCTGGACGGATTCGGACCACCGCACCGTGGGAAGCCAGAAGCGGGGCCGGAGCGAGGAGACCGGGGACCAGGAGCGGTCGGAACGAACGATCTCGAGGTCGGACCCAGGTGGGGCCAGGCTTCCATCGTTCCCAGCGTCGGCGAGGAAGCGGGGATCGGGAGGAGCCGGTTCGCCCCAGCTCTCGGGATCGTAGGGGAGGCGGGCCAGGTCCCAGCCCTCGGCCCCCTGAACCGAGTAGTAGAGCCACTCGCCGGTCCGGTCCACGGCGGGCTGAGCGGCACCCGCCAGACTCCAGGTGATCTGATGGAGAGGCCCGCCGGCGACTCCGTGCTCGATCCGGCGGGCCAGCAGATTCGACGCACCGTCCCGGTCGCCGGCCCAGAGGAGCCAGCCCCCGTCGGGCGCCCAGGCCGGAGTGGTGTTCAGGCCCCGATCCTCGTGGACGAGGTGGGGTTCGCCAACCGGGGATGGGCCCACTTCCCCGTCCGGCACCTCCAGCACCCAGATCCCGCTTGCGCCGTCGGCGCCCCGTCGTGCCACGGCGATCCGATCGCCCTCCGGAGCCCAGCGGGGGAAGGCCCAGTGGACCCGGGGCTCCCCCTCCACCAGCGTGGCCTCGATCCGGCCGGAGGGATCCAGGAGGATCAGCCGATTCGTTCCCCCTCCCTCCTGAACCGCCACGATCCGACCAGTTTCGGGATGCACGTCGGCGTGGCTGATCCGGGCTCCCCGGGTGAGGCGCTCCACCTCCCCTGAGGGGTGCACCCGGTAGAGATCCCGATGGAGACTCCAGCGACCGACGGCCTCCACCCTGGTGCCCAGGAGCGATCCATCGGGTGCCCACGAGAGCGGGGTCTCGGTGCCGGCCCACCGGTCCAGGGTTCGCTCCTCTCCGTCTTCTCCCCGCAGCACGAGCCGGGTATCGGTGCGCCCATCCGCGCGAAGATACGCCACCCCCGCCGGACCGGGGGCGGGATGGGCGGCCACCCGGGCGTCCTGGGTGAGACGCTGGGGTTCTGGGCCCCCCTCCCGCCGAAGCTGACGTGCCGCCTCGTGGGCCTCACCTTCCACCTCGGCCCTCCACTCTTCCCAGAGCTCCTCCAGGGAGTGGCCCGTGGCGGAGCGGGCGGCGGCATTCAGCCGAAAGGGAATCCACTGCTGCGCCGCCGCGTCCAGGAGATCGCGCATCGCTTCAGTCCCGTGGCGTTCGGCCAGCCAGTGGAAGAAGAGGGACCCGAAGACGTACGGGCGCATGCCCCCGGGCCAGACCGGAGAGTGGCCCATGGCCTGCCCCAACGACTCCACACCTCCCTCCAGGGCCTGGGCCCGGACCACCGAGCCGTGGGCCGACCCGTGGGCTCGGCCGGCCCGGGTCTCCTCCGACTCCAGGTGAACCGCCACACCCTCGATCGCCCAGGTGGGAAGGAGCCCGCCGGTGAAGAAGGGCCAGGAGAAGGGAGCCCGGCCGAAGACCCTCCGTCCCGCCCGGCCCAGCCGGCCCGTGTGGTTCAGGTGGAGCACGTGGGCCAACTCGTGGAGGGTGACGAGGCGAATCCAGTCGTCGAAATGCGACAGGGCGCCGCCGTCCATGGGCGGGCGGGCCCAGAGCACGATCCGGGGGGCGGGGGCGGTGTGCGCAAACCCGTTCGAGAGATCGGTGTGGTCCACCACCAGGAGCTCGATTCGTCCGGAGGGTGGCGAGAACAGGCTTCCCTCCAGGGTCCGGTACCCCTCCTCTGCGTAGCCCGCCGCCCGGCGGGCGACCTCCTCCAGACCCTCGCCGTACACCACCCTGAAGTGGGGGGTGTCGAAGGTCCGGTAGGCGTCACCGGGAGGGGGGGCCTGAGCGGCCAGGGGGGCGGGGCCGAATCCGTTGATCCCAGCCTCCCCCCATCCATGGATGAGGAAACCCGACGTGCCCCATCCGAGTAGGAGAAGCACGATCATCCCCCAGCGACCCTTGTTCTTGGGGGCTCGACCGCACACCCTTGAGAGGGTGACGGTTGCCCCCCAGGGGGCCCGGGCCGATCGATCCGGCTGCGGAATCACACCGTTCATTCGTTCGTTCTCCACCTCATCGAGGATCCACCGTATGGCACGAGGAACTGGCAGCTTCGACCCCGTGGCCTCACTGGCCGCCGCTCTCGGCTCGGCCGGAGGGAAGGCACTGGAACGGGCCGCCCGCTCTCGCCGACCCACCCCCCTTCGTCTCCTTCGGGGCGCCGCGGCGGGCGCCGGTGCGGCGGGCATCACCTTTCTCGTGCGCCGGTTCCTGGACGATGGACCGGAGCTGGAGTTCACCGATGAGCTCCTGGCGGGTGCCGGACGGGGGGTCGTCTATTCCGCCGTGCTGGAGCCCTTCCTCCCCGGGCCCCCGGCGGTCAAGGGCGCGCTCATCGGGACCCTGGAGTACCTCACCGCCCCCTGGGGCGGGACCCTCTCCCGGCTCCAGGGCCTCTCTCCGGCCAAGAAGATCCCGGTCATCGGGATCCTCCTGGAGGCCGGAGACGCCGAGGACGACCCCTACCTGGCCTTCCTCCTCTACGGGTTGGCGCTGGGAATCCTCTACGGCGACCGACCCCCGCCCGAGGACTGAACCAGGAGGGGAATCCGGAGCCCCTCGGCCTCCACCGCCTCCTGGGGCGACCGGACCCATCCCTCGGGGCACCGGGCGATGTCCCCTCTCCCGCCCCCCTCCTCCCGGAGTTCGGGGGGCAGGATCCCCACCAGGTCGGTCCCCCCCTGCTGGGGACCGCCGCCCCACCCGCCCACGTAGCAGAAGGCCCGGGGCCGGTCCGAAAGCACGAGGGGGAGATACCGGCTGGCGATCCCGTCGACCCGGTCCACCAGGAGATACCGGCCGTTCATCCGATCGGCTTCGGCCAGGAAGGCGTCGCCGTCCCGGAGGAAGGGGAAGGTGCGCCCCCGGGGCCCCCCCAGGGCATAGAGGATCCGGGGCTTCCGGCTCAGCACCACCGCGTCCTCGGGCAGATTCGCACCCATCCAGGCCGCGGCGGCCCTGAACTCGGTGAAGCCCGGGCCGTAGCAGGAGAAGGCATCGCCGGTGAGGGCGACCTGGGTCCGGCAGTTCCCGGCCATCTCCGACTGCTGGAGGGTCGTGGGGATCGAGGGCCCGGCCAGGGCCAGCACACCCACGGCTCCCACGACCAGGCCCACCCCTCGCCCGGCTCCCCCTGCGGGGGCGGGCTCCTGCTTCACCTGCCGACCTTTCTTCCGGCGTCCGGATCGGAACCCGTCCGGCCCCCTTCGACCACCCGTGCTCCAGCGGAGCGCGACCTCCCGGGCCAACTCCACCACCACCGTGCCCGCGTAGAGGAGGATCAGGGGGAGGAGGGGGAGGAGAAACCGGTCGCCGGACCAGACCTGGGGCCAGATCAGGATCATCCCCCCGTAGAGGGGCAGGAAGATCTCGGCCAGGCCGGGACGGCGCAGGAGGCGGGAGAGCCAGCCCCAGAGCGCCAGCAGGGTCAGCGTCACCCCGCCCACCAGGAGGAGCCACTCCGGGGCCCCGCTCCACCACTCCCCGGGAAGGACCCGGCCCACGTAGAGGACCAGGTTCTCCCAGATCCGGGCCAGGAGGCCGCCCAGCCCCACCGTGCCCAGCTCGGGGTCGTACGGGTCGGCGAGCCAGAACTCGTCCTGGTACGCCCCCTCCCCGCCCCGGGCGGTGATGACCAGCCATCCCCCCACCAGGAGGGCGGTGAGCCCGGCGAAGACCCCGGCGGCCCGGAGCCGGCGGTTCCAGAGGAGAACCAGGAGGAGGGCCAGCACCACCGGGAGGCCCGCAGAGCGGACCCCGAAGGCCATGAGGGCCCCGAATCCAGCCAGGACGAGCCAGAGCGTCCGCCCAGGGCCGCCGCTGGCCCCTTCACCGGCTCCAGGGGACCTCGCCGATGCGGCGCCGTCCACGCCAGACCCACCCGTCCCGGCGCCGGTGCTCGGCGAGGGCTCAAGGGCCAGGTCGGCGGCCCAGAAGGCCAGGAAGGTCCAGAGGAGGAACCAGGGTTCGGAAAGGATCCACCGACTGGCGTCCTGCCACCCCGAGGCCAGGATCAGGAGGAGGGCCAGTCCCCCGGCCCCCAGCCATCCGACCCGGCGGGCCGCCCAGGCGAAGGCGGCCAGGGTGGCGGCCGAGATCGCCACCGCTGAGGAGAGCTTGAAGGCGGACCAGGTGGTGGCCCCGAAGACCATGAGGACGGCCAGGATCAGGGGATATCCTGGAGGATACTTGGTATGCAGGGGGAGTTCGGGATCCCAGAGCTCGATGTAACCCAGCCCCTGGGTGAGGGCGTAGGCAAGGGTCAGGTAGGCCGTGTGGTCGCCCCCGTCGTGGGGCGCGGGGATGGCCACGGCAGCCAGGACGAGGGCCTGCACCAGGACCAGGCCGCCCGCTACCGCGATCCATCCCTTCATCGGCCACCTCTCGCATCCGGCGCCGGCCGGGCCGGGGTCCAGCTGCCCAGGAGTCGGGGACCCGCCGCTCCGGTGGCTTCGGGCACGTTCGCCGGATGGCGTGTGAGGTGAGCCCACGCCAGGAGGGCGAAGGCCACCGCCTCCCGCGCGTCTGGGTCCACGGGCTCCCCTCCCCCGGCCAGGGCCTCCGCGCCGGTTCGGACGGGGAGGGGCGCCAACGCCCTGGCCAGCGCCTCGACCAGCGCCGGGTTCCGGGCCCCTCCTCCGGTGAGGACCACCTCGTGGATCTCGCTCCAGGGGAGGTGCTCCCGGTAGCTCTGGGCCACACTCCGGGCGGTGAGGGCGGTGAGGGTCGCCAGGAGGTCGTTCCATTCCGCCTCCGACTCCGGCCCCACCCGTTCCACCAGATCGTCCAGGTATCGTTCCCCGAAGCTCTCCCGTCCGGTGGAGCGGGGGGGCCGGGTTCGGAAGAAGGGGTGATACAGGAGCCTCTCGAGGAGGGCCTCGTCCACCGTCCCGGACCGGGCCCGTCGCCCGTCCACGTCCCACGGGTCCCTACCCTGGCTGGCCCGTCGGGCCGCCCCGTCCAGGAGCGCCACCCCCGGACCGGTGTCGAAGGCCCGGATCACCTCGACGCCGCCCCGGGGAGGGAGGAACGTCACGTTCCCCATGCCCCCCAGGTTCTGGAGGGCCCGGCCGCGATCGGGTCGGCGAAAGAGAACCCAGTCGGCCCACGGCACCAGGGGAGCGCCCTGCCCTCCCGCCGCCACATCCCGAGCCCGGAAGTCACTGACCACTCCGACCCCGGCCGTCTCGGCAAGGGCGTGGGGACACCCGAGCTGGAGGGTGGTAGCCGGAGGCTCGTGCCAGATCGTCTGACCATGGGAGCCCACCGCCGACACCTCCTTGGGGGCCACGCCGGCCTCGGCCAGGAGCTCGGTCAGCCCCCGTCCGAAGGCTCTGCCCAGATCGGTGTGGAGGAGGGCCAGCTCCCGGGCCGTCCCCCCGTACACCACCGCCCGGATCCGCTCCCTGAGCTCCTCGGGGTGGGGCTCGGAACGGAAGGCCACGACCCGAACCTCCAGCTCCGACGGCCTGGTGCCCCGAACCTCGACCAGGGCAGCGTCCAGGCCGTCGAGGGAGGTGCCGGACATGAGGCCGGCCACCAGGAGGGGCGAGGGGAGGCGGCCGTCTTCCCTCTCCCCCTGGCCCGCCGCGGCTCCTTCGGCCGTCTGGGCCCCGGGGGAGGGGTGGGTGGATCCTTCGCTCACGGCACCTCCTCGATGAGGTCGGAGAGTCGGCCCCCCACCGAGGCGAGCCGCGCCTCGGCCTCGGTGCGGTCAACACCCAGGCGCTCCATGACGATGGCGGTGCGGATCCGGCCCCCGGCGGCCTCCATGAGGCGGTCCGCGTCCCGGGGGTCCAGCCCCAGGGTGGCCCGAAGAATCCTCCGTCCCCGGTCCTCCAGCTTCTGACAGGTGACCTGCAGGTCGACCATGAGGTTGCCCCAGACCTTGCCGCGGAGCACCATGGCGCCGGTGGTGAGGGTGTTCAGAACGAGCTTGGTGGCGGTCCCCGCCTTCATCCGGGTCGAACCCGTGATGACCTCGGGACCCACCAGGGGGGCGATGACCACGTCGTGACGCTCCCGGAGCTCCTGGGAGGGAGGGGTGCAGAGGAGAAATCCAGTGCGGGCTCCCAG
>SKKH01000197.1 GCA_007121555.1 Gemmatimonadota bacterium | reverse complement strand
TCCTGCTCGGACCATTCGGGGATCTCGGGGAGCTCGGGGTTGGGTCGCTCCAGCCGCCCGTCTCCTCCATCGAAGAGCGACGCCTGTCCGGCCGCCGCCTCGGCCTCGCGTGCCTGGACCTCTCCGTAGGCCGCATCCAGCCCGGCCAGGAGCTGGGCCCGATGCCCGAAGCCGTCCATGGCGCCGGCGGTGATGAGGGCCTCGCAGGCGCGCTTGTTGAGAGAACGAAGATCGATTCGCTCCAGAAATTCGAAGAGGGTGGAGAAGGATCCTCCCTCCTCCCGGGCCCTGAGAATCGACTGGACCGCCCCTGAGCCCACCCCCCGGACCGCTCCCAGTCCGAAGCGGATCTTCTGGCTGTCGGTCACGGTGAACTTCCATCCCGACTCGTTCACGTGGGGTGGAAGGACCTGGACCTCTTCCTCCAGGTGGGGGAGGTGACGGGGCAGGTCCCGACACTCCCCGATGTACTTCACCACGTCGTCGGTCTTGTCCAGCACCGATGACAGGAGGGCGGCCATGAACTCGGCCGGGTAGTGGGTCTTGAGCCAGGCCGTATGATAGGAGAGAAGGGAATAGGCCGCCGAGTGGGACCGGTTGAACCCGTAGCGGCCGAAGGTCTCGATCTGGTCGGCCAGATCCACGGCCAGCTCCCGGTCGACCCCCCGCTCCACGGCCCGATCGACGAAGCGCCCCAGCTCCTTCTTGATGAGCTCGGCGATCTTCTTTCCCACCGCCTTCCGGAGCACGTCGGCTTCAGCCAGGGAGAAGCCCGCCAGGATGTTGGCGATCCTCATCACCTGCTCCTGGTACACGATGACCCCGTAGGTGGGCTCCAGCGTCTGTTCCAACTCCGGGTGGGGGAAGGTGACGTCTTCCCGACCGAGCTTTCGCCGGATGAACACGTCGGTCATCCCCGAGTCCAGCGGGCCCGGTCGGATGAGGGCGTTGGTGGCGACCAGGTCCTCGAAGCGGTCGCAGCGCATGGCCCGGAGCTTCTCGGTGGCCAGGTTGGATTCGAACTGGAAGACGCCCGAGGTTCCGCCCCGGGCCAGCATCCGGTACACGTCGGGGTCGTCCATGGGCACGTCGTCCATGGACCCGAAGGCGGTGCCGGTGCGGGGGTGGCGCAGCTCTCCCAGCCGGTCCCTCACCATGTTCATCGCGTCCTCGATGACGGTGAGGGTCTTGAGGCCCAGGAAGTCCATCTTGAGCATCCCGGCGTCTTCCAGGCAGTTCATGTCGTACTGGGTGACCGTCACCGCCTCGCCGTTTCGCCCGCTTCCCTTGCTGTTCTGCACGCACACGGGCACGTAGTCATCCAGCGGCCCCGGAGCGATGACCACTCCTGCGGCGTGGACCGAGGCGTGACGCGAAAGCCCTTCCAGGGTCATGGAGTAGTCGAAGAGCTTCCGGTGCCGTTCGTCCTGCCCGTAGAGGGCCTTCACCTCGGGAAGCTGCTCCACTGCCTCGCTCACCGTCAGTGCCTGGCCCGGGGCGTTGGGGATCATCTTGGCGATCCGGTCGGTCTCCGAGGGCTCGAAACCCAGCGTCCGGCCCACGTCCCGGATCACCGCCCGGGACTTCATGGTCCCGAAGGTGATGATCATCCCCACCGCCTCGCGACCATACTTCTCGCGGACGTACTCGATGACCTCGCCCCTGCGCTCGTAGCAGAAGTCGATGTCGATGTCGGGCATGGAGACCCGCTCGGGGTTGAGAAACCGCTCGAACAGCAGGTCGTAGTGGAGGGGGTCCAGGTTCGTGATCCCCAGGGCGTAGCTCACCAGCGACCCGGCGGCGGAGCCTCGTCCGGGCCCCACCGGAATCCCCTCCTCCCGGGCCCAGCGGATGAAGTCCCAGGTGATGAGGAAGTATCCTGCGTAGCCGGTCTCGAGGATCACCCCGAGCTCGAACTCCATGCGGTCCTGCACCTCCTGGGGCAGGGGATCGCCGTAGCGCTGCTTCGCGCCCTCGGTGGTGAGGTGGACCAGGTAGTCCTCCTCGCTGGTGTACCTCTCCGGGAGGGGAAACTCCGGGACGTGGTACTTCTTGTCGAAGGTGAGGTCGACTTCGTCGGCGATGCGGAGGGTGTTCTCGATCACCTGGGGGTGGTCGGGGAAGGCTTCCCGCATCTCGTCGGGGCCCTTGAAGTAGAGCCCTTCGTCGTAACGCATCCGGTCCGGATCCGACTTGTCCTTGCCCAGCCCTATGCAGAGGAGCGTGTCGTGGGCCTCGTGATCCCCGCACTCCAGGAAGTGGGCGTCGTTCGTGGCCACCACCGGGAGGCCCAACTCCTCGGACAGCGAGAAGATCTTGCGGTTGAGCTCCTCCTGGCCCGGGGTGCCGTGGGCCTGGACCTCCAGGTAGTAGCGGTCCTGGAAGACGTTGGCGTACCACTCCGCGGCCTCCCTGGCCGTTTCGTCCTCACCTTCGAGGAGGTTGCGGGCCACCTCTCCGGCCAGGCAGGCCGAGCTTACGATGATCCCCTCGGAATACTTCTCCAGGACTTCCCGATCCACCCGGGGCTTGTGATAGAACCCCTCGGTGTACCCGATGGACGAGAGTTTCACGAGGTTCTGGTAGCCCTGCCGGTCCCGGGCCAGGAGCACCAGGTGGTAGTACGCCCGGTCTCCCAGGGCGCTGCGCGACCGGGCCCGCCGGTCGCCCGGGGCCACGTA
>SKKH01000266.1 GCA_007121555.1 Gemmatimonadota bacterium | reverse complement strand
GTCGTTCGTCCAGTAGAGGATGTTGCGCTGATCCTGGTTCTCGTCCGAGTACCGGGCCTGGTGCACGAACCCGGTGGGCACCTGCTGGGCGTCACTGGCCGCCCCCTGGAAGTCGCCCAGGAGAAGCCGGACCTGCGCCCGACCCGCCTGGCTGGCCATGGCCACATCGGACTGACCGGTCCGGCTGGCCGACTCCATGGCCCGGGTGAAGTGGCCCTCGGCCCGCTCCAGGTGCACGGTGTGGGGCTGGGCGGCCGAGCTCGCAATGACCGCCTCGCACTTGTTCTCGCCCAGGAGCCGGTTCGTGAACCCGGCCAGCTTGAGGGCCTGGGCCGTGAGTTCGTAGCCGTCCGGGTCATCTACCGTGTCTTCGAACCGGCGCACCGCGTCTTCGGCCATGAAGCGGGCCTGGTGCGCCAGGTTCCACTGGCGGTTGTGGGCGTTGTCCTGCAGCACCCCGGACTGCGAGGGGAGCTTCACCGGGAACACCCGCCCGGCGGTAGTGAGTTCGCGGGCCGGCTCCGACCCGATGTAGGCCAGGTCCCCGAGGGCCCGGGCGGTGAGGAGACGGGCTCCGTTCACCACCGAGATGTGCGCCCCCTGGTCGTCCAGGCGCACGTCCTGGGTGGGCCCCGGGTTCGTCACCTCGAAGTCGCAGGCACTCACTCCCACTGCCACGAGGACGCTGAGGAACAGGAATCGAATGGTCTTGGCAAAATGTGGCTGATTCATGGTCTCCATCTCCTCAGAAGCCGATGCGAAGCGAGGCCGTGAACGTCGCCGGAGCCGGAATGTGCTCCGTGATGTTCCGGGTCAGGCTGTCGAGCTGACGGGCCGACATCTCCGGATCGAAGCTCCAGAACTCGTCGTTGGTCCACCTCCAGATGTTGCGGGCCGAGAGAGTGAGCCCCGCCGAGCTGGCCCGGGGCATGAACTCGCCCAGGGGGATCGTCAGCGTGAGCGCACGGAGCTTGAAGAAGTCCGCCGGATAGATCCACGAACCGCTCTCCAGGTTCTGCGAGTAGCAGCGTACCCGTTGCAGGGCCGGGACCTGGTCCATGTTGGGGTTCGCGTTGGGGTTCGGATCGCCGAAGGCTACCAGGTCGTAGGCTGCCTGGCAGGAGGGCGCGCCTGCGCCCCGGTCCACCATGTTGAACGAGGCGCCGTCGTTGATGTAGTGGCCGGCCTGGTACTCACCCCGGGCCGAGACCTCGAGGCCCCGGGGCAGCCCCAGGGCCGCGTTGAACCCGAGGATCCGGGTCGGCTGGTTGGGGCCGAAGAAGGCGTCGAACTCCAGCTCGGGTTCGGCGAGGGCGTTGGGGTTCAGCACCCGGGTCCCCCGGACCACGGGGGCGGGCTGCCCTTCCACCAGGGTGAAGGCGGTGGAGGGACCCGTATCGGTGATCTCACTCCGGTTCGTGTAGACCGAGCCGCCCAGGTCCAGGTAGAAGTCGGGACGCTGAAGCACCCGGCCGTCCAGGGTGATCTCGATGCCCTGGTTCGTCAGGGCGCCCACGTTCTCGAGCTGTCCGCCCAGGAAGCCCGAGCTGGGCACCTGGGTCACGTTGAACAGGGCGTCGGTGGTGCTCTGCCGGTAGTAGGTGAAGTCCAGGGTGAGCCGGTCGTTCAGGAACGAGCCGTCGAAGCCCACCTCGATCTCCTCGGTCCGCTCAGGACCCAGGTCGGGGTTGCCCACATTCTCGGGCACGAAGGCGGGGGTTCCCAGATACCCGATGGCCTGGAAGGTCCGGACGGCGTCGAAGGCGCCGGGGGCCCGACCCGCCAGCCCGTACGCGCCGCGCAGCTTCACCTCGCCCAGATCCATGGGCCAGAAGTCCTCGTCGGAGATCACGTACGAGAGGCTGGCCTTGGGGTAGGTCTCGAGCCCCAGGTCATCTCCGAAGGCGCTGTTCCCGTCGACCCGGACGCCCAGGGTCAGGAAGTAGCGGTCGCGGAAGTCGAAGAGGGCCTGCCCGAAGAAGCCTCCGGTGATGACCCGGAAGTCGCTGGTGAAGGCGGTGCGCACTGCGGCGTTGGAGACCACGTGGTCGCCGGGACCCGGGAAGCCTCGCCCGAAGGCGTCGACCTCGGTTTCCTCGTCCTGCTGGAACTGCGCACCCCAGGAGACCCGGGAGCGGAGATCGTCGGAGAGGCTCAGGTTCAGGTTCCCCACGTAGTCCAGGCTCAGCCCCTGAGCGGTCCAGGCTCGGTCGCTGATGGCGCCCTCGGGCTGGAGTCCGAACCCGAAGGGCCGCACGTGGAGGAAGCGGCTCGAGAGGCGGTCGTATCCGAGGGTGAGCCGGTTGGAGAGCCGCTCCGTCGTGGCCCAGTCCACGGTGAGCCCGGTGGTGAACCGGTCGTTGTTCGTCTGGATCCGCTGGTTCAGGATCTCGTTCAGGTCCTCCACCCGGTCGGACCCCACGGGGTTGTTCGGCCTGCGGTACACGTTGAACTGGATGCCGTGGGCGTTGTTGCCCTCGGAGGTGTTCAGGAGCTCGTTGAAGGAGAAGGCCGAGTTCCACTCGATGCGCACGTTGTCCAGGCCCTCGAAGGCCACGTTTCCGCGCACGTTGGCCCGCTCTTCCCTGTCGTTGGGCAGCACGCCGGTGTTGTCTTCGATGGCGCCCGAGACGAAGTAGCTGATGTCACCGGTGCCCCCGCCCACCGACAGGCTGGCCCGGCTTCCCCGTCCGTTCGACAGCCAGGGAGACATGCCGATGAAGGGATCGTTGGAGGGGCCGAACTCCTGCATCCAGTTCACGGACTGGTCGATCTGCATGTCCCAGCGGGCCCGACCCTCCTGGCCCCGCTTGGTGAAGATCTGGATCACACCCGCCGCGGCCTCGGACCCGTAGAGGGTCGAGGCGGCCGAGCCCTTCAGGACCTCGATGCGGTCGATGTCCTGGGGGTTGATGTCGTTCAGGGGACTCTGGCTCAGGTTGGCGCCCCGGAAGAAGGAGTCGCCCTGGGAGTTCCCCCGGTTGTACTGATCCGAGGGCATCCGCACGCCGTCCACGTAGATCAGGGGCTGATTCGTCTGCGAGACGCTCACATTGCCCCGGAGCCGGATCTGCGAGCCCGCTCCGATGCCTCCGGAGGTCTGGGCCACGTCGATGCCCGACGCCCGGCCCTGGAGGAGGTGGTCCACGTTCATGACCGGCTCGCGGACCTCACCCATGCTGATCTGGGAGATGGTGTTTCCCACCTCCCGGCGCCGGGCCTGTCCCGCGGTACCGGTCACGACGATCTCTTCGAGCCCCAGCGCCTGCTGGCTGAGGGTGAAGTTCAGCGTCACCGTCTCGCCCGAGGCCAGGGTGACACTCTGGGTGGCCGACTGGTACCCGAGGCGGGTGACCTCGACCTGGTGCTCTCCGGCAGGCACGTTGGAAATGGAGAAGTTGCCGGAGCCGTCGGTGAGGCCTCCCAGACCGGTGCCCACGATGGACACCTGGGTGCTGGCCAGGGGCCGGTTGGTTCCGGCTTCGACGACCTGGCCGGTCACCGTACCGGTGAGGAGGTCGCCGTCACCGTCGCCGGCGGGTGCGGCGTCCAGGTCGGGCGGCATCATCGCCAGGCCGACCAGGAACATGAAGCAAACGAGGATTCTGGACATTCTCGATCTCCCTTGGGTGTGGAGGAACGCCATTGAAGGGGGCGGAAATCCCGCTGTAAGGGAAACGCACCGCCTGCCAGGCGGGTTCCGGGCGCTTGAGCTGGGGGGATGAGGAGCGCAGGTCGCTCGAAGATCCTCCTGCCGGCGTGTGCCGGGGCGGAGGCGCCGGGTCGTCTCGCACGGTCGCGACACGCTTCTTCGGCGTCCCATCGTCCCCTTGAGCCGTTCACGCGGGATGGCGCCCCTGGTCCGGTCCGGTGCGCACCCGAGGTGCTCGACGGACCCGAAACTCCTTTTGATTTCTGCGTAAAGGGATTGTACGACTGCCCGTTGGGCCAGGCAAGGAAAATCCCATCGGAAGCGGGCGGCATGGGGCCCGCTTCCGGTGCCGCCGCGCGCTGGGCGGTTCAGGCTACAGGGTGAAATCCCGGAACAACCGCTTCTCCTGCTCGTCGGTCAGGAACGCCTCCACCTCCAGGTAGGGCTCGAGCCCGCTGCCCTGGAGCTTCTTGCGAAGGAGCTGGTCGAGCTGGAAGATCCCCGCCGAGTTGTTGATCTCGATGCCCAGGCGCACGGGTTTCTCCTCGCCGGCCTTGAGGATCACCCGCTCCACCGCCGCGGCCGAGACCGAGTGGATGCTCGCCGAACCCGCTTCGAAGGGAATGCGGGACCGGCCCTTGGCCATGTCCAGGGCGTCGGCCACCCGCACCACTCCCGCTTCCACGGTCAGGGGCGCGCCCCCGGAGCGGTGCCCGATGATGGCGTGGAGTACTTCACCCCTGAGGACCGCCGCCACCCGGGGGGGATAGAGGTCCGAGGGCAGGGACTTGAGGAAGTCGTGGGCCAGGAAGAGCGAGTACTCCTCGTGGTCGATCCGGTGGATCGACATGCCCACGTCGTGGAGAAGCGAGGCCAGCGCCACCACCACCTCGGCGTCTTCCGGCTCCAGGCCGTACGAGGTCACTACCGCCGGTTCCACCCCTCCGTCCATGAGGAGGCGGAGGAGGCGCACCGCGATGTTCGTCACGATCTTCACGTGCACCGGGCCGTGGTCGGTCATGCCCAGCCGCTCGATGGCGTTCACGTTCGCCCCGATCCAGGCGGCGTAGAGGTCGTCGTTCGCGTTGGCCCACTCCATGACCCGGTGGAGGCGGGGGTTGTGCCGGTCGGGCACCTTCATCTCGATGCGCCGGGCGAACCGGTCCTCGATGCTCAGGGCCTGCTGGTCCGGGATCCCTTCTTCTTCCGGGGTGATGGCGTCGTGTGAACTCACGCGTCTCCTTCAGGTGTGGGCGGACGGGGGGTGCTCGGCGTCGAATGGGGCGGGTCCGGTGGCTCGTCGGGGCCCTCGAGGGGCGGACCGGACTGGAGGGCCCGGGGAAGGGGCAGCCGGGGGGCGCCGTCCCGGATCACCACCGTCCCGGAGATCTTGTCGTGGGTGGCCTGGCGGTTGGCGTCCCAGTACACCTGAGCGAATCCCAGGAGCCCGGTGGCGAAGCCCGCCGCATAGCCTCCGTAGCGCTCGAAGGCGCACCACCAGGTGATGGGCCGCCCGTTCAGCCGCACCACCCGGAGCCCCAGGAGCCGCTTGCCCGGGGTGCGCCCCTTCCACCAGGTCAGCGACACGGTGAAGTAGAGGGCGCCCCAGCCCAGCCCCAGCCCCAGGTCTTCGGCCATCCCGCTGAGCCATCTGCGGATCCGGCCTCCCTCCGCCCGGCGCTCCGCCGCCACCAGCGCCGTCTCGGCCCGGGCCCGGTCCCGGCGCTCCCCCTCCAGCCGAGTCTGGAGGGCGGCCACCGAGTCGGCCAGCGTCTCGAGCTGGGCCACAGTGGCCGAGTCCAGGGTCGGCGATTCCAGGAGGGCTCGGTCCAGGGTACCGGGACGAGGGTCCGAATCGGGAGCCAGGGGGTCGGTGGAGCTCGGATCCCCTGTCCTCGCGCTCAGCGCCGCCCACTGCTGCCACCACCGGTCCGGGGGCACCCACCCCGATCCTGGCCCTGACCCCGGGGCGCCGGCCAGCGCCGAGGGGCGGGCCAGGCTTCCGGCCAGCTCGGTGGCCACTTCGCCGGCCTCCTCGGTGGTGAGTCCCATCTCCCGGAGGCGTCCGGCCAGGATCAGCGCCCGCTCCTCGAGCTCCTCGGGGGTCTCGGCGCCGCGCACGGCCGCCACCTCCCGGAGCCCGGCCACGAAGGTCGACAGCTCGGGGGCGCCGCCGAGCACCTCACGCTGGGCCACCTCCGGGGGGGCGGGTCGAAAGAGCCTCTGTCCCGTGCCCCACAGCGAGACGATGAGGACGAAGAGGATCAGGGCGCCCATGCAGCCCATGGAGCCCTGGAATGCGGTGCGGGTCAGCGAAGGGGTCTGGTCGGGACGGGTGCGCAGGGCCACTCGCAGGAGGAGCACGGCGGCCGCCACGGCCAGAAGCACGCCCCCGGCATTGCTCAGAAGCGCCACCAGGACGAGATCCACCAGGATGGCGGCCACCCGGCGCCCGTGCCCGGCCAGGGGAAGGCCCAGGAGTTCGGCGTCCACCCCGAAGGCGTGGGGGGTGACCCGGTCGCGGACATCCCGGATCTCCAGCCGACCGAGCTCCGGCCGCCGGGGATCCGGGCCCCGAGACCCTGCGGTCGCGCCCGCCGAGGAGGGGTTCAAGAGCCCTCTACCGACCCAGGGTTCGACCCACGAGGATCCCCGCCGCCAGCCCGATGAGGAGCCCGCTCAGCAGGGCGGGCATGCCCATCTGGCCGTCTGCGCCCGGCGCATGCACGCGGGGGGCCGGAGGGGTCGAAGGTGGACTGTCTCCTTCGCCCTCCCGCGCCTTGGCCAGCTTCGACACCGGACCTTCCCACCCGCAGTAGAGGCAGTTCACCTCGCCCCGGTCCCGGGCCGTCCGGTTGGGATGGGTGGGCGGAGAGCTGCCGCATCGGGGGCAGATCCCCTCGACCGGCAAGGGCCGGAGCAGGTTGTAGAGGCGGCCCTTCGAAATCCCCAGCTCTTCGGCCAGGCTGTTCACACTGACCTCGGACTCCCAGTAGCGGGTGCTGGCCTTTCGGGCCAAGCGGTCGTCGGCGTCGGTCACCTGATCCCCCTGGTAAAGCTCTCGGATCGAGGCATCGAGACAGGTTGACCCGTCCCGGAACCTCGGTGAAAATAGCGGGTGCCCCCGCCGCGGGCGAGACGAACTGTCGTCGTCCGGTCGCCCGATCTACTTCTCCTACCCCGGAGTCCCCTGTGCGCATCCCCGTGTCCCACGGACACCTCGAAGCCAACCTCCGAGAAGCCGAGAGCGAGGAGATCCGAGGCGCCGCCGTGATCTGTCACCCCCACCCGCTGCACGGGGGCACCATGCACACGAAGGCGGTGTTCCGGACCGCCCAGGCCCTGTCGGAGGCGGGCTTTCACGCCCTCCGGTTCAATTTCCGGGGGGTGGGCACCAGCACCGGATCGTTCGGGGAGGGCATCGACGAGATGGAAGACGCCCGGGCCGCCCTGGACTGGCTCGAGGAACGCTTCCCCGACGCCCCCCTCCTCCTGGGCGGGTTCTCCTTCGGCTCCCGGGTGGCGCTGCGCACCGGAGTGGAGGACCCCCGGGTGAGGGCGATGTTCGGACTGGGGCTGGCAGTGAGCCTCTTCGACTACGACTTCCTGGACGGGGTGGACCGGCCCGTGCTCATCGTCCAGGGTGAGAACGACGAGTTCGGCAGCGGGGCCAGGGTGGCCGCCGCCCTCGAGGAGCTGGAGGGACCCATCACCCTGGAGCGCATCGCCGGCTCGGGCCACTTCTTCCACGACCACTTCGAGGAACTCCAGGACGTCCTGAGGGAATACTTCACCTCCGGCCCTGGAGCCGAACCCTTTGACCCGGGCTGAGCCGGCCGGACCCGCCCGGACCGGCCCCGCCCCCGAACCGGATCGACCGCCGCTTGAAGATCTATACCCGCACCGGTGACCGCGGTGAGACCGCCCTCTTCGGTGGAGGCCGTGTGGCCAAGACCCATCCCCGGGTCGAGGCGTACGGCACCGTGGACGAGCTGAACTCCTTCATGGGACGGGCGCTGGCTCGCCTCCAGTGCCCCCGGATCCGGGAGCGGTTGGCCACGATCCAGCACGACCTCTTCACGGTGGGCTCGCACCTGGCCACCCCGCCCCCCGCCGAGGGGCGCCGTCGCCCCAACGTGCCGCCCCTCCCCGACGACCGGGTCGAGGCCATGGAGGGCTGGATGGACGAGGCCGACGAGGAGCTGGCTCCCCTGAGGGCCTTCATCCTTCCCGGCGGCGCCCCCGGGGCGGCGGAGCTCCATATCTGCCGCACCGTCTGTCGCCGGGCCGAACGGATGGTGGTGGCGCTGGGGGAGGATGAGCCCGAGTCCGAAGCCATGATCCGTTATCTGAACCGCCTCTCCGATCTCCTCTTCGTGATGGCCCGCCTGGAGAACCACCGGGCCGGCAGCGCGGACGTGGAGTGGGAGAAGAACGCCAGCGCAGGGAGCCCATGAGCATCGACGCCACACGTCCCGTCCCCTTCACCCTCTCGGTCCGCTCGGAGCGCATCGCCGACCCCGCGTCCCGGGACGAGTCGGGCACGGCCCCGGCCATGATCCGGGGCCAGGTGTGGCCGGCGACCGGGGGGGCTGGACCCTCGGAGGCCGGGGCGGGCCCCGGAGACGAGGCGGACGACGACTTCCCCGACGCCCAGGCCGGAGACTCGGCCATCGTGGTCCTTCACGGGTTCAAGGGGTTCCGGCGCTGGGGGTTCTTTCCCCATGTGGCCGAGACCCTGGCCGGGGCCGGCCACACCGTGGTGAGCTTCGACTTCTCCCTGAACGGGGTGGGGCGCGGCGGTGAGGACTTCGACGAGCTCGAGGCCTTCGCCCGCAACACCTTCTCCCGGGAGCTGGACGAGACGCACCAGGTGGTGGAGGCGCTCCGGGGCGGGGCGCTCCCCGGGCCGAACCCCCGGCGGGTGGGGCTCCTGGGCCACTCCCGCGGCGGTGGGGTCGCCGTGCTGGCGGCGGCCGACCTCCAGGTCCACGCCCTTGTGACCTGGGCCGCGGTGGCCACCTTCGATCGCTGGTCCGATGAGGTGAAGGAGGAGTGGCGCCGGGAAGGCCGGATCCACATCCCCAACGCCCGGACCGGCCAGCAGATGCCCCTGGACCTGGGACTCCTGGAAGACCTGGAACGAAACCGGGAGCGGCTGGACATCGAAGCCGCGGCCGGGCGGATCCTGGCGCCCTGGCTCATCGTGCACGGGACCGACGACGAGTCGGTGTCGGTAGAGGACGCCTACCGCCTCGCTCGGGCGTCCGCGCCGGCCTCGGCGCCTGCGGGGGCGCCCTCATCGCAGGATGCCGAGGGCGGGGCGCGCCTCGAGCTCATCGAGGGCGCCGGCCACACCTTCGGGGCCGGCCACCCCTTCGACGGCGGAGGTCCCCACCTGGCCGCAGCCCTCGAGGCCACCCGAACCCACTTCGCCCGGGCGCTGGCCGGACCCCGGTGACCCTGTCGTCCGGGGCGGATCGGGCCCGGGCCATGAGCCGGCGGGTCCAGCGCGCCCTGGGCCGGCTCGGGCTCCTCGAACTGGACGGCGGGATGCGGGTGGTCCGCCTTCTGGACCGGGCCCTCGTCCACCGGGTCGAGCGTGTGGACGACGACCACGACCCCCGACTCCTCCACCCTGCTCGAACCGTGCTCATCCTCCTGGATGACGTGGAATGCCGGAGTCCGGAGCTATTGGCGGCGGGAGCCGTCCTGGAGAGCCGGTTCCCCGAGATGGAGCTTCCGCGGGAAGGCCTTCTGGAGGAGGCGTGGACCGAAGGACTCCTCCTCGACGCGTCGACGGAGGACGCACTCCCTGACGCGTCGACCGGGGGTTCGCTCCCCCTCGGGTGGACCGAGGGACCGGAGCCGGGCTGGATCCTTCACTTGCGCGACCTCCCCCGACCCTGGCCGACCTCCGCGGAGATCTCTGAGCCCACCTCCGAGGACGCCGCCTCGGTCGGACCCGATTCGGAGCTCCTGGAAGCGCTGGTCGGCCTTCCTCCGGGTCCCCTCTCGGTGGTGCTGGCCGAGGCGTTGGACCAGCTTCGGCACCTCCACATGGAGGCGGGGCGACCCGGGCTGCCCCGGGGGGTGGAACTGGTTCGCCAGGTCTACCGGCCCCTGGCCGTGCGGGTGGCCCGAGAGGCCCCGGTTCTGTTGCGACGCTTCGACTGGTGGGAGCAGCGGCTCGGACGGGTGGTCGAGGGATAGCGAAGCCTCGGCGGAGCCGGATCTTCTCACCCTTGCGGGGGTCTGGGGGTTCGTTCATTGTTAGCCAGGCGTTCGCCGGGGACTGTCCCGGACCCGGACTGTGGTCCGGCCCCGGGGCGCATCGCCGCGTCGGCCTCCACATCCGATTCTTTCTTCGCCGTATGGAAGTGACATGACCTACATCATTACCGAGCCGTGCATCGGCACGAAGGACGCATCGTGCGTCGAAGTGTGTCCGGTGGACTGCATCTACGAAGCCGAAGAGCAGTACTTCATCCACCCCGATGAGTGCATCGACTGCGGTGCCTGTGAGCCGGAGTGCCCGGTCCAGGCCATCTTCCCGGATACGGACGTGCCGCCCGAGTGGACGGCATACATCCAGAAGAACGTGGAATACTTCGAGTAGCCCGACCCCCGAGTAGGCAACCGCAGGGTCGGGCTGGAAAGGGGTTCGCGCTG
>SKKH01000155.1 GCA_007121555.1 Gemmatimonadota bacterium | reverse complement strand
CTCGATGCGGTCCTCCTGTTCTCGCTTGGCCGTGAGCATGAGGACGGGCACGGTGCGGGTTGCCGGTTCCTTCCGGACCCGCCGAAGGACCTCGTCGCCTGAGACCTCGGGCACCATCCGGTCCAGGACCATCAGGTCGGGAATCGCCCGGTCGATGGCCGTCATGGCTTCGGACCCGTTGGAGGCCGTCTCCACGCGAAACCCCGCCCGGGTGAGCTGATACGCAATGAGGGCGGCGATATCCGGTTCGTCTTCGACAACCAGAACCCGCGAGGAAGGTCCCGAATCGTTGTTCGAGCTCATGGCATGGCCTGGGTGGAAAAAAGGGGCCAGAAGAGAGGCTGAAATTCAGGAGGGAGGTCCGGACCGGCGACGCTTCTTCGATCCCTCTGATGCTGAGTCTATTCGGGCAAGGTCACGGAGTCCGGGTTCATCTGGTAACGCCACGGTAACAGACCGTCGGATTGGGGCCCGGATGGTGGCCCCGGGCCCGTGATGGCGACGGGGTGGGGAGCTCGAGACCGGCGAGATCCAGGATTGGGAGTCCCCGGGCTCCGTCCCGGCGCTGGACTCCTTCTGTCTCCTGCATTAAATTACGCACAGATGTTTAAGACTTAAACAAAAATCATGAGGTGTACCATGGACATCCCCATCCGGGGCCTGCATCACGTCACGGCGACGGTGAACGAGGCCCAGCCGGACCTGGACTTCTACGCAGGGCTGCTCGGTCTTCGACTCGTGAAGAAGACCGTCAACTTCGACCACACAGGGGTCTACCACTTCTACTACGGCGACGAGGAGGGGCGTCCGGGATCACTCATGACCACCTTCCCTTATGGCGGGGAAGGGGTGCCTCGGGGCCGCATCGGAGCAGGCCAGATCAGCGTCACCTCATTCTCCGTTCCGCCAGGCGCCCTGGACTTCTGGCGAGGCCGGCTCGCGGATCGAAAGATTCCGGTGGAGCGGGAGGGGGTCCGATTCGAAGAAGGACTACTGGAGGTCCGTGACCCCTCCGGCCTGCGGATCGAACTCCGGGAGGGTCCCGGGGATCCACGGGACCCCTGGGTGGCGTCGGGGATTCCCCCGGCCGCCGCCGTGCGCGGGCTCCACAGCGTGACCCTCACACTTCACCGGGCCGGTCCCTCGCTGGCCTTCCTGACCGGGCTCCTGGGCATGAAGGAAGGGGAGCGGGATGGGGACCGGATTCGGGTCCTGGCCGGCGACGGCCGTCCAGGTGCTCTCCTGGAGCTGGAGGTGGATCCCGAGGCCCCAGCCGGTATGAATGGGCTGGGCACGGTGCACCACGTGGCCCTGGAGGTGGACGACGGAGAGGCGCAGCGGGCAGTGCGTGCAGCTCTGGTGGCGGAAGGGGTCCAGGTCACCCAGGTGAAGGACCGTCAGTACTTCACCTCCATCTACTTTCGGGGGCCCGGCGGCATCCTGTACGAGGTCGCCACCCGGAGCCCCGGGTTCACCCAGGACGAGGCCCTGGCCGACCTGGGAACCCACCTGAAGCTTCCTGGTTGGGAGGAATCGAACCGTCGGAGCATCGAACGGAAGCTCACCCCCGTATCGCTGGAGAACGTCCGATGAAGGTACACACGGGAGAACCCCTCAAGCGCGCCGGAACTCCTCTCGAGGAGGCCAGGGGCGCGGTGATCCTGGTCCATGGCCGGGGCGCCACCCCTGAGAACATCCTCGAGCTGGCCGGCGTCCTGGACCGCCCTGATCTGGCCTGGATGGCCCCGGCGGCGGCGAACCGGACCTGGTACAACCACAGCTTCATGGCGGAGCGAGAGAAGAACGAGCCCCACCTCTCCTCGGCGCTGGAGCTTCTGGGCAGCCTCGTGGATCAGGTGAAGGAGAAGGGAATCCCGCTGGAGCGGACGGTCCTCCTGGGGTTCTCCCAGGGGGCATGTCTGAGCTCCGAGTTCGTGTACCGGAATCCCGGACGGTACGGAGGCCTGGTCCTCTTCAGTGGAGGCCTCATCGGGCCTCCGGGAACCACCTGGTCCACCGAGGGAGATCTGTCGGGCACGCCCGTCTTCCTGGGGTGCAGCGACGTGGATGCGCACATCCCGGTGGAGCGGGTCCACGCGACGACCCGGGTGCTGGGAGAAATGGGGGCTCAGGTCACCGAGCGGATCTATCCCGGTATGGGGCATCTGGTGAACCGCGATGAGATCCAGGAGGCGCGCAAGCTTCTGGATGAAGCCGTTCCTCCTCCCCCGGAGCGGGCCGCTGGCGGTGGCTCCGGTTCGGACACCTGAGTCGTGGTGAGCGAGGTCCGGACCCGGGAAGGGAGGGTGTTCCACGGATCCGGAGCCCTGGAGGAGCTCCCCCGGATCCTCGAGTCGGAGGGATGGGAACGTCCCCTCCTCCTCACGACCCCGGGGGGAGTCCGTCGCCTCCCGGCTGCGCTCCAGTCCCATGCCGCCGGAAGCGGAACAGTCCCCCTGGTAGGGATCGTGGCCGAGGCCCGACCCCACGTGCCCCCTGAAGGAGTCGAGGCGGCGCGGGAGGCGACCGCGAGGCTCGAGCCCGATTCCCTCATCGCCCTGGGCGGGGGTGCGGCCCTGGGGCTGGCCAAGGTGGTGGCGCTGGAGACCGGGCTCCCCATCGCCGCCCTCCCCACCACCTTTTCGGGCTCCGAGATGACCAATGTCTGGGGCCGCTCGGACTCGGCGG
>SKKH01000278.1 GCA_007121555.1 Gemmatimonadota bacterium | reverse complement strand
CCTCCCGGAAGGACGACGACAAGAACAGCGACGGCGAGCCCCACCGCCTGACGACCAGCCAGTAAGGACGCCCGCAGCGGCGTAGGGACGACCGCCCGGGCTTAGAAGGGCACGGTTCGCCGCAGGCGCACCACGATGGGCGCAGCCTCGCCGGCGTCCGGGTGATCCCCTGGTAGAGCCATCACACAGGTGACGAACGAAAGGGCCCCTGCACCAGGGTTTGTGCAGGGGCCCTTCCTTGATCAACAGCAGCCTATTCGTGCAACCGCCTTCTGGGAGTGGGGAGGCTCTGACTCCCCACTCCCAGAAGGCTTAGAAGGCCATGGGGATCTGGGGTTGATCCGCCTGCTCCTCGGCTCTCCGGAAGTACTCGGCCCGATTGTCCCGGATCTGAGTGACTTCTCGGAGCCCGTCGATCCACCGATCCAGCCGATCCTGTCGGATCTGAGCGGTACGCTGAGCCCGCTGGATGGACTTCTGGGCTTCCCAGGCCTCCCGGTCCGCTTCGATCTTCTCATCCACCCGTAGGATGATCACCTGATCTCCGATCCGGAGCGGACCCGCGATCTCTCCGGGGGCCTGTCCGAAGGCGGCTCCGATGGCGGCGTTTCGAGTGCCGAGCCCGGGAACGAAGTCCGTGCGGGTGAAGGATCCGGAATTCCGGGCCTCGAGTCCGAGTGCCTCGGCCACATCTTCCAGGACCGCGCCGCCGCGCAGCTCCTCGACCAGGGTTCGACCCTCCTCCATGGTGCGCTCGACCTTCTTCTCCATCCGGAGACGCCGTTCGATCTGGTCCGCCACATCGTCCACACTCAGGTACCCCGAGCGCGACTGGCTCAGGATCTCAATCATGTAGAAGGCATCACGGTTCTCGAAGACGGGGCTCACCGCACCAATGCCCTCGCGCTCCTCGAAGATCCATTCCTGGGCCTCGTCGGCCTGGCCCACGCCGGCCAGGATCGCGTAGTCTTCCGTGATCTCCCCGGTTCGTACGGGGACGCCGAGCTCAGAGGCGGCATCCTCCACCGTCATGTTCCGACCCATGGCCTCCAGGGAGTCGGCCCGTGTCAGCAATCGGATCTCCGAATCGTCGGTCCGGTCGAAGCTGAAGAAGATGTGCCGGGCCTCTTCCACCTCGTCCCCGTCCCGGGAGAGGACCTCCAGGATATGCCAACCTGAGGGGGTACGGATGGGCTCGCTGACCTCTCCGATGGGAATCGAGAAGGCGACCTCGTCGAAGGCTTCCGGCCAGTCGCCCCGCGTGAACGGATCCATCCGGCCGCCGTCCTGGGCGGTCCCCCGGTCATCGCTCTCCAGGTCGGCCAGATCGGCGAAGTCCATATCGCCGGCCTGGAGCTCCTCGTATACACTCCTGGCCCGATCGCCGGCAGCGGTCGTGTCCTGGGCCGTGGCCGCCTTCGTCAAGTAGGCGTACCGGACCTGCGCTGCCGCCGGAACCGAAAACTCGTCCCGGTTCTCGTTGTAGTAACTCTCGACCTCCTCCCGGGTCACGTCGACCTCACTGTCGGCCACTCGATCCCGAGCGGGGAGGGCCAGGAAGGTGACCTCGACCTGTTCGTTCTGCTCCCGGAACTCCTCCCAGAGCTGGCGGTCCGACACGTACACGCCCGAGGTGAGTTGGCTCACCAGCTTGCTTCGGGGAATGATGTCGCGGTAGTACTGCTCGAGCTGCTGCAGGAAGCGTGGGTCCTGGGATGCCTGAGCCAGGAACTGCTCGTACCGCTGCGGATCGAACTGACCGTCGGTCTGGAAGGATGGATCGCTGAGAAACTCCTCTGGCGGAGAGGTTCGGGCGGCGCGGCGAATCTCGTCGTCGGACACACGGATCCCCCGGCGATCCAGCTCCTCCTGCACGAGGATCTGGTTCACGATCTCATTCCAGGCCATGTCCTCGATCTCGCGATTCTGCTGCGAGGAGATGGGCTCGTCCTGACTCCGCTGAATCTGGTCGTAGAGGTTCCGGTAGACGTTCTGGTACTCGACCACACCGACGTTCGTGCTGCCGACGCGTCCCACGTCACCCGCACCTCCGCTCTGACCACTCGCGTCCATGCCCCACTCGAACACCATGAGAGCCACGAAAGCAGCCGCTGTGATCAGCATGATCCACTTCGTGTTCTCCCGCATTTGCCGCATCATAGGCCAGCCCCTCCTGTTCCGGGCGCCCGGTACTTGAATCTGAGGCCTCCCCGATCCGGTCTCGGGACCAGGTCGAGGGGGCGCGTCACTCACTCCACAACCAGACCTTATACAACATTCCCGAGCTGACGTTCGCCCGAGGGTCCAGGGTTCGCAGGTGAGCGGGAAAACGTAACGGAAGCCAGGTACCTGCTCAACCGCGGAAGGCCGCGCCCTCGTTGACACTATTCCTGGCCGATCCCTATCTTCCCGCCTTGGCGTTCGTCGCACGCAGGGCCGTGCGATCGAGTGAACGCCGGGCGCCTCTTCTATACCTCACCCCGCCTCGAAAGAGCTGGAGGGCAGACATGTCCCAGGCCATCGATCATGAGATCCGAGTACTGCGGGCTCAATTCTGGTCCTCCCGTGATCCGGAGGGGCGAGCGTTCGCACCTCTGGCGGACGCCTATCGGCGGAAGGGAGACCTGGAGGAGGCGGCAGCTCTCGTGGAGGACGGGCTGGCAAGGTTGCCGGAGTTCACCCCCGGCCATCTGATTTCGGCTCGGATCGCCCGGGCTCGGGGAGACCTGGACCGCGCTCGCCGCGACCTGGATCACCTCCTGGAGTTGGATCAGGAGAATGTGCTGGCTCTCCTGGAGCGTGCCGAGGTGGCCCGGGATACCGGAGATCGGGAGTCGGCTGTAGCGGACCTCCAGAACCTCCTGGGTCTCGAACCCGCACATCTCGGTGCGAGGGCTGCCCTGGATCGACTTGAGTCCGCCCCGCCCGAAGTCGATCCGGATCTCGATCCGGAAACGGAAACGGAAACGGAGACGGAGACGGAGACGGAGGCGGAGGCGGAGGCGGAGGCGGCTGAGACGGCTCCCGAGGAGACGACGCCGGAGGTACCGCTTCGGGGACAGGACCAGGTGGAGTCGGCAGTCCTCTCTGGTTTCGAAAGCACCTCCCTGGACGGCGAGTTGGAGGCTCCGGACGAGGAGCAGTCGGAGGAGGAGCCCGCCGAAGGTCAGGAGCCCCACGGCACGCTGCTGGACTTCGACGAGGCGTCCTTCGATGAGCTCGACCAGGGAACGGCGGGGTTGATGGAGCCTCGAGAGGACGAAGGTCTCGACTTCGGTGACCTGGACTTCTCCCGGGAGCCCGAGGAGAAGTCGTCGGACGCGGCGTGGGAAGGTGGACCCGCGGCCGACAGCGAACCGGAGGAAGCGGTCCCCGAGGAAAAGGAGGAGCCGGCGCCACCCGATCCGGTCACCGTCTCCGGGTTCGAAGCTTCACAGGAGGTCCCTTCAGCCCCGGAGGGTGACATCCCGGCCCATCTCATGACCCGGACGATGGCGGAGATCTATCGGCAGCAGGGGCTCACCGCGCGAGCCGTACGCATCTACGAGGCGCTTCTCGAGCGGAATCCAGCTGACCAAGAGATCGCGGTCCGCCTGGGCGAGCTACGTGCGGCCGAGCGGGAGCGCGACGACGCGGAGCCGGAACTCCAGGACGTAGCCCCCCAATGGGCCGGCGACGTAGATGTCGACGCGGAGCGTTCCTCACCCTTCGCCTGGGGCCCCGAGATGGAAGAGGCCGAGGCGCAGGAGCACGGGACCGCGTCCGAGGAGAAAGCCGACCCGGGCCGCTCGATCCGAGCCCATTTCGATGACCTCCTGGCGTGGGCTCCAGGCGCAATCCCCATCTCCGACCTGTCTCCCGACGCCCCTCCGGAACGCGCTCCCCACGACTCCCCGCTGGCCCATTCCCTCCGGGAGCTCGAGGCCACCGTCGGGGTGGACGGAGGAGGCGGCGTGGCCCCCGTGGTCGACCCGGATGCCGGCAAAGACGACGATCTGGATGATTTTCGCTCCTGGCTGCAGAGCCTCGACTCTTGAGAGTCGCCATCCTTCACGGCCCGAACCTGCGACTCCTGGGGATCCGGGAGCCCGAGGTCTACGGCTCCGGGACGCTGGCCGACATCAACGAGGACCTCCGGCAGTTGGCCGTCGAGCTCGGCGTGGACGTCGAGGTCTTCCAGTCCAACCACGAGGGCGAGCTCGTGGATTTCATCGAGGAGGCCGCGGGCCGCGTCCGGGGTTTTCTCGTGAACGCCGGAGGGCTTACCCACACCTCCGTGGCGCTCCGAGACGCCCTGATCGGGGTAGGGCTACCCTTCGTCGAGGTGCACCTCTCCAATGTGGCCGCCCGGGAGCCCTTCCGTCACCACTCCTATCTCTCGGCCGTGTCGGAGGGGGTGGTTTTTGGATTCGGGGCCCGGAGCTATCTTCTTGGTCTGCGAGGGCTCGTAGGTCGTCTTTCCGACGGCTAGGGCCGTATTCGACCCCCAACATCGTTCCCCATGGCATCGACGTCAGACTTTCGCAACGGGATGGTCCTGGACATCGACGGCGTCCTCTGGACCATCACCTACTTCCAGCACGTGAAGCCCGGTAAGGGTGGAGCCTTCGTCCGGACCAAGCTGAAGAACGTCCTGACGGGTCAGGTGGTGGACAAAACGTTCCGGGCGGGCGAGAAGGTGAACGACATTCGCCTCGAGCGCCGCCCCGTGAATTACAGCTACACCGACGGGCAACTCTACTACTTCATGGACAAGGAGACCTTCGAGATGATTCCGATCTCGGGCGACCTGATCGGCGAGGAACAGCTCCAGTACCTGAAGGAGAACATGGAGTGCGAGGGCCTGGTCCACGATGGGAAGGTCATCATGGTGGACCTCCCGGCCTTCGTGGAGCTCGAGGTCACCAAGACGGATCCGGGGGTTCGGGGAGACACGGCCCAGGGCGGGTCCAAGCCCGCGACCCTTGAGACGGGCGCCGAGATCCAGGTGCCCCTCTTCGTGGAGGAGGGGGATGTGCTGCGGGTCGACCGGCGGGAAGACAAATATCTGGAGCGGGTGAACCGATGATCGATCTCGACTTCGTCCAGAAGCTCATCCAGACGGTGGACGAGAGCTCCATCGACAATGTGGAGATCGAGCGGGGAGGGACTCGGATCCGGGTTTCCAAGACTCCGGACGGCATGTCCTACGCCGCCGGACCTCCCCCACCCAATCCCAGCCCAGCGCCTCCCCAAGCCACGTCTGCTGCGCCTGGACACTCGAGCCCGGCGGAGGCCGCGCCGGCTCCGGCGTCGGAGCCCGAGGACAAACCTCGTGACGACGACTGGGTCGAGATCACCTCTCCCATGGTGGGGACCTTCTACCGGGCCCCCTCACCGGGAGCGGATCCCTTCATCGAGGTGGGTGGGCGGATCACCGAAGGGTCTACCCTCTGCATCATCGAGGCGATGAAGCTCATGAACGAGCTCGAGGCCGAGATCGAAGGGACCGTCCGGGAGGTTCTGGCCGAGAATGGGGAGCCCGTGGAGTACGGCCAGCCCCTCTTCCGCGTCGAGCCGAGCTGACGCCCGATCCCGCAGTGCGCCTACGGACCTGAGGACGCCGGCCTCTCCCCTCTTCGTCGAGTGAAGGGGGCGCCGGGAACGACCCGACGCCCTCACCCCGGTCCGGGTGGGGAGCAGGTCGGGTCCGTCACGCCTATCCCAGGGGGTTGACCCTTGTTCGAGAAGGTATTGATCGCCAATCGGGGCGAGATCGCCCTCCGCATCATTCGGGCCTGCCAGGAGCTGGGGATCCGGACCGTCGCCGTCTATTCGGAGGCGGACCGTGAGTCCCTGCACGTCCGGTTCGCTGACGAGGACGTCTGCATCGGGCCCGCATCTTCGACCGAGTCCTACCTGAACATCCCGAGGATCATCGCCGCCGCTGAAATCACCGGCGCTGAGGCCATTCACCCCGGATACGGTTTCCTCGCCGAGAATGCGGAGTTCGCGGAGATCTGCAGCCGCTCCGGGATCCTCTTCATCGGCCCCACCCCGGCCCAGATCCGCGCCATGGGCGACAAGGCCACCGCCCGGGCCACAATGGTGGAGGCCGGCGTCCCCACCGTTCCGGGCAGTGGCGGAATCGTTTCCACCCAGGAGGAGGCCATGAAAGCGGCGGGTGAGATCGGTTTCCCCGTCATGATCAAGGCGTCGGCCGGAGGGGGAGGGAAGGGGATGCGGATCGCCCCGGACGCCGCAAGCTTCCCCAAGCTCTTCGATGGGGCTCGCAACGAGGCCCGCGCCGCGTTCGGGGACCCCGACGTGTATCTGGAGAAGTGCATCGCCAGGCCCCGCCACGTGGAATTTCAGGTCTTCGGTGACGAGCACGGCCGGATCGTGCATCTGGGAGAGCGGGACTGCTCCATTCAGCGCCGGCACCAGAAGCTGGTCGAAGAGGCACCCTCACCCGCACTGACCCCCGAGTTGCGAGAGCAGATGGGACGCGACGCGGTCCGGGCGGCCGAGGCCATCGATTACGTGGGGGCCGGGACGGTGGAATTCCTCCTGGACGAAGACGGGTCCTACTACTTCATCGAGATGAACACCCGGATCCAGGTGGAGCATCCGGTCACCGAGGTGACCTCGGGCTTCGATCTCGTGAAGGAGCAGCTCCTTGTGGCCGGAGGAGCCCACCTTTCCTTCCCGTCGGAACAGGTGATCCTGCGGGGCCATGCCATCGAATTCCGGATCAATGCCGAGGACCCGGACAAGAACTTCCGGCCGGCGCCGGGTCAGATCACCACATTCCATCCCCCGGGCGGGCCAGGGGTGCGTCTGGACACTCACGTCTATGCGGGGTACCGGGTGCCGCCCTTCTACGACTCGCTCCTCGCCAAGCTGATCGTGAGCGGGAAGGATCGGGAGGAGTGCCTCGTGCGGGCTCGGTACGCCCTGAACGCCTTCGTCATCGAGGGGATTCCCACCACCATCTCGTTTCTCTCTCAGATTCTTGAGGATCCGATCTTCCAGGAGGGACGGGCAGACACCCGCTTCGTGGAGGAGTTCATGGCCCGCCGTGGAGCGTCCGAGGGAGGAGCCCAGTGAAGATCCGAACCTTCTTCTCGGCCGCCGAGGCCGAGGGAGCCGAGATGCCCGGAAGCCTGGCCGTCGTCGTCGACGTGATCCGGGCCACCTCCACCATGGTGGAGGCCCTGGCGAACGGGGCCCGGGCCATCTATCCCACCGTGTCCACCGAGGAGGCCATCAATCTGGCCAACTCGTTGGGGCGCGACGACACTCTGCTCTGCGGAGAGCGCCGGGGGTTGAAGGTGGACGGCTTCGACCTGGGCAACTCCCCGCGGGAGTACGGCCGGGAGCAGGTGGGTGGCAAGCGACTCGTAATGAGCACGACGAACGGGACCCGGGCCTTCGTCGCGACCCAGGGGGCCGAGCGGGTCCTGGCTGGATCGCTCCTGAACCTGGGGGCGCTCGTGGAAGACGTTCGCAAGTCCGCCCCCGAGGACCTCGTCGTGATCTGCGCCGGAAAGGAGGGGTTCTTCTCTCTGGACGACGCGGTCTGTGCGGGCCTCATCCTCCAGGACCTGGTGGAGGGCGACTGGAACGCCTCCAGTCTGGAGATGAACGATGCCTCGCGGGCGGCGCTGAGTCTGGCGAAGAGTTACCGTGTGGACGAGGCGTTTCTCCGGCGGACCGCCGCGGGCGCCGCCCTGGTCCGGGTCGAGCTGGGCGAGGATCTGGCGCTCTGTGCGGAGCGGAATCGTCACGGGTTGGTTCCGGAGATGCGTGACCGAATGATCCACCTTCCGGGAGCGGGATCCTGAGCTCCTGGTCCGTTCCCCGGATGGCTTGTGGGACGTGTCGGTCGGGGATCGGTGTGTGCATGGCTGGAGGATGGATCTCATGGTGAAGCCGGATTACCAGAGAGAGTTGGCGGGAGTCGGTCTCCTGGCCCTGGCCCTCTTCGTCCTCCTGGCGCTGATCCCCCCCGGCCTCCTGGGCGGCGCGGAGGGATGGTTTCCTTCGGGCAACGTCCTCGGTCCGGTGGGTCGGGCCTTCCGGGAGACCGGCGTGGCGCTCGGCGGAGTGGGAATCGGGTTCCTCCCCCTCCTGCTGGCCGTGGCCGGTGTCTGGATCGGCCGATGGCTCGAGGCGGACCGGGCCCTCCGGTACGCCGTTCTCCTCGGGGGGCTCCTGTTCCTCCTGCCCACCTTCGTCTCCCTTCTCCCGGTGGAACGGATCTGGGCCGGATGGCTGGGGACGACGCTGGCCGGACCTCTCCGGTCGGGGCTCGGGGCGTTCGGTACGGGGCTCTTTCTGGTCGTCCTGGCGCTCCTCCTCTTCATGGCGACCCTGGCGTGGAATCCCCTGGCGGCGCCGGCTCGGTGGGGTCTGGACGGAGGGCGACGCCTGATCTCCGGAGGATGGGGGTGGATCGGGAAGCGGCTCGAGGCCCGGAAGCACAGGGCTCGGGAGGCTTCGTCGAATGTGGGATCGGTGGTACCCGTGGAGGCCCAGGCCCAGGACAGCCAGGTGGAGGTCGAGGCCAAGGAGACCGACACTGCCCCGCCTCGCCCTCGACCCCTGCTGGGCTCGACTCCAATGGGGGGACTTCTCCCTGATCCCCGGGATCCGAGAGAGCTGGCCGGCGACGAGCTTCCCCCTCTGGACCTTCTCACCGAGCCGCAGAACCGGAACCGCGGAGACATGGACCGGGAGCTCGACGGATTGGGCGAGGTCCTGGTCGAAAAGCTCCGCACCTTCAATGTGGAGAGTCAGATCGGGGGCCGGACCACCGGACCCGTGGTGACCCAGTTCGAGGTGGTGCCCGCTCCAGGGGTGAAGGTGAACCGGATCGCCAACCTGGATGCGGACCTGGCTCTCGCCATGCGGGCTCGGACGATCCGGATCGTCGCACCCATCCCGGGGAAAGGGGCGGTGGGGGTGGAGATCCCGAACCCCTCGCCCCAGATCGTGCAGCTCAGGGAGGTCCTGGATTGTCCGGAGTTCCAGCGGGCTCGGGGCGACCTCCCTCTGGCGCTGGGGAAGGATCTCCACGGAGCCCCTTACGTGGCCGAGCTGTCCAAGATGCCCCATGTGCTCATCGCCGGAGCCACCGGCTCGGGGAAGTCGGTCTGCCTCAACACCGTCATCACTTCGCTGGTCTATCGACACACTCCGGAGACGCTTCGCCTCCTCCTCATCGATCCCAAGATGGTGGAGCTCTCCACCTACGCCGATCTCCCCCACCTCCGACATCCAGTGGTCACCGATCCCAAGGAGGCAGCGGGGGTCCTGAAGTGGGCCGTTCTGGAGATGGAGCGACGCTATGAGCTCCTTTCCCAGAACGGGGTGCGGTCCATCACCGAGTTCAACCGGCGGCTGAAGAAGGGCGTCACCATGCGCCGGACCGAGCCGGACGGGGACGAGGGGGACCCGGATCGGTGGATCTACAAGGGCGGGGCGCTCCCCAACGTCGTGCTCATCGTGGACGAGCTGGCCGACCTCATGATGGCCGTGCAGGGAGAGGTGGAGAAGCCTCTCACCCTCCTGGCCCAGAAGGCCAGGGCCATCGGGATCCACCTCATCGTGGCGACCCAGCGGCCCTCGGTGAATGTGATCACCGGTCTGATCAAGGCGAACTTTCCCTCGCGGATCGCCTTCCGGGTCGCTTCCAAGACGGATTCCCGGACGATCCTGGATCAGAACGGAGCCGACGCCCTTCTGGGGAACGGAGACATGCTCTTTCTCCCGCCCGGAGAGAGCACGCCGGTGCGGATCCAGGGAGCGTACATCTCCACTGAGGACACCGAGCGGCTCATGGCGTGGTACCGGGAGCTCAGGGCCCGGAAGCTGGAAGAGGCGGAGGGCGAGGCGGCCGGTGCGGCGTCCGACGAGGAGGAGGACATCCTGGAGGTGGTGCGGGCCAGGGAGGCGGAGGAGGCGTCATCGAGCGACGATCCCTTCGACGGGGAGTGGGACGAGTACTTCCAGGACGCGGCCGAGATCTGCATCTCCAACGAGCAGGGCTCCACCTCTCTCCTTCAACGGAAACTGCGGGTGGGGTACGGCCGCGCGGCCCGGATCGTGGACCAGCTCCACGAGGCCGGCGTCGTGGGTCCCCCCGACGGTTCCAAGCCTCGGGAGGTCCTCATGACCATGGATCAGCTCCAGCGGATGTTGGCTGGGGACCAGGAGGACGCAGGGTGACCGTCGACCGAGAGGATGGGGTCGAGCTCGCCTCCTTCCGCTATCTCCACGAGGCCGAGCTGGCCGCCGGGTACCTGGAGGACGCGGGGATCCCCGCCGCATGCCTGGGCGACCCGGCCGGCCAGATCCAATACGGGAAGGGGTTTTCCTCACGGGCCCGGCTCCTGGTCCGGGGGTCCGACCTGGAGGAGGCCCGGGCGGTGCTCGAGGACGCTGGAATCCTGGATCCTGCCCCGGAGCCCGGAGAGCCTGGTTCCTCGGGATGAAGCACCTGGTGCTGGTGGGCGGAGGCCACGCCCATCTCCACGTCGTCGAGGCGGTGGCCGAGGGACGGCGGACCGGGAGCGGGTGGACCGATGTGTCGGTGAGCCTGCTTTCTCCCTCGCCCCACCACCACTACTCGGGGATGCTTCCGGGTTTTCTGCAGGGCCGCTACACCGAGTCCGCCCTCCGCTTCGACCTCCCCGCCCTCTGCCGGGCCGCCGGGATCCGGTTCATCCAGGGCACGGCCCAGCGCATCGAAGTTCTGGACCAGGAGGCGACGCAGCCCCCGGAGGCGCCGCAGATCCAGTCGGCACCGCAGACCCAGGCGGTCTCCGGAAGTGCAGGCGACCCCTCTGAAGCTGCGGGGAACGGGGCTCCGCCCGACCCTGGGACGGGACCAACCGACTTCGTGGTCCGAGGCCGAATTCACACCGATGCCGGGATGATCCCCTTCTCCGCGGCCTCCCTGGACGTGGGCTCCGTGATCGGAGGGCGGGAGATCCCCGGCGTCCGCCGTCATGCCTGGGCGCTCCGGCCCATGAGCCGGGCCGTGGAGCTCGAAGGTGTGCTGGCGGCCCTGGCCCGTGGAGAGACGGCGGGGGTTCCAGGGGGCGGGATGGGTCCGGGAGGTGCGTCGCCGGTGGTCGTGGTCGGCGCTGGCGCGGCCGGATTCGAGGTGGCGCTGGCCGCGGCGGAGCGAGGGGGCTCCGGGAGCGCCCCGGTGGATGTGACCCTGGTGGAGGCCGGGCCGGAGCTCCTTCCTGAGTTTTCGCCGAGGGTGCGACGGCGAGCCCGCTCGGTCCTGGAACGACGGGGTGTGAAGCTGCGCACCGGGTGCCGGGTACGGGAGGTGGCCGCCGACCTGGTCCAGGTCGAGGAGGAAGAGGGAGGGGTCCGGCGCACGTCTTCCTTTCCGGCAGCCCTCACCCTGTGGGTTGCAGGGGCAGGTCCCCCCGAACTCCTGGCCCGATCGGATCTTCCTCTGGGAGAGGAGGGCTTCTTTCAGGTCGATGCCCATCTCCGGTCGGTGGACGGAGCTCCGATCTGGGGGGCGGGTGACTGCATTTCGCTGCAGGGCTTCCCCTGGATGCCCAAGGCCGGGGTGTACGCCGTCCGGCAGGCGCCGGTCCTGGTTGCGAATCTCCGGTCCGCCCTGGAGGGGGAAGAAGGCGAGGAGGCGGAGCGGTATCGGCCTCAGTCCTCCTTTCTTTCGCTCCTCAACACAGGGCAGGGCGAGGCGCTCCTGCGATGGAAGTTTCTCGTGGCCCATGGTCGGTGGCCCTGGTGGCTCAAGGACTGGATCGACCGGCGCTTCATGGAGCGGTACCACGGGTTGGCGTCGGAGCGTGGGTTCGGCGGGTCCTGAGGGCCGTGCGAACGTTCCTGGCAGCGGCCGTGTACCACACGCACCTTCTCCGGCGTTTCCCGGAGCGTGCCCCCCATGCGGCCTTCGGCCGGGGGGTTCCGCTCTCACCCCCGTTCTTCGAGCTTATCGGAATGAGCCCACGTCACCGCAACGCTTCGGTTCGCCTCGGCCCGATGGTCGTCGGCCTCCTTCTGGTCTCCCTGGTCTGGCCCTCTCAGGTCACGGCCCAGGAGGCCCTGGAGATCCTTCAGTCCGCGGCGGATCGCCACCAGGCGATCTCCGGATTCTGTGCCGACTTCCGGCAGGTCGTGGAGAACGACATCCTCAGGGAGACGACTCGGAGCCGGGGCCAGATCTGTCAGGCTGACTCGGATCGGTTCGAGATGCGCTTCTCCGATCCTCCCGACGGGGATCGGGTCGTCGCCGACGGAGAGCACCTCTGGATCTATCTGCCCAGCGCCGACCCGGGCCAGGTGTTTCAGGGCGCGGTGAACGGGGGGGGAGGGCAGTTCGACCTCCACCGGGAGTTCCTGAGTGAGCCCGGCCAGCGCTATGCCCCGACCCTGGAGGGTCGCGACGAGGTGGACGGCCGGGAGGCCTGGGTCCTCTTCCTCGAGCCCATGGGTCGCTCACCCTTCCTTCGGGCCCGGATCTGGGTGGACGCCGCCGATTTCATGGTTCGAAAGCTGGAGATCACAGAGGACGAGGGATTCGTCCGGATGGTGGAGCTCTCCGACCTCCAGGTGAATCCGTCCATTCCCCCGGAGCGATTCCAGTTCGAGCCTCCCTCTGGAGTGCAGGTGATTCGCCGATGAGTGATCGTTCCGCCACCACGAAGGAGAAGGCGCCCGCATCGGGTCGTGTTCGTACGCGGGAGCTTCCGGTCTTCCCGGTGACGGCGGACCCCGTCCGTCCTCAGGTCTCCCCCGATGTGGATCCGGTGGAGCACGCCTTCGATCCAGCCGGTCCCGAGGAGGGACCCCGGATCGGCCTCGTGACCCTGGGGTGCGACAAGAACACGGTGGACTCGGAGCGGATGATGGGGGCGCTGGTGGGCCACGGCGCCCGGGTCTTTCCAGGCGTCGACGGGGCCGAGGTGGTCATCGTGAACACCTGCGGGTTCATCGACCAGGCCAAGGAGGAGTCGGTGGATACGATTCTCGAAGCCTGCGCCCTCAAGGCTCGAGGCGGGGTGAAGGCGGTGGTGGCCGTGGGGTGCCTGGTCCAGCGCTACAAGGAGGAGCTCTCGGAGCAGATCCCAGAGGTCGACCTCTTCATGGGACTCACGGAGATGCCCGAGCTCGTGCCGGAGCTCCGGCGGCGGGGCCTCCTTCCCGAGGCCGGGGGCTCGGTCCCGAACATGGAGCGGCCCCTCCGGATCCTTTCCACTGACACGCCCCATACCTCTCATCTGAAGATCAGCGAGGGGTGCGACCATACCTGCGCCTTCTGCGCCATTCCCCACATGCGGGGCCTGCATCGATCGGCGCCGGTGGACGAACTGGTCCGGGAGGCCCGGGAACTCGAGGCCCGGGGCGTGCGGGAGCTGAACGTGATCAGCCAGGACACCACCTGGTACGGTCGTGACCTGAGACGGAGTGCGGTACAGGCCGCCGGGGTGGGAGGGGTTCCCGAGCCCACTCCACTTCTTCCCGATCTTCTTCGGGCTCTCCTGGAACGGACCGGCATTCCCTGGTACCGGCTCTTCTACATGTACCCGTCGGGGATCACCCCCGAACTGGTGGAGCTCCTGAGCACCGAGGACCGGCTCCTTCCCTATCTGGACATGCCCATCCAGCACGGCAGCGACACCATGCTGAAGCGGATGCGTCGTCCCGAACGGCAGGCCACGATCCGGGAGCAGGTCGGAAGACTCCGGGAGGCCGTGCCCGACCTTGTGCTTCGCACCACCGTGATCGTGGGGTTCCCGGGCGAGACCGATGCCGAGTTCGAGGAGATGCTCGACCTCCTGGAGGAGATCCGCTTCGAGCGGGTGGGGGCCTTCCCCTATTCCCTGGAGGAGGGGACGCCGGCGGCTGAGATGGAGGGCCATCTCTCAGAGGGGGAGAAGCGGGACCGGCTGGAGACGCTCATGGACCTGCAGCGGGAGATCGCCTTCGAGCGCAACGAGGGCCTCATCGGACGACGCCTCGAGGTCCTGGTCGATCGATCCCTCGGCGGCGATCCGGACCATGTGGCCGAGGGCCACGCCTCCACCCAGGCGGTGGATGTGGACGGGATCACCCGGATCGTGGCCGGAGCCGGTCCGGTGCCCCAGGCGGGGGAGATGGTCCAGATCGAGGTGGTGGATACCCTGGAGTACGATCTCATCGGGCGGGTGATCCAGGGGAGCTGACCCCGAGCACCCGCGCAGGACCGTCGGGCGGCTCGGCGGCCTATTCCCGCCTGAGCGCCACGATGGGATCCAGGCGCGAAGCCTTCCATGCCGGATAGAAGCCGAAGAAGAGCCCCACCGCCGCCGAGACGCTCACCGCGATCACCATGGCCTCGGCTGAGAAGAGCGCGGGCCACCCCGCGTAGGTGGCGATGATCTCGGTACCCAGGATGCCCACGAGGATTCCTCCGATCCCGCCCAGGAGGCAGAGGATCACGGCCTCGATGAGGAACTGCATGAGCACGTCCGGTCCCCGGGCGCCCACGGCCAGCCTGAGCCCCACCTCACGGGTCCGCTCCGTCACGCTCACGAGCATGACGTTCATGATCCCGATCCCTCCTACAAAGAGGGAGATCCCGGCGATGGAGGCCAGGAGCCAGGTCATGACCCTGGAGGTCTCGGTGGCCGCCTGGGCCACCTCCTCCTGGGTCTGGATGGTGAAGTCGTTGTCCTGGTAGGGTGCCAGACGGTGACGCTCCCTGAGGAGGTCGGTCATCTTGGCCCGAGCGATGTCCATGGACTCGGCGTTGTAGACCTGGACGTTGATGACCATGGCGTGGCTCCGCCCCGAGATTCGCTGGAAGCCCGTCGTGTAGGGGACGAGGACGATGTCGTCCTGGACCGAGCCCATGAGGGACATCCCCTTCCGCTCCAGGACCCCGATGATCTCGAGGGGAAGGCCTCGGACCCGGATCGTCTCGCCGACGGGGTCCGAGCCCTCGAAGAGCTCGTCCACGATCGTCTGCCCGACCACGGCCACCAGCGCCGCCTGGTCCACGTGCTCCTCGGTGAACATCTCCCCGTCCTCGACCCCCCAGTTCCGGATCTGCAGGTAGTCGTGGGACTGCCCGTAGATCCGGGTGAACCAGTTCCGGTTCCCGTGGACGATCACCCGCTGGGAACGGACCTCGGGGCTCGCGGCGATGACCTCGGGGATCTCCTCCCGGAGCGCCACGGCGTCACCTGCGGTGAGGGTGTTCGCGCTCCCGCCCCCGATGCTCACCCCTCCGAGCTGACGTTCTCCGGGGAAGATGAGGACCACATTCTGTCCCAGCCGGTTCACCTGCTCCTCGACCTCCGATGAGGCCCCCTGACCCAGCCCCACCATTGTGATCACGGCCCCCACCCCGATGATGATGCCCAGGGCGGTGAGGATCGTGCGCATGGTGTTCCGGCGAAGGGCCCGGAATGCGGAATAGGGGACGGCGCTCCATTTCATCGGTCGACTCCGGTCAGGCAGTGACTTCTTCTTCGGCCGGGGCGGGCCCCGGAGCGGCGTCCTCAGGGGGATCGGACCCCTCGGCCTCGAGCTGAAGGGCCTCCTCGTCTCGCCACTCGGCGAGCGCCTGGACCGCGTCCAGGGGCTCGTGTCTCCGGTCCGATACGATCAGTCCGTCTCGCAGGGTGATCGTCCGCTCGGCGAAACGGGCCATCTCCGTTTCGTGGGTCACCATCAGGATCGTGAGTCCCTGGCGGTTCAGCCCCTGGATAAGGTCGAGGATCTCCAGGGTCGTCCTGGAATCCAGGTTCCCCGTGGGCTCGTCGGCCAGGAGCACGCTGGGCTCGGTGACCAGGGCCCGTGCGATGGCGACGCGCTGCTTCTGTCCGCCGGAGAGTTCGTTCGGGGTGTGGTCGAGTCGATCTTCGAGGCCCACCGTCTCCAATGCGGTCCGAGCCCGGGCGTGGATCTCCTTCCAGCTCAGCTCGTCGGCCCGGTAGAGGAGGGGAAGCTCCACGTTCTCCTGGGCCGAGGTCCGGGGCAGGAGGTGGAACGCCTGGAAGACGAATCCGAGCATTTCGTTCCGGATCCGAGCCAGCTCCCCCTTCTTCATCCGGGATACGTCCCGCCCCTTCAGGTGGTAGCTCCCCGCTGTGGGCTGGTCCAGGCAACCCAGGATGTTCATGAGGGTGGACTTCCCGGACCCGCTCGGACCCATGATGGCGAGGAACTCCCCCTCGTCTACTTCGAGGTCGATCCCGCGGAGCGCCCGGACGGAGACGCGCCCGGTGTCGTACGTGCGTTCGATCCCCTGCAGGTGGACCAGGCTCATCGACCCTCTCCCCCCCTCAGAACTGAGCCTGTGAGCCCGAGAAGAGGCTTCGGCCATCGTTGTCGCCCGATCCCCCAGTGGTGAGAGAGAGTCCCACGGCAAGGACGTCTCCCTCGTCGATCCCCTCGAGGATCTCGGTGTAGACCCCGTCCGCCAGCCCCGTGCTCACCGGGGTGGCCACGAGTTCCCCGTTCTCGAGGCGATAGACTCGGCCGTTCGACTCGCCGGGCTCGTCGGGCTCCGGGGGCCGGATGTCGTCGGGGAGGCGGGCCCGGAGGGCGGTGTTGCGCACCCGGAGGACATCGTGTCGCTCCGCAGTGATGATCGAGACCTCGGCCGTCATGCCCGGCTTGAGGAGCTGTTCCTCGTTGTCCACCGAGATGATGGTCTCGTAATGGACCACGTTGTCCTCTTCGATGGGGGCATTCCGGACCTGGATCACCTCGCCTTCGAACTCCCGGTCCCGGTATGCGTCCACCACGAAGCGGACGGACTGCCCTTCACTCACCTCGCCGATGTCGGCCTCGGAGACGTTGGCGTGGATGTGCATCTGGGTGAGGTCCGAGGCCAGTTCGAAGAGGATGGGAGCGTTCAGGCTCGCGGCCACCGTCTGCCCAGGGTCCACCTTCCTTGAGATCACGACCCCGTCCGCCGGGGCGGTGATGGTGCTGCGCTCCAGCTCCCGGCGGGCGGCGTCCAGGGCGTGGCGACGGACCCGAACCTGGGCCTCGGCCTGGCTCAGGGCGGCTCGGGACTCATCCACGTCGGAAGGAGGGACGAACTGAAGCTCCCGAAGCTCCTGGACCCGGGTCCACTGGTGCCGGGCCAGTTCCAGTCCGGCTTGGGCCGACTCCAGCTCCGCCTCGGCCGAGTTCACCGCCGCCTCGAAGGTGGAGGGATCGATCTGGGCGATCGTCTGACCCCGAGTGACCCGGGCGTTGAAGTCCACCATGACCTCATCGATGATCCCCGAGACCTGGCTTCCCACCTCGACCCGACTCACGGGCATGACCTTCCCGTGGGCCACGACCCGCTGGGAGACATCACCCCGGTCCGCCGTGACCGTCTCGAGGGGAGGGAGGCTCCCCTCGGCGGTGGCGTAGCGCTGGGTTCCCCACCAGGCCCCCACGCCAATGAGGACGACGAGGGCGATGATCACATTCCTGAGCTTCATGGATCCTTCCTGACAGCGAGAGTGGGGGATCGAGGCCCCGGGAGCCTCCTCCCCGTCGCTGGAAACTGGGCTGGGGTTGCACTTTGCACTACATCATAGGGATGGTCGACACCCGTCCCGAGTTAAAATCGCGTCGGCCGACACCCCTCCCTCTGTGTCAGGGGGAGGCTCCGTCGGGTCGTGCGAAGGGGATACTTCGAATCTACCACCCCGTCGAATTCCTCGCCAAGCAGGTCGCAGAGCCGGTGCCGACCTGTACTTCTTTCAACAGCCTTCCAGGCCAGGAGGGAAACTCAGAGGGCCAGCACCGCCTCCACCACGTTCCGGGTCTGAAGCAGGACCGTGTCGGCGGCAGGACCCAGAGGAACGAAGGTGTCCGGGGAGCGGACCGAGGCGAGGCGTCCGCCGTACCCCTCTTCCGCGAGTTCGGCCACCACGGCTTCGGCGATCCCGCCTCCGGTTCGACGGCATTCGTCCACCACCAATACGGCGCGTTTGCCGCGTGCGGCCCCAATGATGGCGGAGAAGGGAAGGGGATTCAGCCACCGGACGTCCATGACCTGGACCTGGATCCCGTGTTCCTCCTCCAGGATCCGCCGGGCCTGAAGGCTCATCCGGAACCCGTTCGCGTAGCTCACCAGGAGGATGTCTCCGTCTCCCTGGAGCCCCACCTCGCCGGGCAGCAGGGCCTCTCCCGGGCGCGGATAGTCGGAGAGCCAGCCGCCGTCGCCCTCCTGGTGGAGGTCCTTCTCGTGGTAGAGCGCGATGGGTTCGAGGAAGACGACCACTCGGCCGCACTCGGCGGCTGTGGCCAGGCACCCCCTCAGCATCCGGACCGCGTCGTCCCCCCGGGAGGGTACGGCCAGGAGAAGCCCGGGGATGTCCCGAAGCCCCCCGATGGAGTTGTCGTTGTGGAAGTGGCCTCCGAATCCCTTCTGGTAGGCCAGTCCGGCCACCCGGACCACCATGGGGTTCTGGAACTGGCCCGCACTGAAGAACTGGAGTGAGCTGGCCTCTCCCCGGAGCTGGTCGACTGCGTTGTGGATGTAGGCCAGGTACTGGATTTCGGGGACGGGCAGGAGGCCGGCGAGGCCCGCGCCCTGGGCCACCCCCAGGATGGTCGTCTCATCCAGGAGGGTGTCCACCACCCGCCCCTGGCCGAACCGCTTCTGGAGCCCCGCGGTGACGTAGTAGACGCCTCCCTTCCGTCCCACGTCCTCGCCGAAGACGAAGACCTCCGGTCGGCGGAGCATCTCGTCGGCGAGGGCGGCGCTCAGGTGGGCGGCCATGGTCCGTTTCACCGGCGTCGTGATCTCCTCGGGAAGTTCGTCTCCCCAGAATTCCCGCCGCCGGTCGGGCTCCACCGAGGCGGTGGCGGAGGCGCGCACCCGATCCTCGTCCCAGGGGGCCAGGGGGGCCGCCACCTCCTCGATCCCCGACAGATGCCCCCGCTTCGAGGCCTCCTCTCCGGCGCTCCGGACCCTGGCCCGGAGCGCGTCCAGGGTCTCCCGGAGCTCGTTCGGGGTCGCCGCGCCCGATTCCACCAGGCGGCGCGCGTTCCGGAGGAGGGGGTCTCGAGCCTCGGTGGCCCGGATCTCGGCGGTGGTCCGGTAGGCCGACTCGATGTCGCTACCCGCATGTCCCCAGAGGCGCTGGGTCTCCAGGCGAAGGAACACCGGGAGGCGCCGAGTCCGGCAGGTTTCCACCGCCTCCTCCACCACGTCCCAGACCTCGTCCACCTCTCCCTCAGCGTCGAAGTAGCGGAGGTAGCGCATGCCCCCGAAGCTCTCCCGGATCCAGCGGGCCGGGGTCTCCACCGAGATCCCCAGGCCGTTGTCCTCGCAAAGGAAGAGGATGGGCATGGGATTGCCCCTCCGGAGCGCGTAGCGGGCCGAGTTGATCCCGGTGAGAGCGGTGGCGTGGTTGGCCGAGGCGTCTCCGAAGGAGCACATGACGATGGCGTCTTCGGGGAGCTCGTGCTCGTGGTTCAAACGGCGCGCCCGCCCCAGCGCGAAGCTCATTCCCACCGCCTTGGGCAGATGGGAGGCGATGGTGCTCGTCTGGGGGGGTACCCACAGCCGTCGGCTTCCCCAGACCTTGTGCCGACCCTGGCTGATGGGGTCGTCCTTCCGGGCGCAGATCGAGAGGAGGGTGTCCCGGATGGGGTCTACCTCCGGATCCTTTCGTGCCCGGGTCATCATGAACCCCCCGGACCGGTAGTGGAGGAAGGCCGGGTCGGTGAGCCTGAGATGGGCTCCCACCACTGCGTTCTGTTCGTGGCCGGCGCTGGAGATGGTGTAGAAGCTCCGGCCTTCCGCCTTGAGGCGGCGGGCCTCGGAATCGATGGTCCGACTGGTGGCCTGGTCTCGCCAGAGCGCCACAGCTTCGCGGGCGCTCAGAGAGCTCCCGGTCCGGAGGGGTGCGTCGGGGGCCAGGGCTGACGGTGCCGGTTCGGCCTCCTCCAGGTAACGGTCCAGGTTCGCTTCGACGGTGGTGACTCGGTCCATGGCCACGGATGCCTGGGATTGAGGTGGGAATGGGGGGGCTGGAGCCTTCTCGAAGGCGTGTGGAGCCGCCCAGGGCAAAGCCCGAACTTACTGAACGTCGGTGCAAGAAGTACAGGGAGAAACGCCGTGAGCGCCAGGGCGGCGCCCGGACTCTCCACCATGGACCTCCAGGGGTGGAGCGGGTGTTGCGCCGGGGCCGGTGAACCGTGGGGCAAGGACGCGGAGGCTGACGGGGCTGAAGGGGTGGAATTCCCGCTCCGAACAGGGTACGATCAGCCACCCTCGTAGTCTGTCGATCCGAACCCAATGAGGTACCATGGCCTCCTCTCCGACCTCCTCCTCCACCTCCGCCGAGCTCTGGGACCGGGCTCGAAAGGTTCTCCCCGGGGGCGTGAATTCCCCCGTCCGCTCATTCAAGTCCGTGGGCGGCGATCCCTTCTTCGTGGAGCGCGGGCAGGGCCCCTATCTGGTGGACACCGACGGTCGCCGCTACGTGGACTACATCATGTCGTGGGGTCCCCTGATCCTGGGGCACGCCCATCCTCTGATCGTCGAAGCCCTGGAGGACCAGCTCACCCGGGGCACCAGCTACGGCGCCCCCACCGGCGCCGAGGTGGAAATGGCCGAGCGCCTCGTGGGCCTGATGCCCAGCCTGGAGATGGTCCGGCTGGTGAACTCGGGGACCGAAGCCACCATGAGCGCACTTCGGGTGGCCCGGGGCCATACCGGTCGGAACCGCTTCCTCAAGTTCACCGGGTGCTACCACGGTCACGCGGACCCCTTCCTCGTGGCGGCGGGCTCCGGGGTGGCCACCCTCGGACTCCCCAACTCCCCGGGGGTGCCGGAGGAGGCGGTCCGGCACACCGCGCTCCTGCCCTTCAACGATCTTGAAGCGGTCCGGAGCCTCTTCAACGACCGGGGCGGGGAGTTCGCCGCCATCATCCTGGAACCGGTCATGGGCAATGCCGGACTCATTCCTCCCGAGCCGGGATTTCTCAAGGGACTCCGGGAGATCACCGAGGCGCACGGGGCACTTCTCATCTTCGACGAGGTCATGACGGGCTTCCGAGTCGCCCGAGGGGGGGCGCAGGAGCGATTCGGCGTCACCCCCGACCTCACCACCCTGGGCAAGGTCATCGGGGCCGGCCTGCCGGTGGGAGCCTTCGGGGGCCGCCGGGACGTCATGGAGTCGGTGGCTCCGGTGGGCCCCGTCTATCAGGCCGGCACGCTGTCGGGCAATCCTCTGGCCACGGCCGCTGGCAACGCGCAGCTCCGCTGGCTGGCCGAGAACGACCCGTTCCCCGAACTCGAGGCCTACGCTGAGAGGCTCGTGAAGGGGATGGTCGAGGCCCTGACCGGGGCGGGCATTCCGGCCTCGGGGCAGGTGGTGGGATCCATGTGGGGCGTCTTCCTCCATCCTGGACCCGTTCGGTCCTTCGAGGACGCCCAGGAAGCCGATACCGAACGCTTCGGACGCTTCCACCGCGAAATGCTCCGCCGGGGCGTGTTCCTGGCGCCCTCGCCCTTCGAGGCGGGGTTCCTCTCCATCACCCACGGCGAGGAGGAGCTGGAACTCACCCTGGCGGCGGCTCGGGCCGCAGCGGAGGAGGTGGCCGATGACCCGGTTCTCTGATGGCTGGAAGAAGCGGAAGAAGGAGCTTGAGGATTCGGACGGAAGTCCGAGGGGTGGAGCCGGTCTCAGCGTGGCGGCCATCGTGGGCGGTGCGGTGGTGCTCCTCGGGGTGCTCTTCGCCCTCCTCATCCTCCTGGGAGCTCGGCCCCTGGCGGCCCAGGAGCTGGCCGACTTCGACTACGAGAATCTCTCCTTCCGGGGGATCTCCGCGGATGTGGGCTACATCTATCCGTCTCGCGTGGAGTCCACGAACTCCTTCGGCGCCCGGGTGGACCTGGGATTCCTGGGGCCCGGGGTGCGGGTGACCACCGGCTTCAACCGGTGGTCATCGTTCCTCAGGGCTGGAGAGGTGCGGAGGCTGGAGGAGCAGCTCGAGGAACTCGTCTTCGAGCAGACCGGCGAGGTCACGACCGTGGATCTGGGTCGGATTACATGGTCCGACGTGGCCTTCAACGGGGACGCCCATGTGCTCTGGAGCGTACCGCCCGGCTTCTACACCTATACCGGACTCGGTGCCACGGCCCACATCCTCCGGGGGGGCGGTCAGGCCATCGACGATACCTTCGTGGCCGACCTCCTCAACTCGGTCCGGGCCGGTGTGAACGTCCATGGCGGGGTGGAGGTCCCCGTCTACGAGCGTTTTCGGGTAGTGGGAGAGGCCCGGTACGAACTCACGGAGAACCTTCGGTATCTGCAGCTCAAGGTGGGCGGCCAGCTCATGTTCGGGGGTGACCGCACACCAGCCGCCGGACCGCGGTGAACCCTCCCCGGTCTCCGGTCTTTCTTCCGGCGACCTCGGGTGTGCTCCTTTCCCTGAGCCTTCCCCCTCATCCGGTGGCCCTCCTGGCGCCGGTGGCCCTGGCTCCCCTCGCAGTAGCGCTGGCGCGCCTCCCTCCCACCTCTGAAGGCGCTCGTCAGGCGGCCGTGGCGGGCATCGTGGCCGGGGGCTTCCACGCACTCCTCCTCCTCCACTGGCTCCCCGGCGCCGCTCGTCCCCTTCTGGGGCTGGGTTTGGGTTCGCTGGCGGCCCTCTCGGTCTGGGGCCTGAACGCGGTCCTGACCGGATTGGTCACCGCCCTGGTCCATCGAGGCGCCTCCCGGGGGCGTCTGCCCCTGCCGGTGGGACTCTGGGCCGCATGGGTCGTCCTGGGGTGGGCGCCCTCGTCCCTGCCGCGGGCCGGCTTCCCCTGGCTCGGACCCGAGGCGGCTCTGGTGGGGCGACCCTGGCTCCTGGGTGCCTCGGATCTGGTGGGTGGGGCCGGAGTGGCGGGAGTGCTCGCATTCGTCGGCGGCGCCCTTGGAGTCGGATGGGTCCGACTCCGGCGCTCCCGGGCCCCAGGCGGCGATGCGGATCGCCCGAAGGTGGGGGCATGGTGGAGCTGGCCCGCAGCGGCGGTGGGCCTCGCGAGTCTGGTGGCGGGATACGGCGCGGTGACCGGCGAGCCTCGAGGGGGTTCCGTGGACGCCCCCGCTCCCAGGGTCCTCACGGTGGCGGCCCTTTCCCTGGACGCCGACCCCGCTCTCCTGGCCTCCCCGGAGCGCAGGAATCTGGAACTTCCCCGAGCCCTGGATCGGCTGCGAGAGGAGCTTCACGCCGGGGACGCCGGGCTGATCGTCTGGCCCGAGTCTCCCACCGGGACCGTCGGCCTCGAAGTGGAGGGGCGCCGGGCCATGGAGTGGGCTCGTGGCCTGGACGCGCCCGTCGCCTTCGGAGTGCTCGAGCCGGTCCGGACCGGTGGAGGCGAGAGCGGGTCTACGGAACTGCGCCGGAACCGGATGCGGCTGGCCCCGTCCCGAGGGAAACCCCTTCCGCTGCTGAGGGAGAAGCGGCGGCTCCTTCCCCTCCTGGAAGCCCGCCCACCGCCCCTGGACGGGTCTTCCGAGGAAGGACGGGGGCCTGTGGCCATCGAGGTCAGGACGGGGGAAGGTACGAAACTGCGTGGAGGCTCCAGCGCGGGTCGGGTTCCAACGCCACCCCCTCCCGAGTTCGCCGGGGCCACCGTCTCACTTCCGGTGGGGGTTCTGATCTGCTTCGAGAGTCTCTTCGGAGGCGAGGCCCGGCGCCTTCGTCGTGACGGTGCCCAACTCCTGCTGCTCCCCCTGAACGAGGGCTGGCTGGCGGGGCGGGGAGGGGGGATCTTCGACGCAGCCCGGAGCCAGCATGAGGCCGTGGTGGTGCTCCGGGCCGTGGAGGCCCGGGTCCCGGTGATCCGGAGCGCGGTGGGTGGGCGAGCCGGCGTCTGGAACGCCGACGGCCGGGCTCTCCCTCACAGGATCCGGGAGGTGGAGGGGGTCGGAAGTGTGATCCTGGCGGACGTGCCTCTCCACGAGAGGCCCGGGCCCCTGGCGTCCAGAGGGGGCGCCGGCGCCCTCGGCCTCCTATCCCTCCTGGTTCTCCTCGCGGGAGCCGCCGTATCGATCCGCTCGAGCGGACTGCCAGGACCCTGGGGCCGTCGTCCTCCCGGTCCGGGTAGCGGGTTCGCGCTCTCTTGAGGTAGGGAGAGAAGCACCCACGGTTGAACCGGGCGGAGCCCTTGTCTATATTCCCTGGTCTCTGCACGGGCCTGTCGGGCTCGTTCGTTTTACGGCCCCGGAGTACGACCATGAAGAAAGGCATTCATCCTGAATACAACCCCGCCTCGATCAGCTGTTCGTGCGGGAACGTCATCGAGACCCGAACCACTGTCGGAGACCTGAGCGTGGAGATCTGCGCGGTCTGCCATCCCTTCTATACAGGGAAGCAGCGGCTGGTGGACACCGCCGGCCGAGTCGAGCGCTTCAAGCGCAAGTACGCCCAGAAGTCCACCGACTGAATCGGGTCGAGCGGAGGAGGAGGCGTCCCTCGACGTTCTTCTCTCCGCTGATTCGACACACGCGTGCCCACCGCCATGCTGGATGAGCGGATCGACCGGGGGCTGGCCGAAGCGGAGGCGCGATTCCGTGCGGTCGACGTCCGTCTATCGGATCCCGAGGTGGCGCAGGACCCTCAACGGCTGAGGGAGCTCGGTCAGGAGCGCTCGGACCTCGAGCCCGTTGTGGTTGTGGCCCGGGAGCTCCGGGGTGTGATCCGGGAGTTGGAGGGGGCTCGGGAACTGGCCCGTGAAGCCGACGACGAGGAGCTCCGGGAGATGGCCCGGGTGGAGGTCGAGGAACTGGAGCGCCGGAGTTCGGTCCTGGAGGACCGAGCCCGGCGCCTTCTCGTTCCCAGAGATCCCCTGGACGACCGTCCGGCGGTGTTGGAGGTCCGGGCCGGCACCGGGGGTGATGAAGCCGGACTCTTCGCCGCGGACCTCCTGCGAATGTATCGACGATTCGCAGAGGGGCAGGGATGGTCGGTGGAGCTGCTGGATCTCTCCGAAGGGATCCCGGGCTCGGTCAAGGAGGCGGTGTTCGTGGTCCGGGGCCCCTCGGCGTACGGCACCCTGCGCTACGAGTCGGGTGTGCACCGGGTGCAGCGCGTTCCGGAAACCGAGTCCAGCGGCCGGATTCATACCTCCGCGGCCACGGTGGCCGTGCTTCCAGAGGCCCTCGACGTGGACGTGGAGGTGGACCCTGCCGAGCTTCGAATCGATGTCTTCCGCTCCTCCGGGCCCGGGGGTCAGTCGGTGAACACCACCGACTCGGCCGTGCGGATCACCCACCTTCCCACGGGCCTGGTGGTGAGCTGCCAGGATGAGAAGTCCCAGCACAAGAACAAGTCGAAGGCCCTCCGCGTCCTGCGGTCGCGCCTCCTCGACCGGAAGATCGCCGAGCAGGAGGCGGAGCGGGCCCGGGATCGGAAGGCGCAGGTGGGGACCGGGGATCGGTCCGCCAAGATCCGGACGTACAACTTCCCCCAGAACCGGGTGACGGATCACCGGATCGGGCTCACCCTTCATCGCCTCGACGAGATCCTGGCCGGCGACCTGGAGGAGCTCCTGGACGGGCTCCAACTGGCCGCCGAGGAGGAGCGACTCAGGGAGGACTCGTGACGGGCCCCGGTGCTTCGACCCCGGGAGCCGACACGCCCCCCGCCTTTCACGATCCGGTGGAGCCACCGCCGGACGGGGTCCCTTGGACAGTGCTTCGCCTGCTGCGGTGGAGCACCCGATATCTGGCGGAGAAGGGGGTAGCGGATGGACGCCTCGATGTGGAGCACCTGCTTGCCCACACCCTGGCCATGTCCCGCCTGGACCTATACCTCCACTTTGAGCGGCCGCTGACCGCCGAGGAGCTGGGGGCCTTCAAGCCTCTGCTCCTCGAGCGGGCCGGGCGAAGACCTCTCCAGTATATTCTGGGCTCCGCGGCCTTCAGGGACCTGGAGTTGGCGGTGGACGAACGGGTCCTCATCCCGCGCCCCGAGACCGAAGAGCTGGTGGAGGCCGTCCTGGCCCGGGTCCGGGAGTGGGGAAGAGAGGGGCTGACCGCTCTCGACGTGGGCACGGGAAGCGGTGCCATCGCCCTCGCGCTCCTGACGGAAGGGCCCTTCCAACGGATCCTGGCCGTGGACCGGTCCGGAGACGCGCTGGAGGTGGCTCGGTCCAATGCCCGGGAGCTGGGCCTGGAGGTGCAGGCGAGCGGCCGCGGGGTGGAGTTTCGGGAGGGGCACCTGCTGGACCCGGTGAAGCCCGGGGAGCGTTTCGACGTAGTGGCGGCGAACCTTCCCTATGTCTCAGAACCCGAGCACGAGGCGCTGGAGCCCGAGGTTCGGAGGTGGGAGCCCCGGGAGGCGTTGGTGGCCCCCGAAGAGGGGATGGCCCTTCTTCGGCGGTTGGTCGAAGGCGCGCCGACCGTACTGGTTCCCGGTGGGCTTCTGGCTCTCGAGGTGGGAGCCGGCCAGGCGCGAGAGGTAGCCCGCATGGTGGACCGGACCCCGGAGCTCGGGGCGCCGGTGATTCTTCGCGACCTGTCGCGTCGAGACCGGATCGTTCTGGCCACCCGTGAGGAGGCCTGGGACTGAGGTAGGAGGGTCACCGCTGATAGGCGCGAGGCTCTTGAAGAGCGGATCGCGGGATCGTCCCGCGCCAACGAGTATTTCGCACGAGACGAGGAAATCGAGGATGACAAAGATTACGGAGATGGCGAAGGATCTCGGTCAGGCCCTGGGTCGGACCGACGAGTACAAGGCCCTTCGCCGGGCTGCCTCGGCAGTGGAGGAGGACCGGAGCCTGAACGCGCTTCGCACCGAACTCGAAAAACTCGAGTCGGACATGGTGAGCCTTCTCCAGAGCGGTAAGGAACCCGAGGACGAGCAGAAGGAGCGCTACGAGGAGTTGGCCCGCGACCTCCAGTCCCGTGCGGAGTACCAGCGGCTCGTCTCGGCCCAGTCCAACTTCGACAAGTTGCTCCAGAAGGTGAACGAAACGATTTCCAAGGGGATTCAGGAAGGCGCGCAGGGCCGGATCATCCTTCCCTCCTGAACCGGAGCGCCCATGCCTTCGCTCAAGGTCTTTCGAGATCCGGTCTACCGCATCATCGAGCCGGTCACCCAGGCGTTGGTTCGGTGGAAGGTCCATCCCAACACCATCTCCACCGTGGGGTTTCTTTCCACGGTCGGAGCGGGATTCCTCTACCACCTGGATCACGTGCGATGGGCCGGATTTCTGATCCTGCTGGGTGGGGTTCTGGACATCTTCGACGGGCGGGTGGCCCGGGAGAGCGGTCTGGCCTCCAAGTTCGGTTCCTTCTACGACTCGACCATGGACCGACTGAGCGAGATCGTGGTCTTCCTGGGACTCCTTTCGCTCTACAACCAGTACGGGCGCGAACTGGCCGACGTCTGGATGGTCTACGTCATCTTCCTGGCCATGGGGGGCTCGCTCATGGTGAGCTACACCCGTTCCAGGGCGGAGGCGCTGGGACTCGACTGCAATGTGGGTCTCATGCAGCGGGCCGAGCGGGTCGTGCTCCTGGGCGCGGGCTCCCTCTTCTTCGGTCTCATGTGGGACGGACTGATCCTCATGATCATTCTGGTGATCCTGGCGGTCACCTCGATCCTCACTGCCGCGCAGCGGATGGTGTGGGTCTATCAAAACGCGGCAGGCGTGCCCCTGGACGAAGAAGAGTCCGAGGGTTCGGTGCCGGATCACGCACATACAATGGAGAAGCTCAAGTGAGCGATCGACCGGAAATTCAGCCTGCCGAAGGACGCCTCGGCGTACTCCTTCCAGGCTTTGGCGCGGTGGGAACCACGGTGGTGGCTGGGGTGGAGGCCGGACGGCGGGGGCTCGCTCCCCTCACCGGCTCCCTCACCCAGCTCCAGACCATTCGCCTGGGGAAGCGGACCGAGGGACGGGCGCCCCTCATCAAGGAGTTCCTGCCCCTGAGCGAATTGGAGGACCTCGTCTTCGGGACCTGGGATCCCATTCCGGACGATGGATACGAGAGTGCCCTGGAGGCCGGCGTGCTGGAGCGGCACCACCTGGATCCCATCGAGGACTTCCTCCGGTCCGTCAAGCCCATGCCCGCGGTCTTCGACAAGGAGTACGTCCGGCGCCTGGACGGCCCGAACGTGAAGAAAGGGGAGAACAAGTTCGCGCTGGCCGAGCAGCTCCGTGAGGACATCCGGCGCTTCAAGTCCGAGAACGACTGCGCTCGCCTCGTCATGATCTGGTGCGGGTCCACTGAGATCTACCTCCGGAGGGGCGCGGCCCACGAGACCCTCGAGTCCTTCGAGGCGGCGATGAAGGAGAACGACCCCTCCATCGCCCCGAGCATGATCTACGCCTATGCGGCCATCATGGAGGGGGTCCCCTACGCCAACGGCGCCCCCAACCTCTCGGCCGATCTTCCGGCGCTCGAGGCGGCGGCACAGGAGCGAGGGGTTCCCCTGGGCGGCAAGGACTTCAAGACGGGGCAGACCCTCATGAAGACGATCCTGGCCCCGGGCTTCAAGGCCCGCATGCTGGGAATCGACGGCTGGTTCTCCACGAACATCCTGGGCAACCGGGACGGCGCGGTCCTGGACGACCCCGACTCCTTCAAGACGAAGGAGGAGTCGAAGCTCAGCGTTCTGGAGCACATCCTCCAGCCTGAGATGTATCCGGAGCTCTACGGCGACCTCTATCACAAGGTCCGGATCAACTACTATCCCCCCCGAGGCGACAACAAGGAGGGGTGGGACAACATCGACATCCGGGGCTGGATGGGCTACAAGATGCAGATCAAGGTGGATTTCCTCTGTCGGGATTCGATTCTGGCCGCCCCCATCGTGCTGGATCTGGCCCTCTTCCTCGATCTGGCCTCCCGGGCCGGGATGGGCGGCATCCAGGAGTGGCTTTCCTTCTACTTCAAGAGCCCCCAGACCGCGCCGGGTCTCTACCCGGAGCACGACATCTTCATCCAGCACCGGAAGCTCAAGAACACCCTCCGCTGGCTGGGCGGGGAGGAGCCCCTCACCCACCTGGGCCTGGAGTACTACGATTGACTGAGAGGGG
>SKKH01000189.1 GCA_007121555.1 Gemmatimonadota bacterium | reverse complement strand
GGGTGCGGGCTCCGGTTCACCGAGGGTCATCACCTGGTCCACTGGGCCGATGGCGGCAAGACCACCCTCGACAACCTCGTGCTGCTGTGCCGGTTTCATCACCGGAGGGTCCACGAGGACGGGTTCGGGGTGCGGCGGGGGCCCGACGGGGGGGTCCGGTTCTTCGATCCAATGGGGCGGGCGATTTCTCCAGGAAAGAGGGCGATCGACTCGAAGGTCTCGGTCACTCAAGAAGGTCCACCGGCTCCAGAACGTACGGGCGCTCGAGGACGAGCGTTTGCGCTCGAAGGTCCGGTGATCCGACAAGGTGCGGCCGCGAGGGAGAGTGCGGCGGTTCGACGACGTACGGCGGATCCATAGGGCACGGGGACGTGCTGAGCCGCGATCACTCCAGGGGAGAGGGCGATCAACCCGGAGAGTCGGGTCTCTCGTTCCAGAAAGGACGACCGTTGCGGGAAGGACGACCGTTCCCGTGCGGATGCCGGCGCCAGGAGAGCCGCCAGGCCCTGGCCTGTGCTCCAGCTGTCGGACCCGTCAAGCCATCGCCGCAAGGGATGCTCGCCGGTTTGCCACCAACCGGGGACCTGGACCATGATGCATCGGTCATCCGTGCCTCTCCGCACCTTCCTTCCTCCGGCCCACTTGAAGCACTATGCACCAGACCTTCCCACTCTCGAGGTCCGCGCCCCGGCGCCCATCAGGAATCGGGCCCGGCCATCGATCCCCTCGACGACTCGTCCCTCGCTCCTGGCTGACAATCGCTCCGAGGCTCAGCCGAAGCCTGCTCTGTCTCCTGGTCCTGAGCCTCCTCCCGAGCTGGCTCGGAGCCCAGGAGTACGACTACCGGTACCATACATACGCCGAGTCGGTGGCCCTTCTGGAGGAGTGGACCAACGCCCACCCCCAACTCGCTCGCCTCCACTCCCTCGGAGAGAGCCAGTCCGGTACGATGGAGCTCTGGATGGTGGAGATCACGAACCGGGAAACGGGCCCGGCCGAGGAGAAGCCCGCCGCCTACTTCGATGGTAACCAGCATGACTCCGAGGTCATGGCGGGGGAAGTGACTCTGCACCTGGTATGGTGGCTCCTGACTCGCTACGGCGACGATCCCCAGGTCACCGAGCTCCTGGACACCCGCACCCTCTACGTACTTCCCCTGGCCAACCCCGAGGGGGCAGAGTACTTCGTGACCGGCGAGGTCACCTGGGACCCATGGGAGATCGCCAACCGGGACCGACTCTATGGTCCGGGCATGCGAGGGTCCGACGGCCCTTCCGACATCACCGGCGACGGAAACATCCTCCAGATGAGGGTTGAGGATCCGGAGGGAGAATGGACCGTCTACTCCGATGAGCCCCGACTTCTCGTCCGCCGCACCGACGATCATACGGACGGACCCTTCTATCGTGTGTACGAGGAGGGCTACGACGACAACGATGACGGGACGGTGAACTCCGATCCGCCCTTCATGCGCTTCATCACGAACCGGAACTACCCCGCCTTCTGGTCGTCTCATGACGGCCGCTTCCGAGGAGCCGGCGACTACCCCCTCGACGAGCCCAACTCCCGGAACATCGTGGACTTCATCCTGGAGCACCCCAACATCGGGATGATCGAGTCCTTCCACACCACGAGCGGGGTCCACCTCCGGCCCTACGCCGCTCGACCGGATGTGGACATGCCCCAGCAGGACCTGGAGGACTACCAGGCCATCCTGGCCGAGGGGCAGCCCACCACCACCTACCCGCAAGCCTCGGTCTACCATCAGTTCACCACCATCGAGCCCGGGCTCGACCCCGATGAGCAGCCCGGGGCCCGTCGAGGTGTCTTCATCGACTGGGCCTACGCGCACTTCGGCGCCTTCGCCACCACCACCGAGCTCTGGACCCTCGAACCCTTCGTGAACGAGATCGGATGGGACGACATTCCACGCGACGAACCCCTCTTCGCGATCCCGGGCCGCTACAACCGGCCCGACGTCCAGGCCAAGGTCCTGGAATGGCTGGACCGGCACGAGGGCGACCCCCGGTTGGCCGGAGAAGGGTTCGTGGATTGGGCCCCCTTCGACCACCCCACCCTGGGAGCCGTGGAAGTGGGAGGGTGGTCGCGCTACTGGACGCGGAACCCCCCGCCCGGTCCCTTCTTCGAAGAGGTGGCCGTGGACCAGGCCCGCTTCGCGGTGATGCGGAGTCTCAGGCTCCCCCGAGTGCAGATTCGGGAGGTCGAGGTGGAGTCACTGGGGACGGATCAATGGCGCGTGCGAGCGAGAGTCACCAATGAAGGCTGGCTGGACACCTCCATGGCCCAGGCCCGGTATATCGGGATCGCCCAGCCGGATCGGATGACGCTGGAGTTGCCCCAGGAGGCCGGCACCTCCGACCCGCTCACCCAGGAGTTCGAATTCATGCGGGGAACCAGGGGCGGCAGCTACGAATCGTTCTACTACGGTGAGTGGACCATCGAGGGACCGTCCGGCAGCGACATCACCATCGTGATGGAGTCTGAGAAGGGAGGCGTGGACCGGACCTCGGTCCGGTTGGAGGCCAACGCCCGGTGACCTGGCTGCTCTATGGGGCGTACGGATTCACCGGTCGACTCCTGGCCGCCGAGGCGGTGAGGCGCGGCCATCGGCCCATCCTCGCGGGTCGAAGGCCCGAGGCCCTGGAGGATGTCGCTCGTGAGCTCGAAGGGCTCGATCTGGGATTGGATCGC
>SKKH01000185.1 GCA_007121555.1 Gemmatimonadota bacterium | reverse complement strand
TGGTAGACGCCGAAAATGACAGTATTTTTTAATATAAGCTCTATTTAAGTCTTTAGCATCAATAATTCTTAACAACTCTATTCCTTTGTCGCTGACAGGCACATCATCTATCTTGAAAAATAGAGAGTTTTGTGAATCAGAAGGGTCATTCCCAATAACATAAGCAGCTGTTTCTACAGCTGCATAATCAAGTACTCCTGCTCCCAGGTCTACGAGAAGTATCAACCCCATTGTAATCTCATCACGTGTATATTGATGAGAATTCAGATTCATAAAGGTACGTGATGTAAAGGCACCAATATAACCTGAAACCCCTCAAGATTTTATACCTACGCCGGTTCTTTGATGTCAAAAGCCTTGAAAATTTCTTTTTGCTCTTTGGTCAAGGGAAACAGGATACGAACACCGTTTATTTCCTGAAGCCTTAATTTTGACAAGGTCAAGAGCATTTGTTTCACGGTCATTTTTCGATAAAGGTCTTGTTCAAGCATGGCTTGGTGGATATGTGACAATAAAATCAGTGAGATGAAGCTGACGAAGGTCTTGTTGAACATTCTTTCATTGCTATGGACCCTCAGTCTGGACAAATTCAGACTGCTTTTAAGCTGCATGAAACCCTTCTCGACCACGTCTTTCTCTCGGTATACAGTAAGGGCTTCTTTGGCTTCCAGCTCATCATTGCTAACAAGAACCATCCACCCGGCATAGCTAAGCTGTTTTTGAAGCTCGTCTTTTCGGATGGAAACTGTGTATCTGGTGTCAGTACTTGATGAACGTCTGATGATCAGGTACTTGCTACATTCTTTGTGTTGCAAGGCTTGCTCTGTTTCTTGGAGAGCAAAGTCTTTAAGCTTAGCTACATGTGCAAACAGAGCTTCCCTTGATTTAGCGGCCTTTAAAGGATTATAGAAAACGTGAACAAACATCTGATGCTTGGAGTTCCAGGAACGTTTTTTGGTTACAGCTCTAACTGAGTCAGAGCTCAGGACGCAGGTTTTGGTGATGCAATCAATATCTTTTCTTTCACTCTCTACATTTTTGCGGGCAAGATTGGATGTGAAAGGAACTGCCACGATCCAGCGCAAGTGTTTTCGTTCATACATTTCGTTAATATTTCGGTTACTGAAGAAACCCTTGTCCAAGACTATCCGCAGGGGCTTGTCTTCCACAAAAGCTTTAAGCTGCGACAAGGTGGTATCCAACGTGCTCACATCTTTCAGGCTTCCACTGTATATGGTCTGAAAAACCGGCAATCGAGATTTTTCTCCCATCAGCAGGCATAAATTAATTTGAGGCAAAAGGTCATTATTTCGATTATATCCCCACTCGACATCATCAATCAACTGAGAATAAGATGAGATAGAGGTGATATCGAGTGCCAGATATTCTTGCTCACTACGGAGATGACACCAGGCGTGATAAAAATTTTGTCGCTGTTCAGCAGTAAGCGTTCGAAGCAAATCGCTGATGCGTTGAGAAGACATGCTGCCTACAGGAAGGCATTCAGCATCTGCGACCCATTGTTCACAGTAAAGGAATGGATCTGCTGTAACTACCATATAACTTGCTAACACGAATACCTCTTTCCAGTGCTTTGGCATGCTTTTTTGGAGTGCCCCCAATAGTCCAATTTTGTCAGCGACCTGGTGGAGCAGGTGGAAGGTGCCATGCTCTCTGATCTTTGATCTTTGAATATCTTCCAGTGAGAAGGTAGATTGTTCAGGCAAAGAAACAGGATGTCCCATGTCTGCCATTCGTTCAAGATATTGAGGTTTATAAATGGGCTTACCTGTAATGGGGTCAATTTTGCCGACCGGATAACGCTTGTTCCTGGGTTTTCCCTCAGCATTACGATAGGAGATAGACTCATAAAGATAGACATGCTTTCCCACTTTCTGATGAACGATAGAACTCATAATCCCTCCTTGTAGGCATAAAATATTATACCTACAAGGAGGAGGCCTTGTCAAGGCTTTTATTAAAGAAACTAAAGAAAGATAAAATATTAGATTAATAATATCTGGTGGTTATCGGCTACAAAAAACAAAATTATATGAGCAAGAGCGTTGTAGGTATAAAAAGTACGGGAATCAAGGAAACAATTTTTCGTTATCAGCCCTGACTATCTCGGAGCTATACCGAAATCGCTGGAAAATAGAACTCTTTTTCAAATGGATAAAGCAAAATCTTAGAATCAAAGCATTCTATGGAACCACAGAAAATGCGGTCAAGACCCAAATATGGATTGCCATCTCGGTTTACGTTTTAATAGCAATCATGAAAAAAGATCTCAAAATCGAAACAAATCTCTACACAATTCTACAGATTTTAAGTGTTAACATTTTCGAACGAATTCCGTTATTACAGATAGTTACAAACTTGAATTACAGAAACGACTTAGCTGATATACGTAACAGACCAACATTACTTGACTATTTGTTGGGACACTAGTGATTGCTGACCTTTAATTACTGACTCCTGATCCCTGAGACTGAAAAAAATGGGTTTTTTTCACTTAAAATTAATGATTGATAAGGTATTAATTTCATGCACCTCTCGGAGAATCCGTGAGGCAAAGGAAAGAATCTAATCACATTCCAAAATAGAAGCCGAATCATTCGGATACTATATATTAAGTTAGTTTCCATCCGGAAATGTTTAACGGCCTGAAATTTAACTGTATTTTGCGAAAAATTAATTGACTTTTAATGCACT
>SKKH01000158.1 GCA_007121555.1 Gemmatimonadota bacterium | reverse complement strand
TCTCGGGATCCGTCGTCTACCAGAAGAAGCTCCCAACGATCATAGCTCTGCCCTCTGACACTCCGGATCGCCTCGTCCAGAAAACGGCCCTCATCCCGGAAGATGAGGACCACCGAAACCAGGTCCGGGACGGAGGATCGGACCGTCATGGAAGCCAGTACCAGCGCAGCCAGCGTTCGAAGGTGGCGGCCGACGAGTTCATGACCGCCACCCTCGGCAGAGCCAGTGGGGGTGAGGCTGCCCAGGCCAGGTCCTTCTCGCTGGAACAGGCCAGTGCCAGGTCGGAACGCATGACGGCGGCGATGGTGGCGTGCGAGAACGACCCGTGAGGATACGCGAAGGTGTCCGGTCGGTAGCCCACGATCTGTTCGCATCGATCGAGGCTCCGCTGGACCTCGGACTCCTGGCACGCCGGCGAGAGTTCAGCCAGGGGGCGGTGCGTGTGCGCATGGGCGCCGACCCTCGCCGTTCCCGACTCGACCATGCGCTGCACCTCGTCTTCGGACATGGGTCGTCCCGCCTCCTCGGGCCCCGCGTCGAGCCCGGCCCAGCGCGCCAGTTCTTCCATGGTGGCGTCCTGGATCGGGTCGGGTTGCAGGCGGAGCGCCACCCATAGCCTTCGGTGTAGCGCCTCGCGGTCCTCTGTGGCGGCCTCTCGCGGGGTGGAGCTCTCCGGGTTCGACCAGGTCAATCGGGTCTCCCCGATCCTGAGGTCCAGGGTCTCGGGAAGCTCATCAGGGGCAAGGAGGATCCAGGCCAGTCGATCCCACCAGAACGGGACATCCCGTCCGATCCAGCCCGTTGCGAGGAAGACGGTGGCCGGACACTCATCGTTCTCGAGTAGCGGGAGGGCGAACTCCAGGTTGTCCTGGTACCCGTCGTCGAAGGTGATGGCGACCACCGGTTGCCCCTCCTTCCGACGTCGCATCGTCCCGGGAAGACTCTCCAGGGGGACCACGTCGGTGAGTCTCCGCAACACTTCGAGGTGGTCACGGAAATGGTCAGGCTCCACGATGAGATTCCACGGGTCGACAGACGACGGAGGGGCGATCCGATGGTACATGAGGATGAGGCCGTGGCCCTCGCGAGCTCGACGCGCCTTACGGCCGAGCCACGAGCGAGCCACTTGTGTGGCCCGGGCGGGTCCGGGGATCATGCGGGGCCGGGCTCCATTCGTCCGATCACTCCTGGCTTCTCGGATCACGTGCTGTCCGTCGCTCCTCGAACCTGAATAGACGCAAACTGTGTGCCGACGTTCTGATGGGTGGTAGAGTGGTCCGGAACGGAACTGGGACTTGGGTTCGACCTCATGGCACGTCAGGACGCTGAAGCGGCAGGAACATCCGCCCGGTCGCACGATAGTGACGGGTGAGGGGAGCGGGCCGCGGTACCGGATCTTCGCTGGGCCGCTTCGGGTGCCGTCGATTCGGGTGCCGTCGAGATGTGACAGGGAGGCGAACAAGGTGGGGGGAGGTCGTCGGTCAGGCGCCATCGGCGCGATTCCGTCCGGAGAACATCCCACCCTGCAAGGGGAAGCCTCCGGGCGCTCTCAAGCTTCAAGACGGGATCGGATCGCGGTCTGGCTCCTCGTTGACATCCGCTTTCATCGATGGGGTTCCCGACAATTCGAGACCACCGATGCCCGCAGAACCCAGAAAGGATACGGCCGCCGCTAGCAGGAACATCGCTCCCATCAGCTCGAGTGACTCTTCGAACAGGGCATCTACAAGCCAGTGCCCGTGTCCCGCCGTATCCCCAGGGTCGGAAACGGTCATGTCGAACCTGAGCAATATCCACTCTCCGACCACGCCATACCAACCGCCCCAGTTCCGAGTGGCGTTGCCTGCTGCGGCAAGCCCGTAGAACGCATAGCCTGATAGAATATATGCCAGGGTCGTGGAGTATGATCGTAGATGGTGGCCATAGCGCACAAGCGCAAATAGAGGCACTGATGCGACCACAGCGAAGTAGGTGAACTCGACGGCCTTATCGATTGTGCCGGTGTGGCGGGGGGAACCGGTCACCCCCTCAACGAACCAACGAATCTCATGCCGAACGTTTCCAGCATCTTCGACCAGCATTAGCACGACCCCGACCGCCAGGACACCCCAGAACAGGGCGCATCCCCGGATCGTTGCATCGCCAGGTGATCCCCGTTCGTGGTTGGAGCGGGGGAGTGCTCCGAAATGGAACGCGGATAGCAGGGCCGTCGTCCCCAGGGCGTACCATTGAACCCATTCCGTCGGTCTTCCATTCGCGAACAAGGTAGCCCAGACAATAATACCAAGTCGGTCGCGCAACCCGAATACGTTGGCTACATCGATCAATATGACTGCCAGCCACGCGCAGAAGAGGTAGCCGAGGATGACGAGTATCACATGCTTTGCCTTGACCACTGGATCTCTCCTATGCGACGTCGGAACTGAATATCGTCCGGTTACCAGGGTCACCCGTCCTTAAGAGTACCGCGAATCTTGTACCGGACCCGGTTTCCTGGACAAGTGGGCGGCTCAATCAGGCCGCCTTCCGGGTGAGCCACTGGCGGGCTTCGGTCGGGGTCCGTAGCAGCGCTCGCTCCGTAGGGTCTCGGCCTCGTCTCTTGAGCCCCTCCTGGCCGGTCTCCAGGAACACCCGGCGCCACTCCTCGAGCTGCGGCGGCGGGACCCGGACCTCCCGGCTCACCTCGACCAAATCCTCCCCCCTCAGCAGCCGAAGCACCACCTCG
>SKKH01000281.1 GCA_007121555.1 Gemmatimonadota bacterium | reverse complement strand
TGGTCCGGCTCACCCGGAGGCGGCCTTTTCCCGGAACAGAGGCCACCAATCGAATGAGCATCAACAAGGATCTCGTAGCGGCGTCCTCGACCCCCCTTGTGCTGGCCATCCTGGTGGAGGAGGACAGCTACGGATACGCGATTCTGCAGCGGGTTCGAGAACTGTCCGGGGGGGCACTGGAGTGGACCGATGGGATGCTCTACCCGGTGCTTCATCGCCTCGAGCGCTCCGGTCTGGTGGAGTCCCGCTGGGAGAAGTCGGAATCGGGCCGACGGAGAAAGTACTACCGGGTCACGGACGCCGGACGGAAGCAGTTGGCCGACGAGCGGCGCCAGTGGCGGACGGTGGATGAGGCGCTCCGGAAGATCTGGTCGGCGATGGCGGAGTCTACGAAGACGGAAGGAAGTCTGGTGGTCCCACCCCAGCGAGCCTGAGCCCATGGAACGGAAGCACCACGATTCTCCCCTGACGGACTCCCTCGAAGCGCAGGTCGATGCCTGGCGGACCCACCTCGGCAGAAGCCAGGCGATCACGGGTGTGGATGCGGCGGAGCTGGAGGACCACCTCCGTGAGCAGATCGCTTCCCTTCGCGATCAGGGGCTCTCCGGGGATGAGGCCTTTCTGGTGGCCGTGAAGCGGATGGGGGCCATCGACGCCGTAACGGGAGAATTTGCACGGGAGCATTCGGAGCGGCTGTGGAAGCAGCTCGTGCTCTCCGGCGACGGGTGGGACCGGGATGCCGAAGCCGAAGCGGCCGCCGGGTCCCGTCGGATGTGGGTAGCCCTCGCCCTTGCCGCGACGGCCGCGGCGGCGATCCAGGTCCCAGCGCTTTTCGGGATCGAGTTCGATCCGGACCAGAACCTCTTCTACCCACTCAACATTAGCTTCTTCACTCTCCCGTTCATCGCTGCGTACTTCGCCTGGGAACGGCCGCTCGCGGTACCCGTGCGGCTCTGGTTGGCGGCAGCGTTCGGCCTGGCCGCACTGGCCGTGAACGTCTTCCCGTTCCCTTCGGGAGTCCCAGGCGAAGATCCCGGCCGCACGCATGCACTGACCATGCTCCACCTCCCCATGGTCCTGTGGCTGGCCGTGGGCGTGGCGTACGTCGGTGGCCGTTGGCGCGGCAGTGAGCGGCGAATGGACTTCATCCGGTTCACCGGAGAGTTCGTGATCTACCTCGTCCTCATTGCCCTGGGCGGGGGGGTCCTGGTCGGCCTGACCGCAGTCCTCTTCCAGGCGATCGGAATCGACGTGGAGCCCCTCATCGGGAGCTGGATCCTGCCTTGCGGCTTCGCCGGCGCCACAGTCGTCGCCACTTGGCTAGTCGAAGCGAAGCAGAGCGTGATCGAGAACATTGCACCCGTCCTGGCTCGGATATTCATTCCCCTCTTCGCGCTGGTGCTGCTCGCCTTCGTCGTTACGATGGCCGCGACCGGGCGCGGGATCGATGTCGAGCGGGAGGTCCTCATCGCCGTGGACCTGCTCCTGGTAGTCGTCTTCGGACTGCTCCTGTATTCGATCTCGGCTCGCGATCCCCTCGCGCCCCCAGGCTTCCTGGACTGGATCCAGCTCACTCTGGTCGGAACCGCCCTTCTCGTGGATGTCCTGGCACTCTGGGCCATCGGCGCCCGGATCTCGGACTTCGGTTTCACCCCGAATCGCCTGGCGGCCCTCGGAATGAACGCGGTCCTCATGGTGAACCTGGCCGGATCAGCGGTTCTGTACCTTCGGTTCCTACGAGGCGATCAGGGCTTCTCTCCGCTGTGGAGCTGGCAGATGACCTATCTCTACGTCATCGCCGGGTGGGCCGCGGTCGTAGCCTTCCTCTTCCCACCCCTGTTCGGCTTCGGTTGAGCGGCGGGTGGTCCGCTGCAGGAGACCCTGAAACTGAAGGGCGCGAACATCCCGGGCTGGCTCTTCAGAAGCCGCCCGAAGTGCCCTGCTCAGAGCCCGTAGCGGAATCCGACCAGACCCCACCGCTGGTTGTACGAGGACCGGTAGTGGAAGTCCGGGTGTCCGTCGTACCAGGTCTGGGGGGTGTTCATGAGGTTGTTCACCTCGAAGAGGTACTCGCTCCGGTGGTTCGTGGTGAGCGCTCCCTGGAACCCGGCCAGATCGTAGGTCACCCCGAGGTTGGCCACGTGTGGAATCTGTCGGGGGAGCCGAACCTCCCGATCGATCTCACGAAGCTGCGCGGTGGAGGTCGTGTAGGTGTAGTTCGCCATGACCCCGAGGCCGTTCCAGAGACCGGGCAGGAAGGTGAGGCGCTGCTGCCGGGCTGTCTCCTCCAGTGCCCCGTCCCATCGAGCCATGGACGGATTTCGGCCTCCGCAGTGGGGTGAAGCCGGGATCGGGCGCGTTCTGCCCCAGCAGCGCCCCTCCAGGCCCCGAGGATCCACCTGGCCGGACACCCCCGCCATCGGAGGTGCCGCACTCCCCTCCACGGCCGACCTGCAGGATCCTGAGAGGTCGCCCCAAGGCCGGATTATATTTGATAAGTACATGTGATCACTTGATTTGGGGGTCGTCATGGTCGTGTTCGCGGAGGGGTGTGCGAAGGGGTTCGGGGCGGTGGAGCAAGACGGGAGGGCGAACGGCGCGGGAGCGGGAGAACAGAGGGCCCGGCTCGGTCCAGGGAGGGTCGGAGAGGGGGAGCGAGCGGGAGAGTGGACGATAGAGTATGGCCGGGGAGCGCAGCTGGTGAGGGAGCGGGCGGCCGTGGCGGAG
>SKKH01000081.1 GCA_007121555.1 Gemmatimonadota bacterium | reverse complement strand
GCCGGAGCCGTCCGACCGAGGTGGACCCGCCGGCGTGCTGTGCCTCCTCTTCCTCCTCGTCGCTCTGGCGGGCTGCGCCTCCGGCCCAAACGCTCCGGGCGCCGCGATCTTCCACCTCCCGCTCCCCGTTCCCCCTCTCCTGGAAGGGATCGTCGATGCGGAGGGACGACGGATCTTCGACCTCGAGGCTCGGGATGGAGTGCGCGAGTTCACGACCGGGGTCGAAACCGAGACGAGAGGGATCAACGGCGGCCATCTGGGGCCGACGCTCCGCGCCCGTCGAGGAGAACGCGTCAGGGTGCGTCTCACGAACCATCTGGATGAGGTCACCACCCTCCATTGGCATGGGATGGAGCTGCCCCCGTCCATGGACGGAGGGCCCCATCAGATGGTGGCCCCTGGCGAGACCTGGAGTCCGGAGTGGACCGAGCCCTGACTCCTCATGTAGACGTCCGCCGGGAACGGACTCGGCTCCGGTTCCTCAACGCCTCCAGTTCACGGGTGTTCAACCTCGGGTTCACGGACGGTCGGAGCTTCGCCGTAATCGGAACGGATGGCGGCTTGCTCCCCGCTCCGCATACAGCGAAGCGCGTCCAGCTCTCGCCGGGAGAGCGGGCCGAGATCGTGGTGGAGCTGTCGCAGGGGGACACGACCGTGCTGAGGAGCTTCGAACAGACGCTGGGCACGGACTTCCTGAACCACAGGTGGGCCGGCGGAAATGACCGATTCGACCTCCTGAAGCTCCGGGCCGGCCCCGACCTCGAGCCTTCGCCCGACCTCCCCGCTCGACTGGTCCGCCTGCCCGAGCCCGACCTCTCCGCCGTCGACACAACCCGGAGCTTCAGGGTCAGCTCCCGTACGATCAATCGCCTCTCGATGGACATGAACCGGATCGACGCCCGCGTGCGACCGGGATCGGTGGAGATCTGGGAGGTCGAGGGAGTTGCGGTGCCCCACAACCTTCACCTTCACGGCGTCCAGTTTCGGATTCTCGACGTCGACGGGACGCCTCCCGACCCCCTTCATGTTCCACTGCCACTTCCTGAGGCACGAGGACGACGGAGCGATGGGGCAGTTCCAGGTGACCCGGGACGGGGAGGGCGCACGAGCGGCCGACAGCCTCAACCCCCACCCATGAGCCCGACCTCCCGGAGGATCGCCCGGGCGATCTCCATCCGCCGGGGCCCATCCTCGGGAGACCGCATCCGCATGTTCAGGGCGAAGGGGTAGGCTCCCTCTTCCCGCTCCACGTAGCCCACGAACCACCCCAGCTGGTCGGCCTCCGGGTCTCCGAACCCGACCCAACCGGTCTTTCCACTCAGGCGGTAGCCCGGACCCTCCTCCATGGCGAAGACCATCCGGGCGGTCTCGTACGTCCCGGGCTGGAGGGGAAGCTCCCGGGCCAGGAACCGCCGGAGGAAGCGGACCTGATCCTCAGCCGAGACCCGAAATCCGCCTTCGAGCCAGAACCGGTCCACCCCCGCCGAGAGGTCGCCGTTGCCATAGTCGATCTCGGCCAGTTGTCGCGCCATCGTCTCGGTCCCCACCCGCCGGGCCAGCTCCTGGTAGAACCAGACGGTGGAGCGGGCGAAGGCTGTGCCCAGCGTCTGGTTCGCGGCCCAACCCTCGGGCCACCAGTCCTGGGCCGGGTTTCGCTCCGGATCCCACTCGAGGGCGAAGTCCGGGCCCTCGGCCACCCCCGTTTCGAGGGCGATGAGGGTGTTGGGGAACTTGAAGGTGGAGGCCGGGAGGAACGGGGTGGAAGCCCGCTCCGGGTCGTGGACGAGGGACTCCCCGCTCCTCGGATCCAGGAGTACGAAGGTCCCCTCCACCCCATCGAAGAACCGGGCCGGCCCTACTTCGGCCCAGCGCTCCGAGACGGAGGGTTCGTGGTCGGAGGCGCCGCCGGCAGTCCGGTCCTCCTGGTCCGCCCCGCACCCCCCAGCCGCGGCGGCGATCAAGGCAACGAGCAGCGCGGCGGGCCCACCGGTGGCGGTGACGGGGCGGAGGTGTCGACGTTCGATGTCTTCCTGGCTCGATCTGCAGGGCACGGGCGACTCCGGAGGCATGGTAGCCGGACAATGGAAGGACGGGGCAACGATCGGGGCCCCTGATTCTGGGTCGAAGGCGGGGCGACCGAAAGTACGGCCCCCACCCCCTACCCTCCGGTGTGCTCCACCAGCGGGCGGATCTCTACCGTCCCGCCGTCCATGGGGAGCTTCCGGGCCCATGCCAGGGCCTCGTCCAGGTCCTGGCAGTCGATGATGTAGTATCCTCCCAGCTGCTCCTTCGTCTCGATGAAGGGGCCGTCGGAGACCTCCCCTCCCCGGTCGAAGTCCACTGTCGTCGCGGCATGACTCGGCGCCAGCTCCTCTCCCTCCAGCGTCTTTCCGGCCTCCAGGAGGGCCTCGGCGAAGGCTTCGTGCCGGGCGTAGGCCGCCTCCCGCTCGTCCTGGCTCATCCGGGCCCAGGTGTCCTCTTCTCCGAACAACATGAACATGTAGCGCATGGTTGATCTCCACACTTGGGTCGAGTGTGTGATGACGCGAACCGCCCTGGGCCGATCAGGTGGACCAGGCTCCGGTGCATGAGTGGACGAACCGTGGATACCGAGTTCGACAGCGACGAACTCTTGCCATGACTAACTGTCTTAGTTAGTCTTGTAACTAATGTAATTAGTCACACTCAGAAACTGGAGCTTTCCCATGACGAAACTGGATCGTACCCACTCCGTAGCAAGCCGCCTGGTCGGGCTCTGGCCCATCACCCTGCTGCCCCCGTGGCTCGGCGTCGCCCTCCTCCTCCTGCCCTCGACCGGCCAGGCCCAGACCCCCCAGGGCCTCGAAATCGAGACCGATCCCATCGCCTGGGCGCTCGACGGGTTCTCCCTCCACCTCGCCACGCAGCACGGACCGACCCGCCTCAGCGTAGGCACCTTCGGCATTCGCGTCCCGGAGCGCTTCCATGGGAACGAGGACTGGGGGGCTACGATGCGCGGCGCCGGCGTGAAGTGGGATTGGGTGGGTGAGTCGTCCTCGGGGCCCTTCGCCGGACTCGATGTGGGATGGATGCGGATGCGCTATACCCACGATTCCTCGGCCCGAGATCGCGTCCGCAACGAGATCGGCTTGGGGGTCCGGGCGGGGACTCGATACCATATCGGTTCGAGTGGGCTCTTCGTGTCGCCCTGGGCGTCGTTGAGCTACAACCCACGAGGCGGAGCGGTCTCGGTCGCGGAGTCGAGCTTCGAGCAGAGCCGCGTAACGATCTTCCCCACCGTGCACATCGGCTGGAGCTTCTAGAAAAGGGAAACGGATGGGTCGGAAGGCAGGACTCACGGTAGAGGATGTGGTGACGGCGGCCGCGAAGCTGGCCGACCGGGAGGGGTTCGAACACTTCACCCTGGCTGGGGTCGCCGAGCGCCTCGGCGTCCGATCACCCTCACTCTATGCCCACGTGGACGGACTCCCGGGGCTCCGGCGTGAGTTGTCCCTGCGGGCAGCGAAGGAGCTGAGGGAGCTCTTCGAGCGGGCCGGAGAAGGGAGGCGGGGCATCGAGACGGTTCGGCGGATGGCCACCTTCTACCGCCGCTACGCCCTGGAGCACCCGGGGCTGTACGCGGCGGCTCAGCAGGCGGTCCAACCCGGCGAGGACGAGGAGCTCTACAAGGCGCTCCTTTCCGCCGTCGGCCCCATCTCGGAAGCGCTGGCCGAGGCCGGGGTCCCCGAATCGGACCGAATCCACGTGATCCGGGGCATCCGCTCCGGGCTCCACGGCTTCGTGACTCTGGAGCAGGGAGGCGGATTCGGGCTGCCCGAGGAGGTGGAGGAGAGCTTCGCGCGCCTGGTGGAGCTGTTGATCTCCGGGGTCGAGGCGGCGGCGGTGCGGCGTCCCGACGGGCGTCGTCTGTAGGAGGACTCCTCGGGGACCGCGAGGCGATGAATCGTACCTGGCACGCTACGGGAGGGCTCCGATCAACGGGCCTTCGGGGGGCTGACCAGGCTCTCTCCGATGCTTGCTGCACATAGGTGTCGGAACGTACCTTGGACGATCAGGGTGAGCCGTTTCAGCCGACTCTTTCTGGCCCGACCATTCCTTGTCCTCGCGCGCCAGGAGCATCACACCATGTGGGACGAGGACCCATCGACAGGTGACCCCCGTACGGCAGCGGCTCGCGAATCCGACGAACCCCAGGACCCGAACGACACTCCCAGATGGGACTTCCCCATCGTGGGGATCGGCGCGTCGGCCGGTGGGCTGTCGGCGCTGGAGGCCTTCTTCTCGGGCATGCCCTCCGACCGCGATCCAGGGATGGCCTTCGTCCTGGTCCAGCACCTCGCCCCCGACCATGAGAGCGTGCTCCCGGAGTTGATCGGTCGCCAGACCCGCATGCAGGCCTTCCAGGTGGAGGACGGGGTGCGGGTCGAACCCAACGTCGTATATGTCATCCCGCCGGGCCGGGACATGTCCGTGTCGGAGGGGCGGCTTCACCTCACGGTGCCCGAGGTGCCTCGGGGCCACCGGCTCCCCATCGACATCTTGTTCCGATCACTGGCGACCGAACAGGGGGCACACGCGATCTGCGTGCTGCTCTCGGGCACGGGCAGCGACGGGACGATGGGGCTCCGGATGATCAAGGGAGAGGGGGGCATGGCCATGGCCCAGGCGCCTGAGACCACCGAGTATCGCGGGATGCCTGAAAGTGCCATCCGAACCGGGTTGGTGGACTTCGTCCTGCCCCCGGAGGAGATGGCCGGACAACTCATGGAGTACGTCCGGACCGCCCTGCCGGGTGGGTCGGGCTCCGCCTCCCCGAAAGCGCCCCGGACCCACGCGTCTCCCGAGTCCGAGGACGTGCTGGAGACGCTCTTCACGCTGCTCCGGGATCAGACCGGCCATGACTTCTCCGAGTACAAGGACACCACCCTCGACCGCCGCCTCACCCGCAGGATGGCCGTACAACACGTGGACCGTCTCGAGGACTATGTGCGGTTCCTGCAAAGAAATCCGGAGGAGTTGGAGGCGCTCTTCCACGATCTCCTGATCGGGGTGACCCGGTTCTTTCGTGACCCGGAGGCCTTCCAGGCGCTCGGGGACGCCGTCTCGGAGATGATCGCCAGGAGGACGCCGGGTTCCGTGGTCCGAGTCTGGGTCCCCGGATGCTCCACCGGAGAAGAGGCCTACTCCATCGCCATCCTCCTCCGGAAGCAGATGGAGGCCATCGGCCGCAGCTTCCGGGTACAGGTGTTCGCCACCGACATCGACCCTCGAGCCATCGAGGTCGCCCGGGCCGGGGTGTATCCGGCCAGCGTGGCGCCGGACCTCCCGGACGGCGACCTGGCCCGCTTCTTCGTCCCGGAAGAACATGATGAGACCCAGCACCGGATCCGGGAGGACATCCGGGAGATGCTCGTCTTTTCGGAGCAGAACATCCTCCGGGATCCACCCTTCTCCAAGCTCGACCTCATCAGTTGTCGCAATCTTCTGATCTACCTCAACTCGGACCTGCAGAAGCAGGTGATTCCCCTCTTCCACTACGCATTGAATCCAGGTGGCTTGCTCTTTCTGGGGACCTCCGAAAGCGTAGGCACGTTCAACGACCTCTTCGCTCCGCTGGACCGGAAGATGAGCCTCTACCGCCGACAGGAGATCTCTCACGATCACACCCGTCCGGCCCTGGCCCCCTTTGGACGGCCTCGGAAGGGGACCCCCTCGGGTCGGCGTCTCAAGGAACAGGCGCCCGGTGCCGCCCCCGTCCCCCTTCGCCGGCTGACCGAGACCGCGCTGCTGAAGGAAGACGCCGCGGTGGCGGCCCTGGTCGACGAGACCGGGAAGATCCTCTATCTGCACGGACGAACAGGACTCTACCTCGAGCCCGCCCCGGGGGACGAGGGGATGAACGTGCTGCAGATGGCGCGTGAGGGTTTGCGGCGCGAGCTGGCCATCACCTTCCACGCTGCCAGGACGCGGAAGGAGCGGATGCGCCGGAACGGCCTGGAGGTAAGAACCAACGGCGATTCGGTGAGGATCGACCTGGTGGTCCGACCGGTGTCGGGCAGGGCCCCGGCGAAGACGGGATCGGCGGAGAGGGACTCGCCCCTCTTCCTGGTCATCCTGAAGCCGGCACCGGATACCGCCTCCGGTCGAGCGGCTCCAACTCCCTCCGTAGGGGACGGGGACCGTGACCCGGAGCTGGAGGGCCGCATCCTCGAGCTGGAGGAAGAGCTGGAAGCCGGTGAGGCGTACCTCCGGGCGACGCAGGAGGAGATGCAGAGCACGAACGAGGAGCTCAGGACCTCCATCGAGGAGCTCCAGTCCACCAACGAGGAACTCCAGTCCACGAATGAAGAGCTCGAGACCTCCCAGGAGGAGCTCCAGTCCCTGAACGAGGAGCTGGCCACCGTGAACTCCGAACTCGAGACCAAGGTCGCCGACCTCTCCCGCGCCCAGAACGACATGAACAACCTCCTGGCGGGCACCGGGATCGCCACCATCTTCGTGGACCAGGAGCTCCGCATCCAGCGATTCACCCCGACCGCGACCCAGTTGCTGAACCTGATCAAGGCCGACGAGGGCCGGCCGGTGGGAGACCTGGCCTCGAAGATGGCGAGCTACGACTCCCTGGCGGAGGACGCCGCTCAGGTTCTGGAGACCCTGGAGGCGAGGGAGCTCGAGGTCGAGGGCGAGGACGGCCGATGGTACCTCCTGGGCATCCGGCCCTACCGGACGCTGCAGAATGTCATCGAGGGCGCCGTCATCACCTTCATCGAAATCACGGAGTTGAAGGAGGCGCAGGCTGCGGTTCGGGAGACCGAGGAGCTCCGCCGACTGGCGGTGGTGGTCCGGGACTCCAACGACCCCATCGTCTCCCTGGACCTGCACGGGAGGATTCAAGCCTGGAATCCAGCCGCCGCAGGGGCCTACGGATGGAGCGAGGCGGAGGCGCTGGAAATGAACTATCTGGACCTCGTCCCGGAGAACCTCCGGGCCGAAACGCGATCGATGTTCGAAGCGGTCCGAGAGGGTCGGGATCTCGAGCCCTTCCGGACCGAGCGCCTCACTCGCGACGGCGATCCCATGAAGATCTGGCTCACCGCCACGGAACTGGTGGATGAATCGGGCCGGCCCTACGGGATCTCCTGCACCGAGCGACGCCTACGACGAGAGGCACAGGAGGCAGGATGAGACCTCCGGACGGGGATCCGAAGGACACCGGCGGGGCCCGGGAGGACGCCGCGGACCTCCGCCGTCGGGCCGAGGAGCGCATGGAGGAGGACCCGATGTCCGTTCCCACGGATCTGGAAGGGCTCTCGGTGGATCAGGTTCAGGGAATGCTTCACGAGTTGAAGGTCCACCAGATCGAACTCGAGATGCAGAACGAGGAGCTCCGCCAGTCCCGGGCTGAGCTGGAGGGATCCCACGAGCGGTATTTCGATCTCTTCGACCTGGCCCCGGTGGGGTACTTCACCCTGACCGAGGACGCACGGATCGTGGAAGCCAATCTCACGGGGGGCGAGCTGCTCCACGTGCCCCGGAACGATCTGTTGGACCGGTCCTTCACCGAGTTCATCCTACCCGACGACCAGGACGGCTACTACCACCACCGGAGGGCGGTCGTCCTGGCCGGCGCTCCGGCCACCTGCGAGCTTCGGATGGTGCGCGCCGACGGGAGCAGCTTCCACGCACTCCTGGAGTCGGCCCCCTCGGTCCCCATAGACGATCGTGCCACGATTCGGACCGTGGTCAGCGACATCACCCAGCGCACGCGGGCCGCGGCCGAACGGCTCCTCCTGGAGAAGCGGCTCCAGCAGGTGGAGAAGGTCGAGAGCCTGGGGCGGATGGCCGGCGCCATGGCGCACCACTTCAACAACCTCCTCGGAGTGATCACCGGGAACCTGGAGCTGGTCCTGGATAAGCCCTCCGAGGATCCGAACTGGAAGGGGTCCGACGGCGTGGTGGACCTGCAGGACGCCCTGGCCGGGGCGCGAAAGGCCGCCGACCTGACGCAGCTTCTCCTCGCGTATCTGGGCCAGGGACAGGCGCGCAGCGACCCGGTCCTCTCGGACCTGTCCGAGATCGTGCGGAGGGGGATCTCACTCCTCCGAATCGCCATGCCCCCGGGCACGGAGCTCAAGACCGACCTGCCCGCCAAGGGCCCCTCCGTGAGGGTGGACCCGAGGGACATCCAGCAGCTCCTGACGAACCTCGTCACCAACGCCTGGGAGGCCTCGGAGCCAGGGAGCGCCCGCGTCCACGTTTCGGTTTCCACGGTCCGGTCGTCCGAGATCCCCGAAGAGCAGCGGTTTCCAGCCGGATGGCAGCCGAAGGCCCTGTCCTACGCCTGCATTGAGGTGCGGGATGAGGGCTCGGGGATCGACCCCCAGAGTCTGGACGAGATCTTCGACCCCTTCTACAGCAGCAAGTCGTTCGGGCGGGGGCTGGGCTTGTCCGTAGGCCTGGGGACCGCGAGGGCCCATGACGGTGCCATCGCGGTGACGACCCTCCCCGGACAGGGAGCCAGCTTCAGGGTCTATCTGCCGGAGGCCGGGGCGCTGCCGGCAGCTCACACCAGGGAGGGCCGGACCCCGTCCCCCGCCCCCGAGGCCGCTCCGAGGGACTTCGAGCGCGTCGGGAGCGCGGACAGGTCGATCAGCCCAGGGGTCCCGGAAGGCCCGGAGACCTCTCCCGAGGCCGCCTCCGTGCTCGTGGTGGAAGACGACGAAATGGTGCGCAAGCTGGCAGTCAGGATCCTGGGCCGGATGGGGCTCGACGCCCTGGAGGCCGGCGACGGGGTGGAAGCCGTCGAGGTGTTCGAGGCGCACCGGGACCGGGTCCGGGTCGTACTCTGCGACGTCACCATGCCCCGGATGGGGGGGTGGGAGACGCTCCAAGCGCTCCGCCGCATCGATCCGGATCTACCGGTGATCCTCACCAGTGGATACGCGGAGGCGATCGCGACCGCAGGGAGTCATGCCGAAGAGCCCGATGCCTTCCTGGACAAGCCGTGGGAACTCGATCAACTGCGGGACGTGCTGAGGAAGGCGGTCGCTAGGGCGTAGCTCCCCCGTTCGCCTCCAGCTCCTCCCTGAATCGCGCAAGCACGGTGGCCGCCGGGGAGGGCACGCCGGTGGTACGTGACGACGTGATCGAGACCAGCGCAGGGCGGCTGAACGACCGCCAGCGGCGCATCCCGAGCTGGTCGCCCTGTTGGCGGGCCAACGTATACAGTCGACTGAGCGCGTGGTCCTGCTGCGGCCCGTTGCCACACGTCAGGGCGACGAGGAGCGCCTCCCGGGCTGTGGCCACGTCAGACAGCGTGGTAGCGATGTCGGTGAGTTCGTGAGCTGCCCGCCCACGGTCAACCGGATCGGAGAACCGGAGGACCGCCATGCACAGGTCCCGGATCGCCCCCCGGCGCCGGCCCTGGGCGCGGCGCAGCCGGGCACGTTCCTCCAGGGCAACGGCGGCCGCCTCCGAGTCGCCGGCGCGAACCGCACGCCGCATGGCGCGCCCCACCCCGCGCTCGGCGTCCTCCGAGACGACGGCCTCGCCGATGGCGGCCAGCCGGGCGATCGCTCCATCCCCCGTGTCCAGCGCCTGCGCCTCACGGTACAGGAGAAGCGCGCACTCGTGCCGGCGCATCTTCCGGGCGACGCGTCCGGCGTGGAGCGCGATCTCGGCACAGTCAGGGGTGATCGCACGGGCAAGCACGACCGCCAGCTCCGCCTCGGGGAGGCGCTGCGTGGTTTCCAGCTCGAAGGCGTAGGCCACGAGCAGCCACGAGAGCGGGCCACCGCACTCTCGACTGGGCCCTTCCTCGGCGAGCGAAAGGAGGCGCCCGAGGATCGAGCGCTCGGCCCCTCGGGGGAGCGTGTCCAGCTCCCGGGCCGCCCGGGTCGCCAGAAAGGTGTAGCCGGGGTCGCCGTCGAGAGCACTCCGGACCACGCGCATCGCCAGCGCACCCACTGCGGCGCGGTGACGTCGATCACCTGTGGCGGCGTCGGAGATCAGCTGGAGGGCCCCAGCCGTGTCCTGGAGTGCGGAAGTGAGATTGGGCATAGGGTGTAGTTGAGAAAGAGTCTCAACCACAATAACCAAATGCCCACCGACAGGCCATGCCGATGGGCAAGAGGAGCCCGAAGGACACTCCGTTTCGTTACGGGCGAGCCTTGGGCTTGGTTGGGCTGTAGGTCGCGCACGTGGCACCCTGGGAGCCCATCTCGATGCGGATCTCACCCGCATGGCACTCCTGGTCCTCATTGTGCTTGCAGTCGGTCGCGGAGCAGGAAGCGACCGAAGACGGAGCCTGAGCCCGCTTCTCCTGTGGGTTGGCCATTTTGAGCCTCCTTGATATGGGGTCGACCTCGGATCAGAGGGCGAGCCCCCCAGCACCGATAATCGTATATTGACAATCATCGTACCGACGCCATAAGTCAATACACTGCATGTACTTGCGAATGATTCTCAACCGCTTTGGTTGATGGCACAGAGCGACCGTAGGACCGGTCGGGAGTCCGGAACGTCAG
>SKKH01000211.1 GCA_007121555.1 Gemmatimonadota bacterium | reverse complement strand
GGCGGTTGTCGAAAAGAGCGAGTTCGTACACTTGGGGGAGGAGGCGGATTCAGTGGGTCGTAGCACCCACACTCCCACAACTTAGGTATGTTCCCTAACATTCCGAGTCCGTCTGGCCAGCACGGAGCGGGGGCCGGAACCGGCCCGGGGTGGGATTCTCGGAGCTCTACCTGCCGCGGCGGTTGGATCCGTCGGCAGCGCACCTCCGACCAGGAGGGCGAACTCAGGGTTCAGCCGCCCACATCCACAGGCATCACCCGATCGAACCCCAGCCCGCTGCTCCCCTCCCCGCGACCCACCTGCTTCCGGATCCCGAGCCACGTGTAGACGCGGCCGTCGTACCAACGGGTGCGCTGGAACGCCTTGTGGACCCGGATCCCGGCGCGCGGGACCTCCTCCTCGTGGACGAAGTACTGCCGGGCCGGCGCCGCATCCAGCCCTTCCCGCAGCAGCGACGTCCGGGGCTCGATCTTCTGGGGGATGCGGGGATCGCCGCGGAGGATCCGGGGCATGGCGGCGCGCTGGAGCTGGATCTCTCGGCGGTCGGCGTCGACATGGACGGGGACGAACGGGATCCAGTTCTCGGGGACCGTGTTGACCAGGCGGTAGCGGATGGGTGCGGCGGGCGGGATCTCGGGGTCCGGGGGGTTGGTGGCGTCCAGCAGTCGCTGGAGCGTGCCGCTCAGCTCGTACGCCGCTTCCCGGCCGGGGATGGCCGAGCCCGTGGCCACGGGGACCCGGGCTTCCACCCCCCACACCATGTTGGCGATCTCGTCACGGAGAAGGAGGACCTCCTCGATGGGCTTCCCTTCGAGCACCTTCCGGGCGACGGGGAGCACGAGGAGGGTGGTGTCTGCGGGCACGTCCTCGCTGCCGTGGACGCTGGACGTGAACATGCTCCACCGCTGCCAGTCCTCGTCCTCGCCCCGCCCGGCCGCCTCGACCCACGTGTGCTCGCCGAACACGTTGGTGACCATGAGTCCTCGCACGTCGGCCACGCTCCCGGTGAGGACGGTGAACGGGACGAGGAACCAGTCGTTGGCGAACACGAGCATGAACTCGAGGAGCATGAGCTTGTTCAGGTCGGTGGTGTCCGGCCGGACGAAGCCTAGCTCGGTGGCGTGGTCCTCGAACGCCCACCAGCGCGAGTCGGGCATCCCGCCGAATGCGACGTGGGTGGGGATGAAGGTTCGGGTCATGGCGCCCCGGGTGTCGCCCACCGGGTCGCCGCCGTCGGGCACCCCCAGCCCCCCCTGGTCCGGGCTCACGTCCAGGTTGTACCAGTCCAGGTGGCCGTGGTGGTAGGCCTCTGCCACCATGACCCGTTCGCCGCCATCCCGGGGCGCGGAGCAGGCGAATCGGTGTTCCAGGTAGTCGGGCCGCCAGGACGGGTTGTCGCCGGAGGGCTGATACAGGAGCCGGTCGAACCACGCGATGAACCGGCCGGCCAGGTCGTCGATGGCGGTCTGCTGGGCGGCGGTGGGCGGGGTGGCAAAACCGTCGTAGGCTCGGTGGCTGTCGTCCGCCGTGAGGTGATGGTAGAGCGCGTAGCCGTCCATGGCGCGGCCGGCCACGGCCGCAACTCGCTGCCAGACGCCGGGGTGGGCGGAGATGGCGGCGTCGGCCTCGTCGTGGGGGTCGGGCGCGGCGATGCCGTACCGCTCGATGAACCGGGCCCGGAGCGCCGGGTCCACCCCGGCCACCAATTTGAGCCACTGGCGGCCCATGAGCAGGCGGAGGTCCAGCCCAATGCCGAGTCCCCCCTGCCGGAACGGGACCGGCTGCGTCTCGACCTTGGCCTCGAGGGGGACGTCCTGCTCGAGCGGGATCACCGGCCCATCCCCGCCCCGGTACCGGGTGAGCGATGTGGTTTCCAGGTGGGCCCGGGCCAGCACCGGCGACCCTGCGTCGTCGCCGATGAACTCCCCCATCTGCCATTGCTTTGAAAGCATCCAGAGCGCATCGCGGACCTCTGCCTTCATGGCGCGGTCAAAGTCCTCGGCCCGGGCCCGGCCCTCGAGCCGGTTCCACGTCGTGATCGTGGGAAGGTAAGGTGCCGCCGGCCGGACGCCGGACAGGAACGGCCCTGCGATGCGGTGGACTGGGGTGTTCATGGCTGCCTCAGGATCGCGGGGGACAGCTGGGCGTAGCTCATGGCGATGGTCACGGGAGTCCTCGTGACGGCGGTCACGGTGGCTGGAAGGAACTGGGCGTAGGGCGAGCGGTCCACCTGGTCGGGCTCGATGGCCCGGAGCCGGGCCAGATCCAGGGTCTCATGGAGCGTTTGCACGAGGTCCGACCAGCTCCAGGCGCCGGTGGACGCTCCAGGGGTGGCCAGCAGCAGCGCCTGGGGCGGCTCGGAGTTGGGCTGGTCGTAATGGAACGCCAGCCCCGTCGTCTCCTGGCGCGCCGGGATGACCTCGGTCCACTCGTCCAGAAGCAGGCCGCAGAGCGGTTGGGTCGGGTCGAGCCCCGGGGCGTGGGCCGTATAAAGCAACCGCTCGCCGGCGATCTCGTGGTCCGGTGGGTACTCCAGGCCAAGCCAGTGGTCACCCGGCGTATAGGGAAGCTGGACCGGCGTCAGGTCCAGTGCCGGCCCGTCCCGTAACCCCTCGGCCATCATCACCAGGCTCTCCCATGCCCCCATCTTCTCCCGGACCCGGGCCACGCCGTAGAGCCAGTCGTCCACCGGGAAGTCACTGCCCACCGTGTGGGTCTGGTGGTCGAGGAGCTGGGGCCCGTCGGCCAGACACTGCTGGAGTTCGGCGGCCTGGCCCACACCCAGCGTAAAGCGCGGGACGACGCGGAAGCCTTCGCCGAACAGTTGCTCCGCTGCCTCGGTGACGAGCTTTACCCTCTCCTTCGGGTCGGCCGCCGACGCCGCCTCGTCCAGCAGCTCCTGCCCGGCCACCGTCACCTGGCCCAGGCCCTCGACGGTGGTCGCGGCCTGGCGGTGCAGGTCCTCGGCCAGGACCAGGACCTGCCGCCCCTCCTCATCGAACTCCAGGACCTGGTGATCGAACGCGGCCAGCCCGGGCGTGAGGTCAAAGGCGTCCACCACCAGATCGGCCAGCGTCATGGGTGAGCCGGCCAGGAACGCCTCGAGCTCGGCCAACCGAGCGTCGAAGGCCGCCTTCTTCGGATTCAACTCCAACAGGTACGCGGCCACGGTGTCGGGGACCGGGACCGTGGCGGACGTGCTGATCGCCCGCTCCGCTTCCTGTAGCAGGGCGACGGACTCCTCCTCCGTCGGTGCGGCCGGCACCTGAATCGTGACCAGCTCGTCGTAGGTCTCCAGCTTCTCGAGCCAGCGGGCGCGGTAATCGGCAACCTTGGCATGGACGGAGGTGTGGAGGGCCTGGACCCGGTCGAGCGCCCAGCCGAAGCCCGCCTCCTCGAACCCGTAGAGGCTAAGCGCGCGCATTCGTTCGACGAAGGCGTCGATCCACGTGTCCAGTCCCGTCCCGATAGCGGCGGCGTTTCCCAGGGCGACGTCGAAGTCCTCGTCGTCGATGAGAAGACCCAGGGGGTCCACGACCTCCGCCTCCAGCGCTGCGATCAGGGCGTCCACGTCCTGCCTGGCGGCGGCGATGGGGCCCGGTGGGAGGGTGAGTGTGGCGTCGTCGGCCGGGTCCGCCTCGTTGGGCAATGCCAGGTCCGTGGGTGCCAGCGGCCGGGACGAGGAGACCAGCGTGCGGGCGGCATCGATGAGGGACGTCAGCTCGAAGAACGAGACCCTGCCCTCCGCAGGGTCGAATACGTGGGCGTAGCGGATCTCGATTTCCGCGTCCGGACGGGGCGACGCGGTGGCGTGGACGTGCCGAAGTACGTGATCGTCCAGGGCCGTCAGGTTCTTCCCCGTTTCTCCCGCGAGCATGTGGAGCAGGTCCAGGGGACGGAGCCCCAGGTCCGCCAGGCTCACGGTCAGCTCCGTAACCGGACCTGGCACGCCACCGGCGTAGGCCGGTCGCCGGTGCTCGACCCGGCAGGCGATGGTGGACAGGTCGGCGGGGAGGAGACCTTCGAGCCAGCGATCCACCGCGGGTGCGGCCCGGGCCCGGGGCGTGGCGCTGGCTGCCGGCGCCGCGTCGGCGGGCAGGTGGATCCCCACTCGATGGGTCAGCCCGATCCCGCTGCCCGGCGACCGCACCACGTCCGGCAGCTGGGGGTACGCCCCCTTGCTGTACGCATCCAGAGCGCCCGCGGCCCGGTCGTAGTTGGCTTGCACGGCCTGGTGCACGCCCTCGGCCATGGCCAGGTCGGCCACCGCGTCCCGGATGTTCATGAGGCGACGGATCTGGGCGTCGATGGCCGCGCCTTCCGGGCCCGACGCGGGACGAAGGCGGCCCACACCGTCGCCCGTCGGAAAGCCGAACGGGTAGGCGGAGTTGCCGGTCTCGCGGATGTGGTCCAGGAGGGCCAGCCCGTCGACGACGTTCCGCGCCTCCAGGTTGGTCACGGCTCTCTCCCCGCTCAGGTCGTCCTCTTCCTCGTGGTTTCGGTCCGCCTCCTCCGGAGTGGCGGCCTCCCGGTCGGGCCGGACCCGGGTGCTGGCCATCCGGTTCGAGGCCAGGGGGAAGAGCTTGCGCAGCTCGTATATGAAGACGTCCAGCTCCTGGTCCGTCTCATCGTGCAGTCCCCGCTCGAGGTGGTAGCCCAGTAGCGCAGCCAGGCTCTGGCCCTGCTGGATCCCCTCTATGATGGAGAGGGCGAGCCGCACACGCTCCGACGACAGGTTCGTCCGGAACGGCTCGGCTGTGTCGGGCGTCGCGTTCGAGATGTAGGCGTTCCGGAGCACCGCCGCCGTCAACGCGTGGTTGACCGACGGCGCGTGAATGTACCCGGCGTTCGCCTCGTCCGTCTCGATCGCCCGGTCCCCGGCCGGGTCGAAGATCGGGCGAAGGTCCGCCGGGACGTCCGCTGGCCGTCGGGCCCCGCCCCGCGGTCGCACGTTCTCGAGCCAGCCGTAGGCGCCAAGGTAGACACCGGTACGGGACTCGCCTGCGGACCGGAGCCCACCGTAACGCATGGCCGAGAGCTGCACGCCCACCAGCCCCAGGAGCCACGCGTCGAGACGGTATGAACAGAGGTCCAGATGCTCGACGAAGGCGCGCTCGAGCCGTGCCGTGGACGCGCCCTGCAGCCGCTCAAGCGCGTCGATGATCTCGTGGAGGTGGCGGGTCTGGGTGTTGACCACCCCCGTCCGTACCAGCTCCGAGATGTGGTCGACGACGAGGCGCCCCGGGCCCGTGATCCGCTCGTCCGTCCGGTAGATCAGGTCCCACTTGCTCTCGAGTGCCTGCGCGCCGGTGCGGATCCCGATGAACTCGGCGTCGACCCGGGCCGCCGAGGCCTGGGCAGGCGTCAGAAGCTCGGCGTTGCGATAGAGGTTCAGCCCGGTGTTGGCGAAGGCCAGATTCACCGAGTGGCGGAGCATCTCGTAGAGCAGTGCCGCAGGCCGATCGCCGTCGGTGAAGCCCCGCTGCTCACGGACCGCGGCGTGGTCGGTCCGCGCGTTCTGGACCAGCCACTCGATGTAGTTCAGCCCCGCGTCCGTGTACGGACGGATCGGAGCCCGCTCGGACAGGTCCCGGTCGTCAATGAGCGGGCGGACCACCCGGATCTCCCTGCCCAGGAAGAACTTCTCGAGGATGGGTATGGCCGGGTCGGCGACCTCTTCGTGGACGTAGCCCAGGGCTCGGAGCAGCGTCAGGCCCCGCTCCCGGTACGTCGCTTCCGTGTCCGCGAACGCGGCGCCCACCAGGCCCAGGAACTGGAACCGGTTGAAGTGGTGGCGGAAGCCCTGTGCCCAGCGCAGGTCCCAGCTCACGGAGTTGGGGTGCAGCCCCAGCGCCTGGAGAAGGACCTGGTGGGCGTCGCCTGACTTCCCCACGTACGCGACGTCGCCAACCATGCCCTCCCAGTCGGAACGGACGCGGCCCAGAACCCGGTAGATCTGCTGGAGGCCGGCGATGAGGTGGCCCTCGTCGCGCCGAGCCGACTGGAGCCCGGTCAGCCACCGCATGTCTGAGAAGGTGGTGGTGGGCAGGATCCCGTAGGGCTGGTCGCCGATCCGGATGGCCGGCACCCGACCGCGCCCACTCACGTGCTCGATGAGGAGCCAGCGGACCGCCTCGCGCTGATCGTCGGTGAACACCGGCGTCAGCATGCTCTCCATGAAGTAGCCGATGGTGGCGTTCCAGAGGGCGGTGTTCATGGCCCGGGCATCCCGCTGGTCCTCGCCGTGGTAGCCCCGGACCCGGTTCAGCTGTGGTGGGTCGATGTCGATGCCGAGCATCCCCGCCAGCCATCGCCCGTCCCGCCGATCCTCCGGCCCCTCAGGCTCCGCGTCCGGGCCCTGGCCGAGGTACCGCTCGTAGGCCTCGTCCGGGTCCTCCGCCACGGACCACCCCGACCGGCCCTCCTCCGTGTTGTTGGTGGGCGTGCCCTGGGGAAGGATGGCGAACCCCGTGTCGCCGAAGTGATGGGCGGTGATGAGTCGCTCGAGGGCGGCTTGTCCCGCCGTCGCGTCGGCGCTGAGCCGGACGCCCAGAACGAACAGCCGGTGGAGCCCGGCGTCATGGATCGCTTGGGAGATGTCGACCCGGAACCCCATGCCCGCGTCGACGGCGGCATCGAAATCGAAGAGCCAGCGGGTCTCGGACTGGCCGGCCAGGTACTCGACGTATCGTTCGGCCTTTTCGTCTTGGTCCAGGTCGGCGAACTCCGGCCCGTAGACCTCCTGGAGGACGTCGTCCAGGTCCTCGCCGGGGGACGCGCCCACCTCCAACGTGTCGGGGATCGGCCGCCCCAACTGCTGGACCACGGGGATGGGGTTCCCTTCCTCGAAGCCCAGGAGTACGAACCGCTCGGGCAGCGTGGTGACCCGGGCGGGGCTCGACCACGCCTGGATTCGGGCCTCCACGTCGCCAGCCGGGGGGAAGACCAGAAAGGCCACCTGCACGTCGTCGTCCGGGTCCGCTCGCTGGAGTTCGTTGGACAGGTTGTGAGGCGGGTAGCGGTCGGCCAGTGCCGCCGCTTCCTCAGGGGTGTTCCCCAGCGCGTCGGCCAGGCCATCCAGAGCGGCGGCGGTAGGGCCGGCGGCGCCGCCGGCCCGCCACACGGCCGCCCAATAGCCCCGCAGCGCATCACGCACGGCCGGCCCTGGCGGGTCATCGGTCGGGATCACCAGGATCGTCTCGTCCTCGGTGGTCCGGACCGGAATGTCGTCCACGTTGGTGGGCCGGTAGTGCTCCCGGATCCAGTAGGCACGGCCGGCGTTGAACGTGCCCATGAGCCCGCGCCATGCGCCCCGGTCCCGGTCCCGGACCCACCCCTCGATCTCCGGTGCGCCAGGCTGCCCCGCCTTCCAGCGTTGGGTCCAGTAGTCCCGCGCCCGAGCGACCTCGGACTCGGTCAGCGTCTCGTCGAAGGCCTCGATGGAACAGGCGTCCGGGAACACGCGAACCCAGAGCTGATGCCGCAGGTCCCCGGGTGCGCCCAGTTGCTTGAAGCGGACCTCGAGCCGGACCGGAAACAGGAGGATGGGGTGCTGGTCCGGGAGGCGTCGGAGCTCCTCGCGCGGGTCGGAGAACGGCTCCATCCGGTCGTCGATCCGCTGGGAGTCCCGCCGGATTCTGGCCGCCGACAGCGCCTCTCGCTCCGCCGCCTCCCGCTCCTCCAGCGTCCGGACCACCTCGCCTTGCGGGCCGGCGTCGCGCAGTGCCCGCTCCAGCTCACGTCGGGTCCGGCCCAGCCGCTCCCGGGCCCGCGCCACCTCCCGCGCCGCCGCTTCACGCTCGGAGCGGGCCCCTTCCATGTGCGCTTGCAGTTCCTCGAAGTCGGGCATGATGGGCGGCTCTTGGTTTACGGTTGGTCGGTGAGCAGTTCGGCGCCATGCACCGCGACGCTGACCGGCACCTGGTAGAGGACATAGGCCAGGTCCGCCGAGCTCATGTCGCTTCCCCAGGAGACGTTCAAGTCCTCGTTGCGTTGGTCGGACTTGTGCGCCTCATCGCCTGCGAGCGGCTGGAGTGGGATGGCGGCCGTTGCGGCAGTGATCTCCAGGTAGGAGCCGGCCGCCACGCCCACGTGGTTCCAGCTCAGATCGTTCCAGACCTTTACGTCCTCGAGCCGGTCGTCCTCGTCCGGAACGTCCAGGCCCATCGCGATCTCACCCGGTCGCTCCTGGATGACGAAGAACCAGCCCGGGTCGTGCCACTCGACCCCTTCCGCGGCGCAGCGTGGGTCAACCGGCCGATCCGCGGCGCCCGTCCCACCTCGGGTCTGGCACGCACTCAGGTCGAACCCGAAGAAGTAGATGTCCGGCTCGACCTTCGCCTCGTAAAGCGGCGTCTTGAGTATTTCCCGCGGCGGGTTCGCCTGCTCGGCCGGCGTGAGGGGCCGCAGGTCCCGCGGTCGGGCTGGGTCGATGGACCCGGTGTCGGCGGGGTCGACGATCGGATTCCCGTCCCGATCCCGCCAGACTGCTCGCTGGGCGAAGATCACCGCGTTGGGATAGCGCTTGAGAAGCTCGCCCCGGATCACGAGCACCACCTCGTCCCGGTCCCCGGCCGGGTCCCGATGGTCGTGCTCACCCAGCCTCGATCGTTTCCGCCAGCGGTGGATCGGCGGGATGTCCTTCAGCCGCTCCCGGAGCTCCTCGGGCGTGAGCCCCTCCGTGTCGTGGAAGCCCTGCGCCTCCCAGAACTGGCGGAAGTAGCTGCCGCGCTGGTCCGTTGGGTATTCCCGCCACAGGAGCTCACGGGCAAACTCATGGTTCAGCCCGACCATGTAGGCTTCGATGAACTCCTGGTTCGTCTCGAGCAGCGAGATGCTGTTCTCGGCCAGGCGGTTGATGTTGGGCAGGAAGAGCTCGTCGGAGAGTTCGACCAGCGGCTTGTACATGGGCAGATCGATCTCCGGGTAGGCCATGGCTTCCACGAAGTGCTCGTCCTGCTCAGCACGGATCCGGCCCGGAATGATCACGCCGGCCCGGACCCAGACCGGCACGGTGACCCGCGGGTCCAGGCGCTCGAAGAGCACCGTGGCCAGCGCTGCGATGTCCACAGACGGCCGGACCGGGCGCGAGCCCTGGGCGATGGACTCCTGGACCATCCCATGGACATCCCGCAGCGCCTGTTTGAACCGGATCCCCTCCTCGCTATCGGTGTCCCCACGCAGTTCGGGCGTGAATCCCTCCGCCGGATCGCTGAGCCGGAAGTCGGGGCTCGTGGGAAGCCGGTCCACTGCCTCCAGCGTCTGGTTCTCCGCCAACACCGAGTTGGCCGCCTCGATCCGCCGCCGCCCCAGCACCAGCCAACGGGCCAGAGCGACCAGGGCCACGATGAGCAAGACGCCGACGGCCCAGCCCATCGGCCCGGGGCTCAGGACGAGGAGAAGGACGAGCAGCAACAAGGCAAGCAGCAGGGGAATCCACCGCAGCCATGGGTGGCGCTCCAGGAGCCGGACCAGAAAGCCCGGCATGCGGGGCGGCTTCAGGTCGTCGGCGATGTCTGTGTCCGTCGGGATGTCAGGTACCTCCCGGGGGGGGGCCGCCGAGACCTCGCCGCTGTTCAGCCGGTCCACCAGGTTGTCCGGAGTCACCCGGTCGTCGAAGGGCAGCCGCTTCACCAGCCGGCCGCGCGGCCTCAGGAGCTTTCTCATCGTGGGCGACAACACGGCCTGCGGGACCCGGCTCTCCGCGATCCGGTGGGAGATGGTCACACCCTCGCTCACCACCCGCGCCTGGACCGGCGCCGCCAGAGTCAGCCACTTGGACGGTCGGCTCCGGGCCAGCGGTTTCAGGTGCACATCGTGCCAGACCCACGCGGCCTCCCGCGCCAACTGCCCTTGCCGGATCCGCTTGTTCGACTCGAGCACGTCCCCGATCTGCTCCCAGGCCGCCTGCATGTAGTCTTCCTGGTGCTCCTGCACGACCCGGGTCCCGAACCCCGCCGCCACCCGCCAACGCGGGTCCAGGTTGAGCTGGTGGACCCAGTTGTCGTCGGGATCGAGCGCCGTCTCGTCCCGCTCCACCAGCAGGCGTCGCGTCAGAGCGTGCCAGCGACCGTAGAGTGGCGCCGTGATGAGCGGGTCCGGGTTGTTCCGGATGTCGTACTCGGTCGTCGGGTCGCTGGCGTCTCGCTCCTGCTGGATGTCCGTCGCGCCGGCATTGGCGATCGCAGCCGAATCCGTCTCGTAGGCGTCCGCCAGGTTGATGAAGGCAGCCAGCGACTTCTGGAATGGGTGCGGGTAGGGCGTCGTGTCGTTCAGGGTGGCCCACTTCCGGTACTTCTCGATGACGGCGAATTCATCGGGCGGGTACAGGATGTCCGGCACCCGGAGCGTGCCGCCCAGCTTGAGAATCCCGTGCAGCCGCTCGGCATCGGTGGCGTCCGGCGCGTCCAGGATCCCGCGGAGATTTGCGCCTGGCTCCTGGACGTCCATGTCCCGCATCCCGACCCGCCGGTCCGCGGGCTGCGGCTTCAGCAGGCGGACCAGGTACTCGAAGTCCCCCACCGTCCCCGTCCGGAACGACCAGCGGTGGTAGTACGGCAGCTCCGCGGGTGTGACGGCCTCCGACCAGGCGAAATCCAGCGCGCCGGCGCCGGCCAGGCTCTGTCCCAGACCGGCCAGTCGTCCCGCCTCGAACACTGGGACCAGGAATGCGTGGTACGCTTCGTTCGCCTCGAGTTGTCGTGGACACACGATGCGCGAGTATGCGATGTCGGGGTTGGCCCGGACCGCGCTCGCCAGCTTCGCCGCCACGTCCTCCGCCGCGTCGGTCTCGATGGGGACGCCGATCAGGTTCCGGTTGACGTGGACGTGCGCCCAGGCCCAGAGCTGGTCCGACGGTGGAAGCTGGACGCCCGGCTTCGGCCGCACGTACGGGAGCGGCCGGTCCTTTACGTTCTTCCCCTCGTCGAACTCCTCCGTCTTCAGCACCACCAGGGTGATCCACGGATGGAGCCGGTGGCCGCCCGCCCCCGGCGAGGGCGTGGGGGTGTAGCGCCAGGGGAAGTCCTCGTCGTAGAACTCGATGTACGGCAGATAGTTGGGTTCAAAGTTGGTGATCCAGTCCCGAGGCTCGACCTTGATGATGGCAGACCGGTCGATCCCCACGACGTCGCTGGGGCCATAGATCGCCACGTCCTTCCGGATCGCCGGCAGGGTGTCGGTCCCGCCGCCGACGCGATGGCCCGTCAGCGTCAGGTCGACGGCCACCGTGGCACGCAGACCCGTGGCCCCGCTGATCCGGTTCGCGATGCCCTGGCGGAGCCACGGGAGGAAGGTGTAGTTCGCGATCTCGCTCATGACCCGATGTTGACCTCAGTGTTCGGGACCACGTGAACCCGGCGGGCGAGTCCCCCGTCGGCCGCGACCCGCTCCTCCATGTACCTCGTCGCAGCGGCGTGGCTCGTGGGCGTCGCCCCGAAACCGTCCACCGGACGGTTGTCCTCCGTGAACACCACCGTGAACCCCTGCGGACGGACCGTGATGACCTCTTCGAACGGCTGCATCCGGTCCCGGTGCCGCTTCGAGAGCACGGACTGGGACACCGATGCGCCCGCCAGGAAGTGGCCGAACAGGAGTTCGTTGGCGATGGCGAATCCGGCCCCGAAGAAATCGAAGAAGGACCGGACGTGACGCCGGAACGCGCTGTCCACGATGATGGTCTCGTAGCGGATCACCCGCCGCACGGCCCGGCTGGTCCGGACCTGCTCGCCCGGCATCCCGATGGCCACCCCGCTTTCCAGCGGCTCGAACCCCGGTGAGGACAGCTTGCTCGAGGCGTCGAGATCGCGGAACTGGCCAATAGCGAAGGGCTCTTCCAGCCTCGTCACCGCCAGCGCCGCGCCGCCCGGCAGGACGGCACCCACCACCAGCTTCTCGTAGTCGGCGACCTTCTGGTTGCCCACCTTGTCCAGCTTGAAGTTCACGGGGACCTTCCGCTGGCTGACCAGCAGCCGGCCCACCGGGTGCAGCACCAGGCCGTCGGGGTCGTCCTCGCCCAGTTTCCGGAGCGAAACCAGCAGCCGGTTGTTGGACGGGACCTCCGCCTGCCAGTTGGTCAGCGCGTGCAGTTCCTTCTCCAGCAGCGGACGCACGGCGATGGAGTCCAGCGTCGTGTCCTGGGATCGGCCCCAGGAGTGCTCGAAGGGCACGGAGATCTTGAAGAACAGGAGGCGGATCCGGCCCTTGCCCTGGATGAACCACGGGGTCGGCCCCTCGAGCAGGCCGCTGAACCCCACACTGAACAGGCCGACGCCGAACACCGTCACGGACAGGCTGACCGACAGGCTGAAGCTGAAGAAGAAGGGGTCGAACTGGAACAGCGCGTCGAAGGCCAGATGGCCCTCGATGTTGAACTCGCTCACGCCGAAGAAGAGCTCGGCCCGGGCACCGAACTGGACCGAGTTGGACGTGACGGCGAAGTATCCCTCGATCCGGACCCGGGCGTACGACTCGTTGAGAAGGGAAACGGCGATCCGAGGCGGCTCCGGGAACGGCAACGCCGGCGGGTCGTAGCGTGGGTGGAAGCCGCCGGCCGAGATGACGAAGTTCGGCTTGTCGCCCCAGGCAACGAGGAGGCCGAACCCGCCCTCGATGGTGATGAAGAGCACTCTGGAGTCGAACAACTGGGCGTAGAACCAGAGCCGCTTGTTGGACGGCTCGATCCGCCCGATGAAGTTGACCTGCAGGCGGAGCACATCGGCGTTCTCGTCCGGGAGGACGACGCGGATCACCCCCAGGATCGTGATGTTGACGCTGGGGAACTCCAGGATCACGCCGATGGTGACCGACACCAGGGTGGGCGTGCCCCACCCGATCTTCGCCATCGGCCCTACCAGGAACACGTCCTGCTGGGGCGGGAAGAACCGCCGGAGGTCGCTGATGATGCGCGGCGCGTTGGCGATCACGTTCTCGGGGAACATGACGGCGTTGATGGCGCCCGTACGCACCCCTTCCGTCAGCGGCTCGACCTTGGCGATGCGATGCAGGCCCAGCAGCCCTCCCACTCCGATCAGGGTGAATCCGAACCCCAACTGGATCCCCGTCCCGAACTCGACCGTGATGATGATCAGCAGCGAGAAGCCCTTGGACCCGTCAGGCATCTTCGTGTTGATGAGCCCGATGGCCTTGAGCGCGATCCACTCGCTGAACACCAGCTCCAGCGCCCCTGCGTACTCGCCACGGTCCGGGTCGAGGAACAGGTAGCCGCCACCCTTGACCACTCCCGCATCCACGGCCAGCCCCACGCCGTTTGGAGGCTTGAAGGCCACGTCGATCTGGGCGATCCCGGCGTTTCCGCCGGCGGCCGGGAACGAGATCGTCGCCTGGGCCCCCAGGCGGTTCACGCTGGCTGAGAGCGGGCCGAGTTGGAACCCCAGGTCAGCGGAGAACTCGAGCGGGATGGTCCCTTCCCGAAACCCGCCGATGAGGTAGAGCGCGGGGATCTTCAGCGGCCCCAGCTCGAGGTGGCATGGGATCGCGATCTCGATGGTGGCGCTTCCGGTGAAGCGCAGGCCGTTCTCGGTGTCGTAGGCGGCCCCCAGCTCGAAGGTGCCTTCGACCTTCTGGCCGCCCAGGATCGTGCCGATGAAGCCGTCCGCCTGGGATGCGTCGATGACGATCTTCCCACCCTTCAGCTCCAGCTCGGCACCGAGCGAGACCTGTGGGGAGGGCGCGCCCGTGGACGCGCTGAGCCGAAGAGGAAGCCTCCCGGCGAAGTGCTGCAGCTCGAACCGGCTGCTACCGGCCTGGCCGATCAGGATCATGGGCGAGCCGTCGCCGTTCTCCGCTCTAAGCCCCACTGCGACGTCGACGGAGGCGGCGGCGGTCGGAGGTTGGATCCGCAGACCGTCCCGTGGGTGAATCCGGAGCTCGATCCCGCCTTCGAAGCGCGCAGACGAGCTGACGGTACTGGACCAGGGCCCGCCCAGCGGAACCGTTACCTCGAGGTCCTTCTCCGCCGGGATCCGGACCCGGAGGAGGAGCCCTGGGATCGCGGCGGGTTCCACGGCCAGCCGGAAGAAAAAGGCCTCGAGCACCGGTGGCTGGCCCGGCGCTTCGATGAGGATGGCTTCGAAGTCGGGCCCATCCAGCAACTGTTTCAGGCGCCGGAACAGCTCGATCCCGTCGAAGCCCGGAGTGCCGAACCCGTAGAGCCCCGAAAGGTGTCCGGCAGGGTCGCTCAGCAGCGGCTGGAGCCTGTCGAAACGGACACGCTTCAGCCGGAAAGGCGGAGCCGTCGGGTCTGTGGGGTCGTCGGGGACCAGCACGTCGTCGAACAGTCCCGCCAATTCGAGTCCGCCCTTGAGGGTTGGCTGGCGCTCCTCGATCCACGCGATCAGAGTCAGGTGCAGCAAGCGCTCGGGTAGCTCCGCCGCCGCAGCCCGCAACCGGGCCCGCTGGTCCGGTGTCAGACCGGCCGCCGCCTGCACCGCCCCGTCGATGGCCGTGCCCAGCTCCGTGAACGCCGCACCCGCCTCCCCGATCCGGAGCGCCAGCTGGAGTGCCGCGGCTACCGTACCGCCCTCATCGCCGTTCTGAACGGCCTCGACCAGCGCCGCAACCGCCGGAGGCAGTTGCGCGCATGCGTGTGCGGACTCGCTCAGTCGCTGCGGGATCGCGGCGCCCGCGAGGGCCCCCGCCGGCAGTCGCATACCGAGCTGCTCGAGCACCTGCTCGGCCTGCTCCCCTTGGAGCCGGTCCGCCAGCGGCGAGAGCGCATCGCCGACCACTCGCGCCAGCGTCTCGAGCACCCCGGCGGTGCTCAAGAGGTCACCGCCGGCTCGGAGGCCCACTCGTCCAGGAGCTCGACGCTCGCTCCCGGCCAGGCCTGCACGAAGTGCGCGTACCGTTCGATGTCGTCCTTCAGTTTCGGGCTGCCGTAGCGGTCGAGGACCGGGAGGAACCGGTCGAAGAGTCGGGCCGCCTCGTGGCCGTCGACCGACGATGGCAAGAGCGTCGAGGCCGCTTGGTGCCCGAACAGGAGGTGTCGAGCCAGCTGCGGGCCCCCCTCACGGCGCCAAACCGCCCCCACCCGCCGGTTCTGGTTCACCAACCGCAGTACCTCGTCGAAGTGCTCACTCACCAGCGCCGCCATGAGCATCAGGCCGGGCCGGGGCCCGAACCGCCGGTTCCATTCGCCCAGCCGGCTGAAGATGGTGTGGGGCGTGTATCCCAACTCCCCCTCGTCCCAGAACGGAACGGGGCCTCCGCCGCCTCCGCCACCTCCGCCTCCTCCTCCGCCCCCCGGGGCGGCGGGAATGTCGGCCAGCGCCACGGCAGCGTTTGCCTTGCCCGATCCCCAGATGTGGCCCCACCGGATGTCCAGCAGTGGGTCGACGACCGGCGGGATCTGGTCGGCCGGGATGCCGTCCACCCGGGTGGCGCGCTGGAGGTGGGCCCGCACGATCTCGAACGTCAGCGTGCGGTTCTTCTCGAGCATGAGCGCGACGAGACCCGCGACATGGGGCGCCGACATGCTGGTCCCCGTCTTGTCCACCACCTTCTGGTCGCAGCATGACGAGTTGAGCTGGTCGTCGTCTCGGCTGCGAGGGGCGGCCACGCCGGCCCCGGTAGCGGCGATGGTGGGCTTGAGCTCATGGACCATGGCGCCCACGGCCTCCCAGAGCACCGTTCCGTCCACGACCGTCTGGCCAAGCGTCGTGGGCCAGGTCGGCTCGGATGCGCCGGAGGTACCGGCCCCTTCGCACCGGTAGCTGAACCCAGTGGGCGCACTCGCCGGATTGACCCGGTCTCCCACCGTGTAGCTCGTCGACGCCTGCCACTGCGGCTGCGCGACTCCTTCGCGACCACGGGAGGAGCTCTCCGTGATCCGCCCGTTCCCGTTCGAGTAGTTGGCCACTGTGATGGCATTCAGCGAGCTTCCGGGCTCCCCGACGGTGTCCGAGCGGCGGCGCTCAACCATGGTGGCTTCGGTGACCAGCCGGAAGGTGGCGTGCGGCCCGTGGCGAGATCTGAACCACGCCCGCCAGTTCGCGGCAACCCCCGAGCTGTTGCTGAGGGCGATCTGCCACACTCCGGCTCTCACCGCCGGTGTGGAAACCAGTTGGACGGTGGCCCCGTCCGTGTGGTTGGCGGCAGTGGTCCCGCCGACCCCCCTGGTCACCGTCCACGTCTGCGTCCCCTGTCCGCCGGTCACGGTCATCAGCTCCTGACCGATCCGGATCCGGAAGTTGCCGGTGGACGGAAAGTCGGCGGCCGACTGCACCGCGATCGAGTTCGCGCCGGCCACAACCGCCCCGTCCAGCGTGGTGCTGGCCTGGACGCTGATCCGGATGCTGATTCGCTTCTGACCGTTGTGGGCGGTGAGGGGGGCGGTCGAGGAGGTGGCGATCACACGCATCGTACCCAGGCTGAAGGGCGAGCCGGGTGCGCCGGGTGTGATGGGCCCGACCGAGCCGGCGGCGGACCCGGGGGCGGGTGGGGCGGTCAGGGTGGCGTCGAGCGTCGCCTCGCCGTTGTACCAGATGTCCAGAAGCTCGAACTCGTCCGAGCCGGGTCGAACCCGGAAGGACACGGTCCGTGAGTCGCCGGGGGGTACGGTGCCGTTCTCGTGGATCTCCGTATTGCCGTCGTTTCCGGCGGAGCAGACGATGGCCACCCCGGCAGGGACCGGTTGGCCTGGAGGCCGCAGGACCCGATCGACGTTTCGGTCGCCGACGCCCGTCCCGTCGTGGGGACCGACGCTCGAGCCGAAGCTGCAGTTGATCACTACCGGCTTGTTGCCGTGCCGGGCGCCCGCCTCGGCGCACCACTGGAGTGCCTCCCGGACATTCGGCTGCGAGCCTGCCGGCAGTGAGATGGCCTTCACCACAACCAGGTCCGCCTCAGGGGCGACCCCGACGTACTTGCCCGGATTTGAACAGCGGTCGTCCTGCCTGCCGTTGCCCGCGGCGATTCCCGCCACGTGGGTCCCGTGACCGCTGGTGTCCACACTGGCGAAGGGCGGACCGGCCGCGATCCCGGCGTTGATGTCGGCGGCGGAAAAAACGCGCCCCGCCTGCTGATCGTACCCGGTTGGTGGAGCACTTCCACCCGACGCGGCCGACTGGTCCCACAGCTCGAGGATCCGGGTCGTGCCGTCGGTCTTCTGGAAGGACTCGTGGAAAATGTCGATCCCCGTATCGATGACCGCCACGATGATGCCAGCACCTCGGCCTGGCCACGGCGTGTCCGGCGGGACCTTCCACGGGACCCGCATCTCGGCCACGGTCCCGTCCAGGAGCGGTTGGTAGTCGGGTTCGGTCTCGATGTAGACCACCGACGGTACGGCGGCGAGTCGCTCGAGGTCGCGAAAGGGGATGCGCCCGGATACCACGCCGTGCCGGTCCAGCCCGGTGACGAGGCCCGCCTCCCGCAGCTCCTCCAGCTCCCCCTCGTACGTGACGATGACGACGACCTGCTCATGGGCCGTGGGGGAGCCCTCCGGGACCCGGGGCCCGGCACGGAGGCGCCACAACTGAAGCGCGGCTTCCAGGGGTGGGGCAAGCTTGCTCATCGGTGCCTGCCTACGGGTGATCGCGCGGATGCCCGAGGGGTGGGGGAATGGAAGGACAGGAGCTCGTGAACAGCCCGTTCGGCCTCCCCCGTGGGCTCCTTCCGGCAACGTACGCTGCGGACTGAAGACGGGTCAAGCTTCTTCTGCACCGAGTGCTGGAATAGGTCTTTACCTAGCCGACTTCATTCTGCTCTCGAGGCCGCCGGCACCCCTTTTACGCGCGCCCCACTACGTCATCTCTCGAAGACCCTGCCGAACACGCGCACCCCATGGACCCCACCCGTGCCGTCGGGCAGGAACGACACCGTCGCGGTGACCCCCGGCTCGTCGTCCCAGGCCGCCTGGAACACCTCGTGACCCTGGTGCGTGAGGGTACCACGGCGGTCGAATTCCGAGGTCAGGTAGAGTGCGCCGTCACGCTTGCCATATCGTCGACGCTGGACCAGATGGATCCGGCCGGGCCGACGGCGTCCACGGAGCGGTTGCGCGTCAGGCGGATCGAGTCGCCGGAGCGGGTGTGGGGTTGGGCGACCTTAGGCTGCCCCTCGACGGCGGCGAGGGTCGCCTCCGTGGCGGTCATGCCAAGGGGCTCGAAGATGCGCGTGCGGACGAACTCGTCCCACGCCATGCCCGAGGCCGCCTCGATGACCTCGCCGGCCACCGCGTACATCACGTTCTGGTAGAGGTAGCCGGAGCGGAACGAGTACACGGGCTGAAGCTCGGCGATGCGGCGAACGATCTGGTCCGTGGTGAGGCCGGGGTTCACCCAGATCTGGTCGATGTTGGGAAATCCCGCACGATGGGTGAGAAGGTCGCGCACGGTCATCTCACGGGTGATGTACGGATCTCCGACCCTGAACCAGGGGAGGTACGAGATCACCGGCGCATCCCATTCGACGCTGCCTTCGTCCACCAGGATGCCCAGTGCGGTGGCCACGATCGCCTTGGTCGTGGAGCCGATGGCGAAGCGCGTGCCGGTGTCCACGGGATCCCGTTGGCCAACTTCGCGCACCCCGTAGCCCTTGGAAAAGACCACCGCATCGTCTGCGACGACGGCGATGGCCAGGCCGGGCACGTTCCAGGCGGCCATGGCGCCGCTCACGTACTCGTCCAGGGCCGAAAGCTCGCCGGCCTCGAGCTGCTGTGCCTGGACCGAGACCGGCAGGGCCAGCACGGCGAGGACGACCAGCAGAAGGGGCGGGCGACCCAGGGAGAGGGGCATCGACGCTACCCCCCGACTCGCTCGAACCAGACGTCGAGCGTCCGGCCGTTTCCGCCATGGAACCCGGTAATGTCTCCGCCCTCGTTCCGCCCGAACTCCATCTCGGTGACGGGGAGGGCGCCGGAGAAGCGATCCCCTTCCACGTGGGTGAGGAGGGCCGGTCCGAAGCGGCGGTGGCGGATCACGAGCTGTTCCTCCTCGACCACCAGTTGATAATACGTCTCCAGCTCCTCACTGAAGTACCGGCCTGCATACTCGTCCAGATTCGCAGGGGTCTTGTCGGTTGCCGAGATCCGGGATGCCCGATGATCGCCCGCCTGATGGAGGGTCAGAGCCGACGCGGGGCCGTCCTCGTCGGCATGGAAGGTGACCCGGGCGTCCACGCCATCCACGGTGAAAGTGGTGTCGGAGGTGGCCCGCAGGGCTGTGGAGGGCTGACCCGTGAGCTGGAACTGGAGGCCTTCTTCCGCGACGGAGATCTCGATGACCATGCCGCTGAGCTCGTAGCGGCCGGCGTACGCTTCGAGGAGCGCGTCGGAGAGGTGGATCCCGTCGGCGGGGCTCTCGGCCTCGCCGGCGTCCGCGCGCTCCATGTGCTCGCCGAAGAAGGCATCGGCCACCACGCTCCCCACGCCACCCGGAAGCGCGGCATAGTTGCTCAGAACGACGTACCCGGCGTCCAGTTCGGGGTAGTAGACGAAGGTGGACCGGTGGGCGATGTCGGAGCCGCCGTGCTGCCAACGGGTCAGGCCCTCCTGTTCGTCGATGAAGAGGCCCAGGCCGTAGTTCGTCGTGTCGCCGTTGGCCAGGACGTAGGGGGTGGTGAGCGTCCGGATGACCTCGGGCCCTCCGAGGGTCCCGGTGGCCAGGTTGCCCATCCACAGGGCCAGATCTCCGGGGGTGGTGTAGATGCCGCCTGCGCCCATGGACGACCCCAGATCCCTGGTTTCCCGGAAGCCCACCTCCGTTGGGGAGTACCCCTCCGCCCGGTTCGGAATCACCTGACCCGGATCGGCCCGGACGAGGGTATGATGCATCCCCAGGGGCTCGAACACCTCGTCCTCCATCCACTCCGGAAAGGAGTGTCCGGTGACGCGCTCCACCACCAGCGTCGCCAGGCTGAAGGCCGTGTTGTTGTAGTTGAACTCGGTGCCCGGGACGTTCTGGAGACGGGGTTGCCGGTTGACCACGGCCACCACCTCGTCGCGGTCGATGTGATCGCTCTCAAGGACCTGGCGTCCTGACAGGAGCAGGGTGTTGATGTACTCCCGGTAGCCGGTGGTGTGACTCATGAGATGGCGGAGAGTGACCGTCTCATCGAACTCTTTGAGCTCCGGGATGTAGCTGCGCACATCATCGTCGAGGGAGATCTCTCCCCGGGCTTGGAGGAGGGCCAGGGCGAAGCCGGTGAACTGCTTGGAGGTGGATCCGATGTTCGTCGGCGTGTCCCCGCTGAAGGGGATCCCGTAGGCAAGGTTCGCGGACCCATAGGTCCGGAGGACGTCCACCTCCCCCTGGCGGATCACCGCCACGACTCCCCCGGGCGTGTCGTCCTGGAACATGGCCATGGCCTGGTCGATTCGTCCCTCCGGCGTGTCGGCCACGGGCTCGAAGCGGTCGAGCTGGATCCGATAGGAGCCCTCATCCCCCTCCGATCGAGCCGCGACCTCGACCCGGTACACACCTGGATCGTCGGAGCTGAACTGGAAGGCCATGGGTGCGCCCTTCCCCAGGGGCGCTGCGAAGCGTTGCAGCTCTTCCCCATCCGGGCCGATGACGGCGACGGCCACGGCCACGCCCTCCTGACCCACCCGTCCGGACACGAACCAGTCCGATTCCAGTTGAAGCTCGTACGCGCGCACCTCGCCGGACCCAAGGGTGTGAGCCATGGGCGTCCCAGGCTCCAGCGGGTGGGAATCCTGCCCTGCCAGGTGAGCGGTGGTCAGCAGGAGGAGGACGAAGGGACAGGCGAGCCATGCGAACGGTTTCATGGGCGAAGATACCTGGAAGCGGTTTGGGGGCAACGGGTTGGGTCCGACCCGGGCCGGAGGTATGGCCCTCGCTCGATCCCGGCTCAGAAAGGCATGGCATGGGACGCTGGGCACAATATCGTATACAGTAGGCCTCGGTTGAGGACGAAGCAAGGTAGGATGCCGGCACGGTACGGAGGCTGGACCTGGCAACCCACAGGGCGTTCAGCCTTCCCTACCCGGATACCGCTGCGTATACAGAGTGACCTCTGCGTTCCGGTGAATTCACATCGGAACCCCCTTCCCTGCGCCGGGCTCAATGGCACAACCGTTGGGTGTGGATGCCTTCCACCCCCTCTCGGGGAACCAGAGCAATGGCAATGGGTTGAAGGGTTCAGACCCCTGTGAACCAGAGCGTATCGCCATGTCAATCTCCAGAGCCCTCCCCTTCACCCTCCGCCGGTCCGAACAGGAGATGACGGGTTCGGCCTACACCTCCACCAAGGAACAGGTGGATGGGCTTCTTCGGCTGGGTGAGGAGACCCTCTCCATCCAGTCGCGGAAGGCCCGCACGATCGAGGAGGTCGGCACCGTTCGGATGCGCACCGACCGGGAGGTCGATGCGGTGGAGGAGTTCACCCTCCCCCTGTCCGCCATTGCGAGCGTCTCGCTCCGGCGGTCCTGGTTTCGCTGGCCTCCGGGCACCTACCTCCACCTCACCGCTTCGGACCTCCAGGGATTCGAGCCCGTAGCCGGTCCCCACGGCCTCCATCTCTCCCATCCTGCGGAGTTGGTGGTGCGGGTCGCCACCCGGGATGTGGGGGCTGCCCGGGAGTTCGTTTCGGAGCTGGAGCTCGCGCTGGCGGAGCGGGCCCTCCGGACGGCGGAGGGACGGGGCGCGCTCCCGAAGGGAGACGGAGATCCGACCGCCGTTGACTGATCCGCCCTGGATCCGCGAACGGTCACCTCTGGCTCTCGTACCAATCCGGGGCGAAAGCCAGGATGAGCTTCCAGAGGTAGAGGACCAGGACGAGTTGCAGGACCGGGTCCGGGGCCGGAAGGAGAAGGAGGGCCGTGAGGCCGGTCAGAGTCAGGAAGACTGAAGCGGGGCGCTGGAGCTTCGGGTCCGCTCCCTCGCTCAGAAAGGCGCTCGACGCCAAAGTGTAGAGACTCACCACGGCGACGTGGGCGATCGCCCCGGGGAAGAGGAAGAGGAGCGCTGCGGGCTGCAGCACGTGGAGCGAGAGGAAGATCCGGCGGCGCCGGCGGCTGGCCCGGTAGAACCGGTTCGTCCCCGGGGTGACGTTCGAGACCACCCCCCCGGCCAGATCCACGACGAGGACGGCGAGGAGTGCGGTCCGCCACATGGGGTCACCCGCCAGCACGGAGAGGCCCACCACCACGGCGGTCAGGCCGCCGGCCGCTCCCAGGGTGAGAGCGACGTGGAAGGGAGTGGACTCGGTTCCCAGGAGCTCGTGGAAGAACGACGGGATCTTGAGAGTGGAAGCGCGGGGATCTGACATGGGCTCAGGAGGTTCGGGGGGATGGAGAAGAATCCGGCGCCGCGCCGTCGGCAGCCGTTCGGAGAAAGGGGCCGAGCTCGAGGGAGCCGAGTCGAGGACCGACCATGTCCCGGGAGCAGGCGGCGATCAGGAATTCCAGCGGGCCGTAGACGCTAGGCGGGGTGATTCGGCGGAGGCCTCGCCGGAGCGCCGTGGCGAGGCCGCCCGGCACGGAGAGGTAGCGCGGGCGACGCTCCAGTTCCTGAAATACTAGATCTCCGATCTCCCGGTGCGTGAACACTGTAGGGCCGCCCACCTCAACCTCTGTATCAGCACCTGTCAGCCTCTCCAGTGCGACCCGGGCGACGTCCCGGGGAGCCACCGGATTCAGGCGATGACGCCCTCCGTCCACGAGGGGGAGCCAACCCCAGCGCGCCAGCTTCAGGAGAGGGAGGAAGTCGGGGAAGAACCCGCCGGGGCGGAGCACGAGGCCGGGCACGGGAGACGCCTCGAGGAGATCGACGAAACGCTCCTTCGCGTGGATCATGGCGAGTTCGCGCATGGATCGGCCGTCGAGGGATGCGACGTACTGGAATCGCTCCACCCCTGCCCGCTCCGCTTCCCGGAGGAGGTTCGCATTCGCCCCGAAGTCCACCTGGTCGTAGGTGAGACCGTCGCGCTGCCGGGTGATGCCCAGGGCCGAGATCACGACGTCGACTCCCTCCATGACCCCGGAGAGCTCCGGGGCCTCGGTAGCGCGGGCCAGGACGGGCTCCACCCCCGGCGCCCGGACCGCGTCCCTCTGGGCGGGGCGACGGACGAGGGCCCGGACCTGATGTCCGCGCCCTGAGGCCTCCTCCAGGAGCGCCCGACCCAGGGTGCCGGTGGCTCCAGCGATCAGAAGTTGCATGACCACCTCACTGTGTGCATGTATCTTTATTTCGACCGATCGGTCTACAACGTAATCGACCAGGTGGTCTAAGTCAACGTTGCGGACCCCGGGAGCTGGAATGCACCTTTTGGGTTCCCACACACCGAGCCACCCTAGGAGGGAAGCCAGAGATGCCGAAGGTCGTTGACCATGATGCCCATCGCCGCGACCTGGCCGCTCAGGCCGCCGAGGTCTTCTCCGAGCGGGGCTACAGCGCCCTGGGCATGCGAGAGCTGGCCGAGGCGCTGGGGGTCTCCAAGAGCTCGCTCTATCACTACTTCCCCGGAAAGGAGGCCCTCTTCCGGGCCGCCACCGAACACGTGGTGGATCAGGACTGGGATCCAGAAGGGCTCCCGTCCGCGGAGGCACCGGCCCAGGAGCGCGCACGGGCGCTCATGGACGTGATCCGTCAGGTCGAGGACCGCTTCCCCGGCGAGCTCTCCCTGATGGTGGACTACCTTCGAGGCCGCTCCCCCTCCGAGGTCCGTGACGACCCGTGCATGGAGCTGGCCAACCGCAGGTTCCTCGAGCTGGTGACTCAGGTGGTGGGCCCCGCCGACGCACGATCCATCGCCTCCCTCCTCATGGGCGTCCTCCTCCAGCGGTTTCTGGACGGTCGAGCCACCTCGATGGACGAGGTGGAGGAATGGCTCGCGGGGGTTCTGGAGCGGTAGGGGGGGCACGCGTCGAGCCACCGGCCCGAATCTCCCCGGTCGATCCCATGTCCTGCGTGCTCATAAGGTCTTGTCCAGTGCCAGGAGCGCCTTCCACTCGGATCAAAGCGCTTGAATCGGAGTTACTTCTTATCGGCACGAAACCCCATCCCAGGCTCACTCAGGGGGGATTTCGGAGGGAGTCCTCCGCGGGAATGGAGGCTGACCTGAGCATGGGCGGAGGCCTGTAGCGAAGGCCTGAAGGGAGCGGGCGCAAACCGTGGAATCAGATTCGCTTACGGACCCGTATCCCTAGCAGAGGAAGAGCATGGCGAACGAACCTTCATTGGGTGAGCTGAGCCGCTGGATGGCGGAACGAGACCTGGCCGCCCCGGAGACGGTGGATCTCCTGAGGAAGCTGGACCCGGTCGCCCGGGCCATCGCCTTCCGGGCGTTGCCGCGGGAATACGCGACGGAAGTCTTCGCCTACCTGGATCCAGAGGAGGAGGAGAGACTCCTTCGGGAGCGGTCGGACGAGGACACTCGCCGAGTGCTCTCCGAGATGGCCCCGGACGACCGGACGGAGCTCCTGGACGAGATGCCGGACCGGGTCAGGGAGCAGCTCATGGGCCTGCTCAGCCCGGAGGACCTGGAAGAGGTCCGGGCCTTGATGGCCTTCCCCGAGGAGAGCCTGGGTCGGCTCATGACCCCGGACTTCGTCTCCGTCTGACCCACCTGGACCGTGGCCGAGGTCCTGGATTGGATCCGGACCGCCGAACGCTATGACCTGAACGTCCTCCCCATCGTGGATGAGGGAGGGGTGATGCTGGGGATCGTCACCGTGGACGACCTCATGGATGTGGCAGAGGGGGAGTTCACCGAGGACATGTTTCGCCTGGCGGGAATCAGCTGGTCCGATGAGGAGCTGGGGAGGTCGGCCCGGATCCTGGACGCCTCTCTTCCACGGGTGCTGAAGCTCCGGCTCCCCTGGCTCCTGGTCGCCCTGCCCGGCGGACTCATGGCGGGAGGGGTGGTGGGCCAGTTCGAAGAGACGCTGGAGGCCATCGTGTTCCTGGCCTTCTTCATTCCGGTGGTCATGGACATGGGTGGAAACGTGGGCACCCAGGCGTCCACCATCTTCGTCCGGGGGTTCGCCCTGGGCCACATCACTCCGGAGAACGTCTGGGGGCACGTCTGGCGAGAAGGGAGGACCGGCCTGTCCGTGGGCCTCATCGTGGGAGTGGTGGCCGGCGCCGCCGCCTGGGCATGGCAGGGATTGTTCGAAATGGGAATGGTGATCTTCCTGAGCATGGTCGGCACCTGCACCATCGCCAGCGTCGTCGGATTCATCATCCCCTGGCTCGCCCACAAGGCCGGGAAGGATCCCGCAGCTGTGGCGGGTCCCTTCATCACCACGATCAAGGACGTCTCCGGACTGCTCATCTACTTCGGTCTGGCCACCTGGCTCCTGGGGGCGCTCCTCTGAGGCGGTGGGTCGGCGCGGAAGATGGCGAGGCCCGGGGCCCGGCCCTTCTGTTCGTCCTTACGGCCGAGAACAATATGACTGCAGGCACGTGCATGGCGCTGCCCATCCCCTAGCGTGGGACCCCCGCTGCAAGGATGGCCAGAGGTTCTTCCGCTGCGGGGAGTCCGAGCAACTCTGCCACCTTCCCGTCCCGGAAGGCGCCCACTACGGTCGTGCCCAGGCCCAGCGCTTCCGCCTGGAGATAGATGTTCTGCGCCGCGTGACCCACTTCCATGTGAACGTATCGCCGACCCCGATCCCCGTATCGGGCGGTGGTCCTGGAGAAGTCGGCCACGATGACCAGCAGGTATGGGAGCGTCTGCCATCCACGTCTGATTCAGTGCGGCCCGTGCCATCGGTGACGCCGTGCGCGGCCCAGAGGAGCTGAAACACCTGGGGGAGGCCAAGCTAATCTGGACGAAACGCCCGAACGGATCGACGGTTCAGCACCACTTCTTCCAGGGAGAAGGGGCCCGACAGGCGCGGGCCCGGGAGGGGAATAACCTCCGGAGATGCCTCATCGCCAGGAGGTTCCTGGGTACAGCCGTCTACCACGATGAGTCCTCCCAGGATCAGGGTCAGTGTCGTCACTCCCCACACCATGCTCCACATGGTCACCCCCTGTCACGTATGGACTGGCCCTCGGCACGCCGGTTCGCCCGGGACTCCTTCCCGAAGGCCACGAGGCCGAAGACCATCCAGAAGAAGGTCAGGAAGAGGGTCAAGAGGAGAATGGGCTCCGGTCCGAACGCGGCACTCAGCGCCACCGAGGAACCCGTGAACAGTCCTCCCCCCACCACCGGTTCGAAGAGAACCTGCTTGTACCCGAAGCTTTCCAGAGCCCCGGACCGGTTCGGGTGGTCGGCAACACGCATGAGGAGGAGCCCGGTCACGGCAACGCCCATGGACTGTCCGAAATCCCCCGCCGCTCGCTCGAACCAGTACGTGGGGCTCACCCGCGGCGCGAGGAGGAGGATGACGGCCAGCGACCAGACGGTCCCCGTTCCAGCCAGGAGGAGCAACGGAACGAAATGGGTGCCGATGGCCTGGAGGGAGACGGTGGCCACCGCGCCGACGATGATGAGATCCGGGGACGCTCCCGAGATCCGATTCATCAGCCGGCGGCTCACGTGCTCCCCCCAACCCATTTGGTCCACCACGATCTGTACCGCCACACCGCCCAGTTCACGAGTGCGGTTCCGATGAGAACCCCGACGACAAGCCCCACAGTCGCCAGGGCCACGGCCAGATCGTATCCGTCGGCGAAGTCCACGGCCTCGAAGGCGCTCTGCATTCCCGCCGCCGTCCCCTGCCCTTCCTCAACGGCCTTCTACGACCACGTACTGTCCCCACCCGATGGTCTGACCCACAACGACCTGTGGCCCGAAGAGGAGTTCCAGGAGGATGATGGCCCAGAACACATCGTCGACTCTCATGACACGCGCTCTCCGGTGTCGGGACGGTTCCTCCTCCGCTCGAGCAGGAGCACCAGAAGGGACAAGGCCACAGCTCCCCCGATGACCACCAGGGACCCCGAGAGCTCCTCCATAATGGACGGGTCCACCAGCAGCACGCCGGCCAGGGCGATCATGACCACTCCACCCACCAGCTTCAGGCCTCGACCGTGACCCTCCTGCAGGCGGGTGGCCCGGAGGGTCACGATGGCGCCGACGAGGATCGCGACCTCCACGGACAGATAGACGCCGAGGTACAGGAGGAGGAGGCCGACGAAGGCACCGCGCCCCAAATCCGCCTCGGATACCAGCGAACTCCAGATCACCGGAAATCCGGCCGTGCACGGCAGCTCGATCAGGGCCACTCCCCCCGCCAGGGCCACGGTGAGGGCCAGGGTGCGCAGTAGCGGCCGGTCCCCTCGGAGCGCTCGTCCCCCCCGGTAGATGCGTGGCTTGAACCGGTCCGGAATCGTGAGGGACGGTCCGCGGCGGAAGGCAAGGAAATCCTTCACGCTGAAGAGACCGAACGCCAGGGCCAGAAGGGCGACCGCGACCCGGATCCAGTCCAGGTGCGCCGCCAACTCCAGAGCGGAGAAGAAACCGACGATGAACACCCCGTAGATCCCTGCGGTGACCAGGAGGAAGGTCCCGCCCACCGCGGCGATACGGACCCGGGAGCGGGTACCCAGGATTATGCTCAGCAGCACCGTGAGGACCCACAGCGAACAGGGATTGAACCCGTCGATGAAGGCGATGAGAACCGTGGCCATGGCCATGGGTCGAGCACCCACGTCCACCCGCCCCAGGGGACCCATGTCCAGGGTCGTCCGTCTGGACTCGGGCGGTGGTGGCCTGCCCTCCATGCGCCGCTGGATCGCCGCCTCCATGTCTTCCGCCAGGGGCCGGCTGAATCCCACCCACACCTCGTCGCCGAGAATGAAGGTGGGAACGGCTCTGGCGGCCTGTCCTCGCGCGACCATCTGACGCTCGAAGAGCGTCCACCCCGCGAAGTCCCGGACCACGTTCACCTTCCGGATATGGAGACCCGGGTACGTGGCGGCGATCTCGTCAAGCCAGGGCTCGGCCCGCTCGCAGAAGGGGCACGCCTCTCGCCAGAAATACCAGAGGACCGGCTCCTCGTTCTGGATGGATTCTCCGACCTGGCCGCCGACGGAGTCCTTGGCGGACTGGACCGTCTCCGGAGCGCCCCACACGGTCCATGGGATGCCCGATCCACTCAGGGCGGCTTCCACCGCAGGGAGGTGGTCCCCGGCCAGGGAGAGGGGCATGAGGACTGCGAGCAGTGCGAACACACTGCAGCGGGCGATGGTGCAGCGGGCGCTGGGGCCCAGCCTCCGGGAACGCGCCGGCGAAGAGCTCACTGGAGGAGGGGAATCACGGGACGTCGAAGCGGACCCGGGCTCCAGCTGCTAGCGCTCAGGGAGAATTCTAGCCATGCCACTCGGCCCGTGTCACCCTCTCGGTCTGGGGGGTCAGTCCCCTTTACCACCCGCCGTCTCCCCCGATTCGACCTCCGGCGTCGCGTGGGCCCACCACAGGTACGCGGTGGTGGTGGCCGCCCCGGCCAGGTGGGCCGTGGCTACGGAATGCCACGGGAGTACGTGCGTCACCTCTGCGGTCAGGATCCCCAGACCGAGGATGGTCATGATCGAGCCGGCGACGAAGATGAAGAAGAACACGTACCACGCGTTCCGCATCCACTCCATGGCCCCGACGAGCGCCGCGGCGGCGACGCCCAGGAGGAGCGAGGCCACCAGGTGGAGCCCGTTGAACGCCATCACGGCGGGTGCCACAGGCGAAGGAGCCAGGGGGTCGGGGGCCGCTCCCAGGAGGGGCTGCCCGAGGAGGTGGGCGGTGTAAAAGGGAGATCGCCCCATGAACGCGTTCACTGCCGCGAAGAAGACGGCCACGGTGACGTACAGGACGATCCCGGCGATAAAGCCTTCCTTCAGGAAGCGCCTTGTGTCCATTCTCCTCACCTCCTGTCCGCTGGGCAATGAGGGGCTCGGGCAGCCTCCCAACTACTGAGGCGTCCGTGCGAGTAGCATGCCACAGATCCTGCAGTGTCTTCCAGTGGCCCGCCTCTCGTGGTTCGCCCCCCACTCGGTGGATTCCCGCCCTTCACCTCCGCCTCCGAGACGGGATCGAAATCCGGCAAACCAGGCCAGAAAGTCCCGTCGAGGGACAGCCTGGGATCTTTGGAAGGGAGGGGTTGCGAGCGGAAGACGCCTCGCCCCCGACCCGCTCCGGCAGGGATGAGTTTGGTCCTGAGTGGCGGGACTCAGCCCGAATCCAAGCGCATCATCGCGCCTTCCAGGCCTCCAGCATTCGCCGCTCATCCTCTGCCGTCATGACGTAGCGCGGCTGCTCTCGAAGCGCCTCCGGAACGGCGTCCGACAGCCGCCAGTCGAGGGTGTCACGAGCCGTGAGTGCCAGCGGACGGAAGTCGAGACCCGCAGCCATGGCGCGACGATTGTCGATCTGCATGTGCCCGAGGTTGTCGCCCTCCGGCATGGTCCAGGGGACGGAGTAGCTGAAGCCCGAGGTGCTACCGTCGGAAAGGGTGCGGAAGGGGTAGCTCCTCAGCCAATCGT
>SKKH01000287.1 GCA_007121555.1 Gemmatimonadota bacterium | reverse complement strand
CCCGGTGATGGGTCCGAGCAGGTACGAGAGGGCTCCGGACACATTGGGAGCCAGCCCGGTTGAGGTTCCGGCCGGGACCGGATCTACGGCGTCGGGTTGGGTCATGGTGGTCTACCTCCGAATTGGAGTTGACGTCGGGAGAAGGCTATCCCCAGATCTCCCAACATGGGGGCTGGAGGCCGCATGGGCCAGGGTCTGTCTTTCCATAAACGATCCCCTTCGTTGATGGTCCGTCGGGGAAACCAACGGCGTCCGGGACTTGAACGCCTCGCCCCGAGTGGGTAGCTTAATCGCCCTCTACCCGGGCCTGTAGCTCAGGTGGTTAGAGCGCACGCCTGATAAGCGTGAGGTCGGTAGTTCGAGTCTACCCAGGCCCACTTCTCAGAAAAGCCAAGCACCGCAAGCCTTCTCTGCGGTGCTTGGCCTTTTTTTCGTTCCGAGTCCTGGATGAGGTGGCGGCCGGAGCTTACCGTGGTGATTGAGCGTGCGGGCGGAGGATCCTCCTGTAGCGTGAGGTGCCGCCGAATCCCTCGCAAGCCACGAGGTGGACTGAAGCCCGGCCTATCTCGAAGGGGACTGCTCCCCCTCTCGGAGGCGGGGAAAAGGGCCGGCTTACCGCCTTCCTCCTGCTTCGCCTCCCGGAGCCAGTTCTCCGCCTCGAGTTCCAGAGCCCGGGCCAGCCCGGCCAGCGCTGTCTGTCCTTTCCCGAAGCCCCACCCCTGGAGCTGCCTGAATCCAAAGATTCCGGCCTCCACCCCGAGGTAGGCGCCCACCACCGCCGGTGTCACCACCACGGCCTCGCCCAGGGCGGTGCCCAGACCGGCTCCGCTGGCGCCGATCACCCCGCCGGACACCCCGCTGATCGTGAGGCTCACTCCCCCTCTTAGAGGGCCATTCTGGTCCGAACGCGGCTCCCTCCGTTGGGGTCGGCGACTACGGCGATGACCAGAGCCCGGCCGTCCGTCAGGTGGAGCGTACCGTGAAAATCCGAGCCCTGGAAAACACCGTCACCCCCGCGTGTTTCGGAACACGCTCACCCAGGACTCGTCCGCGTCGTCCCCAATCCGGTCTTCCAGGGACATCCGGTACTCCATCACCCGGTCCAGGAGTTGGAGGGCCACCGAGAGTTCTTGGGTGCCGGCGGGCCGGGGAGTGGCCCGACACGGTCCGGCTCCGTTCTCACATGGGGTTCTGCCTCCCCTACGAAACGAAGCCATGAAGCCGTCACGGACAAGTCCGGGAGTGACCCGCAGCCAGAAGGGTCTCGTGAAGCCGCGGAGCCGCCCGTGGCCATCTCACACCTTGGGCGGCTTGGGTGGACCCATGAGCCAGAATCTCCCCGTGTACCAGTACCGCGTGCCACGCCAAGCCCGAAAAACCCCGAGCATCCAGGACTCCTCAACTCTCCGTCAGCGGGATCACCTCGGTCAGCCCATCCAACGGCACGCGGCCCCCCCGACTCGAGGATGGCCCATTCCCGCCCCCCGCTACCGTGAAGGTCCGGATGCGGTCCGTGGCCTCGTGCACCTCCCCCTCGGCCTCCCAGCGGATCCGCACCTGGGCATGCCGGAGCGCGAGGAGTTCGAGTTCGCCGTAGAGGGCGCAGGAGATGGGGCGATGTGCTCTGGAATCCATGGTCCGACACTCCGATCCGCTCTGGGACGCCTGCTTACATCACCTTGAAACCAGGGCGCGCCCATCGTTCCCGGCTGCGCAGCCCTTCCACGCTCAGCCTTCCGGATCGATCCCGTAGTCACGGGGCTTTCGCCAGAGCGTGGTGCGGCTCATCCCCAGGAGAGCGGCAGTCCGGGTCCGCACACCATCCGCCCGTCGAAGGGCGTCTTCGATGGCCGACCGCTCGTCGACGGGCGGGCCCCGATGCCGGTACCGCTCACCCTCCTCGTCCGCTTCCCGGGGTGCCCGGATCTCCTCCGGAAGGTGGTGTGCCTGGATGGAGTCTCCCCCGGAACGAATCCATGCGCTCTCCATGGCTGCGGGAGGACGCGGATCCGGCTCGACTGGTCGACTTCGTGACCGCCGTCCTGCAGGGGGCGCTCCTGCTCGCTTCCGTACAGAAGGAGCGAGAGCCGCTCGAGGGGGCGCTGGGCGAGGCCTACCGGCACCTCCGCTCGTTCGGCGTCAATGGCTTCGACCTTGCCTGCACCACAAGTCAAAAGTAGCCACCGGCATTCTCCACGACCGCTCTTCCCGCGGTGCCCTCCTCTGAGCCATCCTCGATCCACTTCCGTTCCCCGGCTTCCTCCCCGGGGGATCCCGGCGTCTACAGGCGGTCCCGTCAAACGAGCCTGGACGAGTGCCGGCCTCAAGGTGACGTCTGGAGACATCGCTACAGCTCGGGAAAGGTGAGCCCGAATCGCTGGCAGAGCCCGGGGACGCTTTCCATGTCCATCTCCAGAGAGTACTTGGCGCTGATCCTGGCCAGGCTTTCCACGTCACCCCAGCCCTCGGCGATCTCGCGGAAGTAGTCCTCGAAGCCGGCGGGCGAAATGACTTCGATGATCCGGCATTGAGTGTCTCCCGCATTCCAGAAGGTGTGCCACTGCCCACGCGGCTTCATGACCCAGGTGCCGGGCCCCGCCGTCACCACGTCGTCGCCCAGCAGCGCGCCCAGCGTTCCCTCGAGGACGAAGGAGTACTCGTCCTCGTTGTGGTGGTAGTGGAGGGGGGCGGCCAACGCCCGAGGTGCGATGGGATGATGCACCACGCTGAATCGACCCTCCGACTCCCTGCCGTCGAACATCCACTCGACACCGAGTCCTCCGAAGTCGAAGGATGCCCGTCCTCCGGGGGAGATGACCGTCGGCCCTCCTTCAGGGGATTGGGTGGGAGCTCCAGTAGTGATCTTGTTCGGAACGCTGCTCATGGTGCCTCTCTGCGTGAAGGTTGATGTGTACAAGCATGTTCACGTACAAGATTACGAATACAGCACGCCTTATATTGTTGTCAATGCAAAAATAAACACCTATGTTCATCTCATGAGCAAGAAGCCCACTCGAGAGCGGATACTGGACGCGGTGGTCGAGCTGCACGAGGAAGTGGGGCCGGCCGACACCACCATCAGCGCCGTCGCGGAGCGGGCCGGTGTCCAGCGCCTCACCGTGTACCGGCACTTCCCGGATGAGCACGCCCTGATCCGGGGTTGCTCCGCCCACTGGAGCCAGCAACATCCTCCCCCCGACCCAGCCGGTTGGGCCGGTATCGAGGATTCCCGGGAGCGACTGGCGGCGGCTCTCCGGACGCTCTATGTGTACTTCGAAGCCGGTGAGGAGATGCTCATCCAGGTCATCCGGGACGAGGAGAAGGTGCCGGCCCTGCAGGAGGTACTGGCGCCCTTCTGGAGCTACATGGCGGAGATGACCGGAGGCCTCTCGGCCGGATGGGGAGTCGAGGGAGACACGCAGCGGCTGGTCCGTGCCGCTGTGGGGCATGCGCTGCGATTCGGCACCTGGCGCTCCCTCCGCCGGGAGGGCCTCTCAAACGAGGAGGCGGTCGGGCTCATGAGTGGTCTCGTATCGGGACTGGTCCATCCGGAAAGCTGACCCATCCGTCGGGGACATCCGTTGCTGGCGTCCCGGCGGCCACCGTACCCGTCGACAACAGCCCGGCCGTGACGGCGGACCTGATTCTCCTGCCCACGATGTTGGGCGGTCCTTGATCCCGGGACGGACGCCCCTTCAGGAACCGGGTGGCGGAACGAACCGGGCACCTTCCGGCGGCTCCATGGCCGACCGGTCGAAGGTGCGGCGAAAGGAGATGCTGTCGGCAAAGGCTTCGTTTCGGAGCTCGCCCCGGGTGCCCCCCTCGCTGAGGCTGTAGCCGCGGTATGCGGTGGCGGTGGTGAGGCCGTCTACGGTGATATGGTCATCGTAGTAGAAGAGCGTTTCGGGAAGGTCGGCCCCCGGCGGCACGTCCCGACCGAAGGACACCGTGTACCGGATCGCCTCCACCAGTCCGGTCTCCGGATGCACGTAGAGGGTGTATGAATCCCCCGGTGACTCCCCCACACCCGCGTCGAACCAGGTCCGGACCATGCGAAAGGTGGTCCCGTCCACCTCCTCGTCCGGAAGCCGCTCGTAGTTCACCCCCGGATCGGCCAGCACGAAGGGGATCTGTTGGAAGTAGTATCCGGAGATCCCCCAGAAGCGCGGATTCGGCTGTTCGATCTCCGGCGGGTGGATCCAGGCCTCCTCCCCGTCCCACGCGAACCGGGCATCCACCGATTCCGGATCATCCCAGGAGCCGGTGAGGAGGAGGTCGTGATAGACTTCACGGGTCCGATTGTCGGCCACCAGGAAGGACTTGAACCGGAGGTCACCTCCCACGTTGGCGTACTCCCAGGTGTAGGAGCTGGTCGGAGCCCGGTACCAAGCTTCGAGCCCTCCATGTGCCTCGATGGTCTCCAGAACCAACTGCCCGCCCTCGTTGACCTGCAGGCGGTCCCGGGCCTCTTCCGCGAGCCGCTGGACTTCGGCTTCGGGGTCCCCTTCTGTCTCTGGATTCTCGCACGCCGCGACGACGGGAAGGAACAGGAAAAGCAGAGGGGCCCAAAAGCGGCCTGGGGCGAAGGAGACTCCATCGTGCGCAGGGTCAGTCAAGGACGGTTCGGGGTGGGGGGGACGGCATGGGGGAAACACTCCCCGGGCGTTCCTTCACAATAGGGCCCTGCCACCCGAAGCCTCAACTCGGTGAGGTTTGATTCGGCGGGACGGCCTCGGCCACCAGCCCCTCTACCGCCCGCTCCGGAGCGCCCGAGCCCAGCCGAATTCGTCGGTTCCGTAGCTGTGGATCGCTCCGGGTTCACGGGAGACTCTTCTGCCTGAGTGCCACCGCCTCGGGCCGTGCGATACGCGGCAAGCGTCTGGGCAGGGGCGATCGTCAGGGACTCAGGACCCCACCGGACGCCTGGAGCCGGGCGAGCACGCATGGGTCTCCGAGGTTCTCTTCCACAAGTCGTCACACTCGCCGCAACGCGCTCGGGCGTGGCACCCTCTCTTCCCACCGTTCCAGCCTCCTCGCCGATCGTGACCTCCCCACCACCAGGCCTCCAGCTCCGGGCAAGGCGTGTGGAACCGCGGAGACTCGCCAGGGTTGACCATTAGAAGGGGCACAGGCGTAAGTTACATTTCAACAATGACTTGAACCATGGACGTCCCACCTGAGATCGCGTTCCGCGAAGTTGAACCCACCGATGCCCTCAAGGCCCTTATCCTGGAGGGGATCGACAAGCTTGAGAAGGTCCACCCCCGCCTCATCTCCTGCCGGGCCACGGTGACCGATACCACCCCGGGGCGCCACAGTGGAAACACCTACAGGGTCCAGCTGGAAATGGCGGTCCCAAACCGCACCGTCATCGTGGACCAGAGCGACCCCGGGGCGATCGAGTATCAGGATGTGGAGCAGGTCATTCGTCAGGCTTTTTCCATCGCCCGGAACCGCCTGCAGGAGGTGAAGGAGAGGAGCCGGGGAGAGGTCAAGCGCTCCGAGCTGCCGCCCCATGGGCGTGTCACGAGGCTGTTGGTCAGCGACGAAGGGGTCAGATACGGATTTCTCGAGTCCCGCCAGGGGAGGCAGATCTACTTCCACGAGGAAGCCCTCGTGGATCTCGAATACGATGAACTCGAGGTGGGAGATGAAGTTCGCTACGCAGAGGCGGGGGGGGGAAGAGGGTCCGCAGGCCAGCACGGTCGCCCGGCTGGACCCGAGCCGGATCGGACCCGAAGCGGAGCGGAGCATCCCCCTGTCGGAGGACGGCCGCGGCTGATCGCAAGAGGCGAAACCCGGTAAAGTCAGGCTCGTGCACCCCGGGAGCTCTCAGCCCGTGAAGCCTGAGCCAGGCACCAGCACGGAGAACGTGGTGTGCCTGGTGCCCCCGCGTTCGAGCACCGAGCCGATCACGTCTCCCGCTACGACGCCGATCCTGCCCGCCTACTTCAGCAGCCGCTGGGCCAGGGCCTGGCGTACGGATCGGTGCAGCCGGAAGGGTCCACGGACCAGCACCACGTTTCCCGGGGCCTCCCGCACCACCCGCTCGGCCAGGGATCCAAAGAAGATCCGCTCAACGCGGTTCGTGGTGGACATGCCGCAGCAGATCGTGTCGAACTTCTTGATGGACTCCAGGAGAGATGCTCGGATGTCGTCGCCCACCAGGATCTCGACCCGGTAGGAGGCGGGCTCCAGCCCTGCTGCTCTGGCCACCTTGGCCGCCACCTGACCGATGGGACGATTCCGGAGGGTGACCGGCGAGACCTCGCACGGAGCGTGCTGGAGGACGGGATCCAGGGTGGAGCCGAAGATGTATTCGCGTCCCCGGCGCTTTCCCGTCCAGCCCATGAGGACCTGGTCGGCAGGAACGCCGGGCTCTCCCACCACGCGGACGATGGCCTCCCCCACCAGGCTCACCGGTTCCGCCCGCCTCCGGGCGTAGAGGACGAACCAGAGCACGCCGAAGGCCACGAACCCGACGCTCAGAAGGATCTCCACCGGGGCCATGAAGCCGATGAGGGCGATGTTCAGGAGACCGTAGACGGTCAGATGCAGCACGAGCCCCACACATCCGAGCATGGATTCCGCCACCAGCGCCACGGCGCGCTGCCCGTAGTCCACGATGGTCTCGTAGGGCTCGACACCCATGAGGACGATCATGACGACGCCGTAGAGCACGATCACGAAGAGGAGGCTGCCGATGACGGCGCGGGGAAGATTGTGACCCGGGTCCTTCAGCTCCTCTGCCACGGTGTTGATTTCCGCGAACCCGAGGTAGGTCACGAAGATGAGCCCTGCGGCGGGGAGCACCGCGAACCAAAGGCCCGTCTCCTTCGTCCCGAGATAGTTGATGGCGACGAAGAGGGCCGCGGCGGTCAGGGCCCCGACCTGAGCCGGTGAGAGGAGCCACACTTCCGGCACGGGAACCAGGATGGTCAGGCAGCTCCCGAAGCCGATCATGTAGAAGGCCGTGGCGAAGACGAGCCCCAGCCAGTTTCCCCATCCCGCCACCGAACCGAAGAGGGGACCCAGCGAGTCGTTGATGTAGTAGTAGGCTCCTCCCGCCCTGGGCATAGCCGTGCCCAGCTCTCGAGGTTCGGGCATGGTCACTGCGAATTCGAGTGGCTTGCCGGGAGACCGTCCCAAGCTGCCAGGCCCGTCGGAAGGCGGCAACCTTTCCCAGGAGACCCCGATCCGGTCGGCGATCATGGCCGCCCTTCTGCCGGTGGTTGCTCCCGCAACGCCGCATCCGTGATCCCCCTGCTCCTCGCTGGCGGGACCGAAACGAGGCTACATCCCCAGGGAGAAGGTGTGGGAATACTTCACCAGAAGGGTGCGCTCGTCACTCCTCGGTCGGACCGGGTCATGGTCGAAGCGAGCGGCGTTCACCGCCTCGTTCCAGACGATGTAGAGATCGTCGCCTTCTCTCGGGTTGTAGCGGAATCGCAGGTTCGCCTCCACCAGGTCGAGCTCGCTGTTGTACTGGATGAAGGTGGCAACGGACACCTCAGGCGAGAGCATGACGTCGGTGCGGACGCGAGCGATGTGGGCGTCGAACCGTTCCCCTCGCTCCTCGAACCGGATCCGGTCCAGGCGGTAGCTTCCGGAAAGGGCCAGGTGGCGGGATGGGAACCAGGAAGGCGAGAACTCGACGGAACGGCGACTGCCGTCGAAGAATCCCCCGCCCTCGAGTCGGAACCGCGCCTGGAGAAGACCCCCGGGAGGGGTGTGATATTGGAGCACCCCCTCCCGGTAGCGATATCGTCCCACGGGAACCGATGCCCCCGTGGCGAGTGGGAAACTTCGCTCCACGTCCTCGTGCCGGTGGCGGAGGATCCCCATGAGCTGATGACCGCTCCGGGTATCCACGATGGCCGAGGGCTCGACGGAGCCGGTCTCGAGCGTGCCGTCCTCGTTGCGTCGGACACCTGAAACCGTCAACCCGACCCCATACCGGAGAACCCGGGAATCCTGCCCCGGGTCCCAGCCGTATCCCAGGCGAACCGCGCCGCGGGCGTAGTCCCGACGCTGCAGGAACCCGAGCCCGGGCTCGAACACGGATCCCGCCCTGGATACCTCCATGTCGTACATGGGCCCGTAGATGTCCCGTCGTTCCCACCGGAGCCGTACGAAGGAGCGGTCGGCGAACGTCGTGGCCGCTCCCTCCAGCAACTCGCCCTCCTCGTGGTCGAAGCTCTGGGCCCAGTTCACGATCAGGTAGTCCCGGTCCAGGAGCCGCAACTGTGCGTCAACGCCGTATACGACGTTTTGACCGCCGTCCGAGTCCAGCCGACTGGTGAGGATCGTTCCGGCATAGGAGCTTTCGTTCAATACCCGCCGCCGGGCCCGGACCACTCCCTGGTTCTCCGAGCCAAGCAGCTCGGACGCCGCTGTGTGCATGTTGAGGGCTCCCACGTCCCACTCGCCGAACCGGCCCACGACCCGCCCACCCCCGTAGATCCGCACCGGCCGGCCATCGGCCAGACCGATCCTCCGGGAGTGGAACAGACGCTCCTGGGTACCCACCGGAAACTCGAAGACCGCTCCTCGCTCCTGAAAGAAGCGACGCTTCTCCGGGAAGAAGAGGGAGAACCGGTCCAGGTTGACCTGCTGGTCGTCGGCCTCCACCTGGGCGAAGTCGGTGTTCACGCTCAGGTCCAGGGAGAGGTTGGCGCCGAGCCCGTACCTTACGTCGAGCCCCGCTTCCCGGACCCGCTCCGAGCTCCGGTCGTAGGCGGGTCCGTCGGTTGCCACCTCGTGCGAATGCCCCGCGCCTCCGAGAAGGTAGGGTGTGACGTGCACGGCTCTCCGTTCCTCGACCTCCTCCAGGACGACTGGGCGCATCTGGGAGGCCTTCAGGAAGCTGAGCATGCCCCAGCGGGGCGGAATTGCGGGGTGGGTGACCCGCTCGTTCTTCCGCGCGATGTTGCGCCACGCTGAGAGCCCCATGACCACGCGGCCCTCCTCAGCCTGGAAGCCCAGACTCGAGAAGGGGATCCGGATCTCGGCGGACCACCCCTCGTCGGTGATGGCCGCCGCCGCATCCCAGAAGGTGTTCCAGTCGAAGTTCGGTGGTTCGGTGGCGTCGTTCGCCACGACCGCGTCCGTGCGAATGCCCGCCGGGGTCGTGCCGAAGACGAGGGCGGTCTCTCCGTCCTTGAAGCTGTCCAGGTTCAGGGTGCACCAGTCGTTGATGAAGCGCCCATCGTTCCGCCGCAGCGATGGAGCCCGGATCCCGCCGGGGTCCGAGTCCCCGGCTCGGCAGCCGAAGTAGAGGTACTCTCCGTCATGGGCCAGCAGGAACTCGGTTCGCTCCGAGGGCTCGGCACCGAAGTCGGGCACATGCATGACGCCCTCCAGGCGCGCCGCCTCATCCCACGCCGCTTCGTCCAGCCGTCCGTCGAGCACGATGGGGCCGTGGATCCTGGGAATCGTCAGCGGAGGGAGGGCCTCCGGTTCCGTGGGCACCATCTGTGCGGAGACGGCGAGGGGGAGGAAGAAGGCAAGCACGACTCCCGCACAGGTGCCGACGCACTCGAGCCAAGCCCACCCGGACGAAACCGGCGCGGGTCGGGACGAAGAAAGCGTCCGTCGACATGGCGGAACGCCATCCCGAGGAGGTGGAGACGGGGCTCGAAGAATGGCGACGGGAGGGTTGGGGGGAGACGCAGAGGGGGCCGAAAGCACCCCCGACCTTGCGGCCAATGTGTCAGACATCGAACCCTATCGCAAACGTCACGGCGCCTCCGCCGGGTTGGACCTCCACGGTCCAGATGTCGTTGCCGGCTCCCGAGACCAACTTGCCGGTGAATTCGGCGGACGGATACGCAATTCAAAGGCCCTCCGGCGCGAAAGGGCAGGGCAGGGCGCGTATTCCGGGAAGTCAAGCCTGGTGGGGCGGGAGCTCAACCCCCGTCGCCGTCCTCGGCCATGACCCGGCGATGCAGCTTCTCGACCTGCGTCCAGGCCCCGGAGACGGCCCCGTCCAGCCACGCCGGGGATCCGCTCACCGCCGCGCACCCCAGGTAGATCCGGCCGGCGGGTTCCGTGAGCGCGTCGACGAACGGGCGGGTCCCGGTGGCGTAGGCTCCGTTGCTGTAGGGGATCTTCCTCCAGAGCACGGAGACCCCGGTCTCATACTCTTCCCGCATCTGCGGGTGGAAGCGCCCGGCGTAGGAGAGGACGTGCTCGATTCGCTCCCGCTCGGAAAGCTCCAGGAGGGGGCGCCCGTCTTCCCCGGCCAGTTCGTCGTTCCCGTAGAACCCCAGGAGCACCCCCTTTTCGGAGTTGAATCCGTTCGACGGATAGGAAAACTGGCCCAGGGGGAGATTCGTCAGGCCGGGGCCTCCGTAGATCCCATCATCCTCCTCCCAGAACCGGCGGCGCATCTGGAGGCCGACCTTCGCGCTCCCGCTGTAGCTCACGGCCGCGACCAATTCGTCCAGATCCGGCGAGAGGTCCACGTCCAGCTCCCGGAGGACCGAAAGGGGAAGGCAGGAGAGGCAGTAGTCGGCCGCGAGCTCCTCGTCCCGGCCGGAGCTCCGGTTT
>SKKH01000129.1 GCA_007121555.1 Gemmatimonadota bacterium | reverse complement strand
CGACACAGGAGGGCGGGTCCACCCCAGGAGCAGCGAGCAGATGAAAGGGCACAACCGATGAGTCCATCCCGGGAGCGAGCCGCCCGCGCACCTTGGGACCCCATGTTCCGACCGGAAGACGCCCCGGACCTTTCCCTCATCATCGGTTGCTACAACGCCGCGCGGCAGGTCGAACGGACGGTCCTGGCCCTGGCGGAGTTCCTGGATGTCCTGGGCCGGGGTTGGGAGCTCCTGATCGTCGACGACGGGAGCAGCGACCGCACCCTCGAACTCCTGGGAAATCTCCGGACGCAGGTGCCCAGGCTGATGATCCTGAGGAATCCCCAGAACATGGGGAAGGGCTTCTCGATCCGGAACGGCGTTCTCAACTCGAGGGGCGAGAAGATCGTGTTCACCGATGTGGACATGGCCTTCTCGCTTTCCAACATCCGCGCCATGATCGACCGGCTGGATCAGGGCGATCCGGTGGTCGTGGCGAATCGCCGACTCCCGGACTCCGTGTACACGGCGAACAACCGGCTGGTGCGCCATGTGTACAGGCGCCACCAGATGGGTCTGGGCTTCAACCGACTCGTGCGACTCCTCTTCGGACTGGACACCCGTGACACCCAGAGTGGGCTCAAGGGGTTCAGTCGCGAGGCGGCCATGCGGATCTTCCCCGCGATCCAGACCCACGGGTTCCTCTTCGACGTCGAGATCTTCATCCGGGCCCGGCACCTCGGGCTCGACGTGACCGAGATCCCGGTCCACGTGACCTACGAGAGCGACGACTCCACGGTTCGGAAGTTCCAGCAGTTCATCGGGCTGGTGCCGACCCTGGCCCGGATCAAGCTCCACGACCTGCGGGGCGGCTATTCGGATCGGATCCGGGGGCCGTTGCCTACCCCCCTTCCCCTCAGGAGCCTCGACGTCCCCGTGGTGGAGGAGCTGCCCCACGATGCCTCCGATCGCGAGTCGCCTTTCCGCTCCAGTCCAGGTCGATGACCCGACCCCCGGTCGCCCCCGGACGGCTGCGTCTCGTGGTGACCGCCGATGACTTCGGGATCTCGCCCGGAGTGAGTCGGGGCATTGGAGAGGCGATGGAGGAGGGGATCGTCACGGCGACTGCGGTCATGCTCAACTTTCCCGAGGTCGAGGACCACCTGCCCCTCCTGCCGCTGACTGCCGACGGGCGTCCGGTGGAGTTGGCAGTCCACCTGAACCTGACCACGGGCCCCCCCGTCGCCCCATTTCAAACCGTCGCCAGGCTTCTGGACCGCCATGGCGAGTTCCTCCCTCTGGGGCGCTTCCTGAAGCGATGGATCCGCAGAGGGATCCCCGTGGGCCAGGTCGAAAGGGAGTGGCGTGCCCAGATCGAACGGGGGCTGGAGTTGGGGCTCGTGTTTTCGGCGCTGAACAGCCACCGCCACGTCCACATGCTCCCGGGCCTCCTGGCGCTGACCCACCGCCTGGCGGGAGACTACGGAATCGGGGCGGTCCGTCACTCTCACGTGCCTCCAGGACCCCATCCCGGGGCACCCCTTCACCTCCGGGCAGGGCTGGCGCTCTGTACCCTGCTTTCTCCACGAATCCCGAACGGGAGTCCTGCAATTCTGCGAAACGGCCGACTCCTCCCCCTTCCGGATCCCTCATCCGGTGAAGGCATCGTGGCGGACCGGCTCGAGCGGGCCCTCAGGGACCTGGCCCCCGGGCTGCATGAGATCATGTGTCATCCGGGGGTCCCCGATGACCTTCTGGAGCTCCGGGACAGCTACGGGAAGGGGCGGGAGCGGGAGTTGGCGGCCCTGACCTCCGACGCCGTTCGGGCCGCCGTCGAGCGCACGGGGGCCCACCTGACCGGATACCGCACTTCAGCCCTGGATCGGGCCAGGTGAATTCGACTGTGCCCGGCGCGATCGCGTCGGAGACCGCCGGCCCATCCTGGAACCCACGAGGGTGGGTGGTGCTCGCCCTCGCCCTGCTCGGGATCGCCCTCGCGCTCGTCGCGGGGAGCCGCGGCTACCCGGGATACGGGACCGAATCCGACCTCCTGGGTGGATTCATTCCGGAAGCGGAGAGGTTCCGGCAGGGCGCTCCCCTGGTGATGGACTTCCAACCACCACTCTATCCGTTCCTTCTCTTCCTGGGCCGGATCGTGATCTCGGACTGGTTCCAGGTCGGTCTGGTGCTCTCCTGGGTGACGGCGCTCCTGACCATCTGGATCGGCTACCTCTTCTTCCGGGAACTTTTCAGTCCGGCGGCCGGTGTGGGGAGCGCAGTGGCCCTGGCCACCTCAGGGACCTTCCTGGCCTTCGCGGTTCAGGCCACGTCCGATGTACCCTTCCTCTTCTTCTACACGGCCACACTCTGGGCGGCCTGGCGGATTTCGACGGGATCGCGACCCTTCTGGTGGGCCGCGGCCACCGGCGCGCTCATCGGCCTGTCACTCCTCTTCCGGGTGAACGGACTCCCCCTCACCCTCCTGGTTTTGGCACCCTGGGTCGCATCCGGGACCCCGGGCGCCAGATGGCGTTGGACGGGGGCTCTTCTGGGGGGCTGGGCGGCGGTCTTTCTCGTGTGGGGCAGCTATGCGGGGGTCACGGGCTCGCCGCTGTACCCCACCGACAACTACGCCAACCTGGCCATGACCTACTACGGGGAAGGCGATCGTCTGAGCGTGGAAGATCGCCTGCAGATGGAGGACCGCTTCTCGAGCACCCTGGAGGTCCTGGCCCATGATCCGGCAGCGGTCGCCCGCCAGTACGCGAGGGACCTTCTGAACACCACCCAGACCCTGTTCACCTCGGACCGACTGACGGCCTTTCCCCTCGGGACGTTGGCCCTTCCGGGAGTGCTGCTCCT
>SKKH01000112.1 GCA_007121555.1 Gemmatimonadota bacterium | reverse complement strand
TCGGCCGTGTCGGTGTTCGTCATGGACTGAACGATGACCGGATTCGCACCTCCCACCTTCACCCCACCGATGTCCACCTCGTGGGTCGGACGCCTGGCCCAGATGCTCACGTGATCCCCGTGTGAAAAGACGTTTCAGGATGTTGTCGCTCGGAATCTATCCGATCCCCGGGGGGACTCCAAGGTTCCGCGAGGGGTGCCTTCGGGGACCGCCTATCCCGCTGCGGATCAGGGTGCTCGAGAGCCGCCGAACGCGCGGGGTGCCCCGACACGAGACCGAAGGATGCTTGCCAAACAGCGACCGGACCGCCAACGCTTCAGGGAGGCATCTACCCCCTGCGACCGCCCCTCCTCGGATCCAAACGGGTCGAGGACGGGTTAGAAGCCTGTTGAAGAGGAACAGGGAAATGAGAGGGTCTCCCTTCGCCGGGAGGATTCATCCTTCGAGCCGAACCCAGGACTGCCCATGATGACCCGCAGACTCTTCCTACCCGCGCTCATCGCGGGGATGGCGCTTTCCGGTTGCGGCGACGCCCCCCCTCCCCCCCCAGCAGACGAGCCTCCACCTGCCGAGGCCCCGGCCCCAGAGGCCGCACCCATGGACGAGATGTTCCATGCGACCATTCCCCTCCATGAGGTCAACGGCTCCCAGGTCTCGGGCGAGGCCATGGCCATGCACGCCGACGACGCGGTCATCGTCGTGATCGATCTCGAGGGTCTTCCGGACGAGGGGGAGTATGACGCACACGTGCACACCGGAACGTGCGCGGAGGGAGGCCCGGTCGCGACTCCGCTGAACCCCATCCTGGGACTGGCCGACGGAACCGGGAACAGCACCACGACCCTGGACGCCGATGAGCTCCCGGTGGGCGAGCCCCACTTCATCCAGATTCTCGGAGACGGAGGCTCACCCCTGGCGTGCGGAGACATCGAAGGTCATGGGGAGCGACCCCCTGGGTCCAACAGGTAGGGGCGGCCGATGCGTAACGGACCACTGTCCTTCTCGGGAGGTCGGCCCTTCGGGGCTCGCCTCTACTCGGGGGCCCTACCAGGCCTTCTCCTGCTCGTCGTCGTCCCGGCCCTGACGGTCTGGGCTCCGACCCTCCCCTGTCACTCGGAGACCTCAGAGGGCTCGGCCATCCCGAACTGGGCGCCGACCCACGGCGTGGAGCGGTCGGGGCCGGGGCCCGCCTACCGTGCCGGATCCGTAAAGGTGGATCGAGCGGCCCGCTCTCTCTCCTTCACCGCCACCCTCCAGCGAGAGGCCTTCGACAGTTCGCTTCCCCCCGATCACCAGTATCACGCGGTGGTGAGCCGGACCGGGGGCGCGTCGCACCAGGCCCTCTTCGTGACCGACGCCGATGACGAGGAGGTGGCCCGGATGCTGCGCGACCTGGGGGCCGAGGACGGCGGTGGTGTTCCGATGTCGGCCTGGAACCTCCGGTGGCTTCCCCTCGTGAACGCCCCCACCGCCAGGGTCAAAGGCAGCCGGGTCGAGGTCATGGTGGAGTGGGAGGACGGCGACCGGCCGTACACGCTGGCCGAGCTCCTCGACGACCCGGGAGGCGAGGGGGTGGAGATGCGGTTCGGAGGGAACGAGGCGCACAATCACGAGTGGGAGTCGGGCTGCATCCTCTGCCTCTTCTCCTGCCCTGGCGGCGTCATTTCCAATTCGGCCTACACGATCCGCGACCACCAGCGCGGAGTCACGAGCTTCGAAGGGAGCGACCTGCTCCCTGACGACGGAACCGAGGTCACCATCACGCTGGCACTCGTCCCTGACTGACGGACGAACCGAACGGACCCTTCACCCCAACCCATTAGGATTCATGACCAAAGTGACGATTCTGAAGGACGGACCACTCAAGGTGGAATCCGACGACGACATCCAGATCACCGACCATGACGGCAACCCCGTACCCCACCGAGAGGGGCGCCCCGCATATCTTTGCCGCTGCGGCGGATCCAAAACCAAGCCCTTTTGCGACGGAACCCATTCCAAGATCGGCTTCGCAGGGGCCGAAGCGGCGGTCGAGGCCGCCGAGGAGACCGGCGGAGGCGACTGAGCACGCCCCCCTTCAAGCCGGCATGAACGGGGCGGAGGCCGTTCCAGCTCCTCGCGCCCGCTCCGGGGCACTTCCGGGCCCCGTCCCCTTCCCCTCGATGCACCCACCCTACCCGGTCCAGGTCACGTTACCGCGTTGTCAGACCGAACGTTCTCCAATCGTTTCGCAGTCGTGAGGCATTCGGAAAACTTGACCTGACGGAGGGGGCGGTCTACTCTGATCTCAATTCCGAGCCGCACGAACTGCTCCTTACCCTCCCGGGTCGGGGCACCGTGGGTTTGGTGTGTTTGGACCTCAGGGACGTCCAGACACAGACACTCCCAGCACACCCCATTACAACCGAGGGCAGGAACAGGATCGGCTCTCCGGGGATGTTCCGGTGGTCTCGACCGGGCCTGAGAGAGTTTTTTTCTGCATCCAACCCTCGAAAAGGAGGAAATGAGTGACATTCCAATCCCTGGTTCGGCACTACCTCAGCGGTTCCCAGCCGCTCGGGCAGAACCATCTTGAAATCGAATCGAATTCCCATACCTAGGAGGTACAGATGCGCACTTTTGCTCATCTGACATCAGGTGCCCTTCTTCTGGCTGTGGCCTTTTGGGCCCAGCCGGTGGACGCGCACGAAAACACCCCTTCCGAGACGATGAGCGTCGTCTCGGCGACGGACCGGGGCCTGGAGACGGCTGAGGATGTGGCCACCCAGGGGACCATCACCGGTCGCGTCATCGAAGAAGGCACCGGCCGTGCGCTGGCCGGCGCGCAGGTGCAGATCGTAGGCACTGGTCAGGGAACCCTGGCCGGATCCGACGGTCGCTACGAGATCACCGGCGTGGCTGCCGGTGAGGTGCAGGTCCGAGTCCAGATCCTGGGTTTCGCGACCCGCACCCGCTCTGCAACCGTAGCTTCTGGTGAGACGGTGGAGCTGGACTTCCAGATGGCCCAGCAGGCGCTGGCCCTGGATGAGCTGGTCGTCACCGGTACCGCCGGCGGGACTCAGCGTCGTGCGCTGGGGAACGTGGTGGACCGGCTCGACACCGAGCAGCTCCGCCGGGTTTCTCCCGGTTCCGACCCGCAGAACCTCCTGGCTGGCCGTACCCCCGGCGTGCAGGTCACCCCGGGAGCAGGTCAGGTCGGAGGCGGTGGAGCGCCGATCCGGATCCGAGGCTCCTCCAGCGCGGCGCTGGGGAACGATCCCATCGTCTACATCGACGGTGTGCGGATGAACGCGGACCCGAACTCCGGACCGACGGACCGGCACGGGACCTCGAACCGCCTGAACGACATCAACCCCGAGGACATCGCCAGCATCGAGGTGATCAAGGGACCCGCAGCGGCGACGCTCTACGGGACCGAGGCCTCCAACGGGGTGATCCAGATCATCACCAAGCGGGGTGCCGAGGGTGCCACCACCTTCGACGTCTCGACCAGCGTCGGTACGACCTGGATGCACGACCCCGCCGGCACCATCGGTGAGACCTTCTGGCGCAATCCGCAGGGCGAGCTCATCAGCCACAACCTGTACGAAGCCGAGCAGCAGTTCGGGGCCGGCGAGCTCTTCGACTACGGACTCCTGCAGGACTACAACATCAGCGCCCGGGGCGGCACCGAGGCGCTGCGGTACTTCGCTTCGATCCGCCGGCAGGACGACCAGGGGATCGTGGACTGGAACACGAGCGATCGTCTGAACGTCCGGGCGGGAATCAACGTTCTGGCAACGGACAACCTGGACATCGCCATCAACGCGGCCTACTCCACCGGAGAGACGGTGCGGACGGGCCCGTATTGGCAGGCTATCTACTGGAACAGCCCGGCCAACTCCCCGGCCGCTGGATCCGACAACCCGATCCGCGGCTGGTACCAGCGCCCTCACGAAGCTTTCGTTGAGGACTACCGGGTGGGTGAGGAGGTCGATCGGAGCACATGGAGCGGCACCCTTTCGTACGATCCGGTGGACTGGCTCTCCAACCGATTGACCTTCGGAACCGACGTCACCGAGCAGTTCAGCACCCAGCTCTGGCTGCAGGATCCGGCCGGCGCTGCGGGCTGGTGGGGAGCCGACTCACGGGGCCGTAGGGACGTGACCCGGCTCCGGAGCACGTTCAACACCTTCGACTACGCCGTGACGGCCCGCTGGAGGCTGGGCGAGAGCATTGGGATGGCCACCTCCGGTGGTTTCCAGTACCTCGGAAAGGAAGAGTGGCAGACCTACAGCCGGGGCGATCAGCTCCCGGCTCGGACGGTCACCACGGTGGGCGGGGCCGCTGAGTCCAACGCCAGCGAGTCCATCATCGAGAACGTGACGGTGGGTGGATACCTGCAGCAGCAGTTCGACTGGGAACAGCGGATCTTCGTGACCGCCGCCGTCCGGATGGACGACAACTCAGCCTTCGGTGCTGAGTTCGACGCCGCCGTGTACCCGAAGATCAGCGCCACCTGGGTGATGCACGAAGAGGACTTCTGGAACTTCGACCGCATCAGCCAGTTCCGCCTCCGGGGCGCGTTCGGAGCCGCCGGGCAGCAGCCCGACGTCTTTGACGCCGCGCGGCTCTATCGGGCCGAAACCGGTCCTGGCGACGTACCGGTCCTGACGCCTCAGGCGTTCGGAAACCCGGACCTGGCCCCCGAGCGGGGTGAGGAGCTGGAACTCGGCTTCGACGCCGGCTTCTTCGAGGACCGCCTCTCGGTGGAGTTCACCCAGTACTTCCGGAACACCCGGGACGCCATCGTAGCACGGCCCCTGGCGCCTTCCGACGGCTTCCCGGGCTCACAGCTCGTGAACGTGGGGCTGGTGAAGAACTGGGGCACGGAGCTCCAGACCGATTTCGTCGCCGTGGATGGCGCCAACCTCCGCTGGGACATCGGCGTGGGTCTGGGTCTGATGCGGAATGAGATCGACGGACTGGGCGACGAGGTGGAGTTCATCGGTGCCGGGTTCGACCGGCAGCACCGGGCAGGGTTCCCCCTGGCCTCCTGGTTCCACCGCCGTATCGTCTCCGCCGACTTCGTCGAGGGGAACAGCGGTGCGGTCACGAACCTGATGTGTGACGGCGGGGCCGGCCAGGACGGCCGAGAGTTCGGCGGAAGCGCCGTGCCCTGCGACGAGGCCCCCGACCTCTACTGGGGCAACACTGAGCCCACCTGGGAGGCGAGCTTCAGCTCGAACCTCGAATACGGGAACTGGGGACTGTTCACCAGCATCGACGGTCGCGGTGGACACATCGTCATGGACAACGGGATCAACGCATCCCACACGTCCTTCCAGAACACCCGGATGAGCTGGGAGCAGACCGATCCGATCTTCATGGGATATCGGGCCATTGGCCGGTCACCCATCGGATTCCACGACGCTGATTTCCTGAAGCTGCGGGAGATGTCGCTTCGCTACAGCATCCCCAATGAGTGGGTGGCCCGCTGGGGGATCAACAACGCCTCCGTGAACGTGGCCGCGCGGAACATCGCGACGCTGTGGCAGAGCCAGCCCGAGCACAACTATGGCGGCGAATCCGTCATGGATCCGGAGATTTCCCGACCCGGGCAGGCTTTCGCGGGTGAGCAGCAGGCCGTCTGGCCCCCGCTCAGAACCGCTACCGTCAACTTCCGGTTCTCCTTCTGATGATCCACAAGCTGGACGGATCGGAAAGAAGTCGGACACAGAATCAAAAGGAGAAAACCGTGATGAACCATAGACGAACACAATCGAGGAGCCGAGGGTTCGGCCGGGCGGCGGGACTCGCCCTGGCTGGTGCCTTCCTCCTGACCACAGCCGCCTGCGACTCCCTCCTGGATGTGGATCTTCCCGGCCAGGTGGAAGCCAGCGAGCTGGACAACCCGGGCCTGGCGCAGACGCTGGTCCTGGGAGCGGTAGCGGACTTCGAGTGCGCCTTCACCTCGACGAGCGTGGCCACGGGCCTGTTCGCCGACGAGTGGTGGACCTCGTCCGGACTCCGCAACTACAACATCTGGGGCTCGCGCAACGAGGAGGTCCGGAACTTCGGGGCCACCGGTTGCGAGACGTTCACGAGCCACGGCACGTGGCGGCCCCTTCAGACGGCACGATTCACCGCCCTCGATGCCATCGATCGGATTGAGGGATGGGATGCTGGAGACGTAGCGAATCGGGAGTTCCTGATCGCACAAGCCCACGCCTACGCGGGATACTCGATCCTCCTGCTGAGCGAGACCTTCTGTGAGGTGGCGTTCAACTCCGGTCCTGCCGAGTCCCGGGAGTCCGGGTTCGAGCGGGCTGAGGCGCAGTTCACGAGCGCTATCGAGCGCGCCCGAGCCTCCAGCCATGCCGATGCGACGCAGATCGAGCAGATGGCGCTGGTGGGTCGGGCCCGGACGCGGCTGAACCAGGGGAACATGTCGGGCGTGGAGTCGGACGCGAGCCAGATCGACCGGGACTTCGTGCACTACTCCACCTACGCCACCACCTCCCAGCGGCGAAGGAACAAGGTGGTTCAGCGCAACAACGTGACCCGGGACATGTCCGTCCACCCCCGGTTCCGTGACCTGGAGATCGACGGGGTGCCCGACCCCCGTGTTCCCGTGGATGTAGTCGAGGGTAGCACGGGGAACGACAACATCACGAGCCTCGCGCTTCAGGAGAAGTACAGCTCTGAGGCCACGGACAAGCCCATGGCTACAGGCCGGGAGGCGCAGCTCATGCTGGCCGAGGCCCGAGGTGGACAGGCGGCCGTGGACATCATCAACGAGCTGCGCGCAGACTACGACCTCCCCCAGTTCAGCAGCAACGACGAGGCGGAGATCAAGCGGCAGATCGTGGAAGAGCGTCGCAGGGAGCTGTGGATGCAGGGCACCCGCATGGGTGACATGCTCCGCTACACCGACGACGAGCTCGGAGAGTTCACCTGGGAAACCGGGCTGAACCAGAAGAACGAGCCCTACAGCTCGCTCACCTGCATTCCGATCCAGGACGCGGAAAGGAACGCAAACCCGAACGTCTCCTGATTTGATGGGTTCGGGGCCCAGGCATCACGCCTGAGGCACCGGACCCAGACGGAGAGGAAATGACAGGCGGTCCGGGGCCTCCCAGCCCCGGGCCGCTTTGTCGTATGGAGGAACCCGAAGCAACGGACCCCACGAGCGCGGGATGGGGCGAACCGCTCGACGGGGGTTGCATCCGCGGAGCGATCGGGCAAGGGTTACCCAGTTTCCTTCCCTCACTCCACGCCCTCCATCCCAGAGCCCATGAACCAGCACCCTCCTTTTTTCGAGCAGGTCAACCGCTACTTCGATCGGGCCGCCGCGCTGGTAGATTACCCTCCGGGGCTCCTGCCCCAGATCAAGGCGTGCAACGCCGTCTACCACGTGAGCTTCCCGCTCCGGCGAGACGACGGATCCATCGAGGTGATCCATGGGTGGAGAGCCCACCACTCCCAACACCGACTCCCGGTGAAGGGAGGGTTCCGACTCACAAGCCACGCTTCCGAAGACGAGGTCACCGCGCTGGCCGCGCTCATGACCTACAAGTGTGCTCTGGTGAATCTCCCCTACGGGGGCGCGAAGGGGGCCATCAAGATCGAGAAGAGCGACTACTCGGAGGCCGAGCTGGAGCGGATCATCCGCCGGTACACCTTCGAGCTGGTGCGCCGAAACTGCATCGGCCCCGGCGTGGACGTGCCCGGACCCGACATGGGGGTGGGCGCCCAGGAGATCGCCTGGATGCACGACACCTACCTTGCCCTGTCCCACGGGGAGGTGGACGCGTCCGGCGCCGTGACGGGAAAGCCCGTGACTCAAGGGGGTGTCCGGGGCCGGGTCGAGGCCACCGGCCGAGGCGTCTTCTTCGGGATCCGGGAGGCGGTGGACTCGGCAGAGCTCATGGAGAAGGTGGGGCTGGAACGAGGCATTGACGGAAAGACGGTGGTGATCCAGGGGCTCGGGAACGTAGGGTACCATGCCGGACGGTTCCTGACCGAGGCCGGCGCCCGAGTGGTGGGGATCGTGGAGCGGGAGGGCGCCCTCTACGACCCGGACGGACTCGACGTGGAGGCCGTCCACCAGCACCGCGCCGCCGGTGGGTCCATTCTCGAGCTCGAAGGCACCGAGACCCTCGAGGACAAGGATGGAGTCCGCGGTCTCGAGTGGGAGTGTGACATCCTGGTCCCTGCGGCTCTGGAAAACGTGATCCGGGAGCAGAACGCCCCCCGCATCCGAGCCAGGATCATCGCGGAGGGGGCGAACGGGCCCACCACCGCCCAGGCCAGCGAGATCATGAACGCCAGGGGCATCCTCCAGCTTCCCGACCTGTACCTGAACTCAGGGGGGGTCACCGTGTCGTACTTCGAATGGGTCAAGAACCTCTCGCACGTGAGGTTCGGCCGGATGGAGCGACGGTTCAGGGCCATGGCGGCCGAGCGGATGATGTCGGCGGTGGAGGACCTGGTGGACAAGAACTTCAGCCCCGAGCGCTTCGACGAGGTGGCCGTGGGGGCGTCGGAGGAGGACCTGGTGAACTCGGGGCTGGAGGAAACCATGGTCGAAGGATTCCACGAGATCCATGGGACGGCGCAGGAGATGAAGATCGACCTGCGCACCGCAGCCTTCGTGAACTCGATCCGGAAGGTGGCGTTGACCTATCAGGAACGGGGCATCTTCCCCTGACGAGAGGTCCATGGGGAAAAGGCGGGGGCGACGGAGCGGAGGGCCGGTCCTCCGCTCCGGATCTTCATGGGGACGAGGTGGTACCGGAAGGTCAAGGCAACCCCTCATGTATCCCCCGATCATCCCTCCGGAGGCCTTTCCCATGCCCAGTTCCACACCCCCTGACACCCCCTCCCGGGGGCGGACCCGGAGCGACAGTGAAGATCAGCCCGAAAGCCTTAGGCGCTGGTGGGCCCTGGCCGGCGCGGGACTCCTGGCCCTGGGGCTCCTCCTGTTGGCAGGATGTGAAACGAGCCCGGCCCTGGAGGCCGGTGACTCGGTGGAGCGGTCGGACGCGGAGGTGGACTTCGAGGTGGTCGTGGTGGCCGAGGGTCTGTCACACCCGTGGGGGATCGCCTTCCTGCCCGACGGCGACGCACTGGTCACCGAGCGTCCCGGCCGCCTCCGGATTCTCAGGGACGGGTCCCTTCTGCCCGAACCCGTAGGTGGGTTGCCCGAGGTCCAGGCCCGGGGCCAGGGGGGGCTCCTAGACGTGGAGCTCCATCCCGAATTCGACTCCAACCGCCTGGTCTACCTCAGCTACTCGAAGGCGGTGGGGGGTGGCCAGACCACCACGGCGGTGGTACGAGGAGAGTTCGACGGGCAGAATCTCCAGGGGGTGGAAGAGGTGTTCGAAGCCCGAGCGGCAGCGAGTCCGGGCCGGCACTACGGCTCCCGCCTCGCCTTCGACCCCGACGGATATCTCTACATCACGGTGGGAGACCGGGGTGAGATGCACCGGGCTCAGGATCTGTCGGATCACGCCGGGACCACCCTCCGCCTGCATGACGACGGCCGGGTGCCCGACGACAACCCCTTCGTGGATCACGACGACGCCCTTCCCGAGATCTACACCTACGGCAACCGCAACGCCCAGGGAATGAGCATCCACCCGGTGACGGGCCGCGTCTGGCAGAACGAGCACGGCCCCCGAGGTGGCGACGAGCTCAACCTCATGGAGCCCGGGGCGAACTACGGCTGGCCAGAGATCACCCACGGGATTGACTACGACGGGAGCACGATCACCCAGGACACGGCTCGAGCAGGGATGGAGCAGCCCGTCGTCCACTGGACCCCTTCGATCGCGGTCTCGGGCATGACCGTGTACACCGGGGATGCCTTCCCGGCGTGGGAGGGCGACTTCTTCGTGGGCGCCCTGAGGCAGCAGCACATCCGCCGCCTCGTCATGGACGGGGACCGAGTGAGCCGGCAGGAGACGCTCTTGGCGGACCTGGGCGTCCGTTTCAGGGAGGTCGCCACCGGGCCCGATGGATACCTCTACCTCCTCACCGATGAGGGCGACGGGCAGGTCCTCAGACTGGAGCCCCGCTAGCGGGAAGCGGGGTCTTCACTCCGCCGACGGGTCTCTGCATCACCACACCAGCAGAGCCTTCGACCGCCAGCCTGTTCCTGACCCCCCCACGTAGGGAGGTGGGGTGGAGCGGAGGGGGTGGGATTCGAACCCACAAGTCCTTTCGGACGCCGGTTTTCAAGACCGGTGCAATAGCCGTTCTGCCACCCCTCCAGTGTCGGGCGGGGCGGATATCACCGCCCCAGGGCCCGGACCCAATTTCCCCAGATACCGGCTCATGAACAACCCCCCTGGGGCGACGGGTCGGGCCTGCGAAGACCCGGGATCCGCCTGAGCCGCGTGCGCCTCAGTACGGAGGCACTGCGGCAGGGGGTGCCACCGGGACGTCCCACCCCTCGCTTCCCTCGTCCCTGAGCACCCCCATCCATCCCTCGGGATGCTCGAGGCCCAGCATCTCCATCCACCCCTCCGGGTCAAAGGGAAGCGGAAACGGGATGACGATGGGGCCGCCGCTGACGCTCGAGCCCGGAGCGGGCCGGGCGGAGCGGGGGTCCATGATCCGTCCGATCTCCGCCTCCAGATCTTCCAGGTGGAGGGCCGTCATCCGGTCGGTACTCCGCTCCATGGCCACCTGCACGGCACCCCTGAGCGCCTGGAGCTCTGAACGGACGATGGGGCGCGCATCGCTGATCTGCCCCGGGTTCGACGGTGAGAGATAGCGGTCCGCCGCCGCCAGATACTGGCGCTGGAGATTCCGCCGGTACACGTCGATTCGGGGATCCCCCT
>SKKH01000066.1 GCA_007121555.1 Gemmatimonadota bacterium | reverse complement strand
TGGGAGCACGCCGTGGATGCCTTCCTCGAGGCCGATGACGAGGAGGGAGCCTGGAATCAGGCACGAAGGGGGGCCCAGGCCCTGGACTCGGGGGACGAGGCGGGAGCCGCGTGGCTCCGGGCCGGAAGGCTCTCCCTCTCCCTCGGCGACACGGTCCGGGCTCGAGGGGAACTCGTTCGGGCTCTCACCAGGGGGGATCCCCGAGGCCCGGCGGGTCGAGGGGCCGGGGAGCGGCTCCACCGGCTGGATCTGGAGGCGGACGACGACCTGGAGCTCAGGGTCGATCTGGTCCGGGCCCTCCTGGCCGCCGGGACCTGGGACGGCGCCCGGGAGCGCGGAGAGTCCCTCGTTCGATCCGGGACCTTGGGGCCCGAGGTCGAGGATGAGATCCGACTGGGCCTGGGCCGCGCTCTCGTCGAGTTGAACCGAACCACCGAGGCCCTGGAGCTCCTGAGCCCCGTAGTCGCCCGGACGAATGCCGCGGGAGAGGTGTTGGCGGATGCCCTCTTCTGGTCGGGACAGGCGGCCCTGTCCAGGGGACGCCACGAGGAGGCCCTGAACCACTTCGTCGAGGCTGGTCAGCGTGTCCCGGAGTCGTCCCGGGGGGAAGAGGGACTCCTCCTCCTCCTGGACCGGGGTCCGGGGGGGAGTGGCTGGACCGAGCTGGTCATGGCGGCGCTCTTCCAGGTGGGGATCGGGTCGGCACCCGGCGAGTTGGCCGCTGTCCGCCACGGCACTCGAAGCTTCCTCGACGGCGATTATGTCCGGGCGGCTCGCACCTTCGAGGAGTACCTGGAGGGAGCCCGCCGAGGGGCGACGCGTCAGCAGGCCGCCTACTGGGCCGCCCTTTCCCACCAGCGGGGAGGTGATGGAGATCGGGCCAGTGAGCTTCTGCAGCAGACGTACGCTGAAAACCCTTTGAGCTTCTACGGCACGTTCGCGGCCGATCGACTCGAAGCCCCGGTCCTTCCCGGCGATCTACCGCCCGGTCCGCCGCCCGCCCGGGATCGCTCCGATTCGATCCACAACGCCCTGCTCCGCCTCAGGGTGCATCAGCGCGTTCCCACCTCAGGCTCCTTCAACTGGGAGCTGGCCCGACTGGAGGAGTACTTCCTGGAGCGGGACGCGGAGGCCTACGACTTCGCCGAGGCTCTCCTTGACGACGGCCTGCCCATCCAGGGAGTGGTGCTGGGGAGGACGATCCACAGACTGGAGGAGGAGTGGAATCTCCGGCTCCTGCGCATCGTGCATCCCTTTCCCTACCGGGACCTCATCGTCCGGGAGGCTCGGGCTCGGGGGCTGGACCCCTTCTTCGTGGCCGGGCTCATTCGCCAGGAATCCCTCTTTCACCCCACGATCCAGAGCAGTGCGGGTGCTGTGGGGCTCATGCAGCTCCTGCCGGGAACGGCCCGGGAGGTGGCACAGGCTGAGGGACTCCGCTTCTCCGCTGGCGCTCTCGGAGACCCCGAGACCAACATCCGATTGGGCACTGCCTTCCTCGCCTCCATGGTCCAGCGCTTCGACGGACGGGCCGAAGACGCCCTCTCGGCCTACAACGCCGGCCCCACCCGGGCTCGCCAGTGGCGGAGCCGACCGGAGTACCGGGACACCCACGTCTTCCTGGAACACATCCCCTTCCGGGAGACGCGGCACTACGTGAAGGTGGTGCAGCAGTACACCCGGATCTACACCGCCCTCTACGGTTGCGGCAACTTCGAACCCTGCCTCGGTCACTCCTACCGCTCAGCGGTAGCCCAGAGCGGAGTGGCCGGGGGGGCGCCCTCCCCCTCTCTGGCCCGATAGGCGGCGATCGAAGGGTTGAGCAATGGGGGACGCCCACCGTCGGTGGGCGTCCCCCATTGCTTCAACAGCCTTTTCAGGGAACCGGCCTCAGTAGCGGGGAAGCGGGGCGTCGGGATCCATCCCGCGCTCGATCTTCTGCTGCCGCACCATCTCGGCCACGTCTTCCAGGAGCTGACGGGCATCGTAGATGATTCCATCCTTCACGGTATAGACGATCCCCCCCACCCGGGTCGGCTGGCCCGTGTCGTCGTCCAGCTTCACCGCTCCGGTGCCGTAGAGCACCTTCAGGTTCTCCAGGGGGTTTTCGTCCAGGATCACCAGGTCCGCCAGCTTTCCGACCTCGATGCTTCCCATGGGAGGCTGCTCGCCCCGGACCTCGTAGATCTCCTGGGCCGGATAGAGGGTGGCGGACTGGATGACCTCCAGGGGGTGAAGCCCGACCTCGCGCAGGAGCTCCAGCTCCTCGATATAGCCAAACCCGTAGTTCTTGTAGATGAAGCCGGCGTCAGCTCCAGCGGTGAGGCGCCCGCCGGCTCGGTGGTAGTCCTGGAGGAAGTCCATCCACTTCCGGTAGAAGGCCCGCCATTCGGCCTCCTCCTCCGTTCCCCAGTAGAACCAGTAGGACCCGTGGGCCCGCCGGTCCGGGGTGTAGAAGTCCCACATCGAGGGAAGGGTGTATCGGTCGTGCCACTCCGCCTCCCGAGACCGCATGACGTCCCGGTTCGCCTCGTAGATCGTCATCGTGGGATTGATAAAGAAATCGAGCTCGATGAACTCATCGATGAGCTCGTTCCATGCATCCGAGCCCCGGTCGTAGCTCAACCGCCAGAGGTCCGCGACCTGTGCGAAGCGGTGCTGCTCGTTCTGGTAGTTGTAGTCGAGCCGGTACGGCTGGATCTGGTGGTCCTTCATGAGCGACTCGAGGAGGCCGTAGAAGTGGGTCATCCCCGTGAGCCCCGCTCGGGCGGCGTCCCGGGCGTTCATGTGGGTGACCCGCGGCTGCGAGAGGTGGGCGGTGGTCCCCATCCCCAGCTCGTTGGCCTCATCCACGATGGCTTCGAAGAGGTGGGGCTCCATGGCGTGGGTGTGGAACTTGATTCCCTCCACCCCCTGCTCGTGGGCCCAGCGCACCCACTCCCGTCCCATCTCGGGCGAGTCGATGGTCCCCCGGTCCCAGCCGGAGCTGGGGCGCTGGTAGTTCACGATGCGGGGGGCGACGATCTCGTTGGCCTCACTCCGGGCCTGCTCTTCCAGCGAAAGGTCGAAGCCGGTGAGTGCCACGCCTCGCACCGTGGTGACCCCGTGGGCCAACCAGAGTTTGTAGGCGTAGGAGAGCTCCGGATTCTTGGGGGCCCCTCCCGCATGGGCGTGATTGTCGATGAAGCCGGGAAGAACGTACATCCCGTGGGCGTCGATCTCATGATCCGCCCCGTCGGGACGGGCATCCTCATTGATGTCCACCCCTGGGTATCCGACGGTCTGCACCTGGACGATCCGGTTCCCCTCGATCACGATGTCGGTGGGACCGGCCGGAGGCGCGCCGGTTCCGTCGATGACAATGGCTCCCCGGATGATGAGACGGTCGTAGGGGCCGTCTCCCTCATCAGCGCCCCGGTCCTGGCCGGGTACGGTCTGTCCGAGGAGGCCGAAGGGCAGGAGGAGGGTAGCGAGGGCGAACAGGGACGTCCGCAGAATATGGCGGCTGGGCATCAGGGCACTCCGGTGCGACGGGTTGATTCCGGCCTCTCTGGAATCTCCAGGGCTCGGTTGGCCCCGGCGGAGAAGCCGGTGCGTATAGTGAGTTGTTCGAGGGCGGAAGATACGACGGGGCCCCTAGCGGTGCCAGGCGGTGGGGGGTACGCGACGGCCGACCCGGTCCTTCAGGTCCAGACGGTCCCCGGAGCCACCTGACGCGCGCCGGCAGCCTTCCCGGACGGAGGGTGAGTTCCCTCGCCCTACATCCGCCGGTAGGCCGGCCCGCTCCCCCCTTCCCTCGGGGTCCAACGGGGACCCAGGACGTCCGTGGCCTTGCAGTCCACGCAGTTGGGAGCGTTGACCACGAGGCGGTCGCCGTCCCGTTCGTAGACCCCGGCGGGACAGACGTGCTGGTAGAACTCAGCCATCTCGGGGGAAATGTCCTCACCCACGATGAGGTGCGAAGGAATGTCGTCCCGGGTCTTGTTCCCCGACTTGAAGACGGCGTCCACCTTCGAGAAGGTGAGGTCGCCATCGGCCGGATAGGCCGGCGCCGGTGCCTCCAGGCTGCGGGGCTCGGCGGCGTCCTCCTCAACCTCGATGCGACCGCCGGGGAAACGGCCTCCGGTGACCGTCATGAGCCCCGCCTTCACCCCGCCGCTGTAGAAGCCCGACTTGAAGGCCAGGCGCATGTTCCGGGTCCGGTGGAGGTCCTTCATGATGTAGGAGTCGTTCACCGACTCCGTGTACGAGGCCAATCCAGTCTCGGAGGTGTCGCCGGCCTTGAGCGCCCGGAAGATGGCCCGGGCCGCCAGGATCCCGGATTTGACCGCGTAGTGGATCCCCTTGAGGCTGGGGACGTCCACGTAACCGGCGGCATCGCCCACGATGCAGGCCCCATCGCCGTGCCGGCGCTCGGCCACGGAGTGAAACCCTCCCTCGGGAATGGTCTTGGCACCCCATTCCACCATCTCCCCCCCTTCGAGGATTCCCTTCACCAAGGGATGACCCTTCATCTGCTGCAGGAGCGCGTGGACGTCGAGCCGGGCGTCGTGATAGTCCAGTCCCACCACCAGACCCAGCGAGACAAGATCGTCGCCCATGGGATAGATCCAGCTTCCCCCGAACGCATCTCCCGGCAGGGGCCAGCCCAGGGTGTGGATGACACGGTCCAGGGGCCGCTTCACCTCCCAGAGCTCCTTCACCCCCAGAGCATAGATCTGTGGGTTCCGGGACCCAACCCCCTGCCACCGAAGCCAGCTCTGGGTGAGGGGACCACGGGTCCCCTCGGAGAGCACGGTGACCTGGGCCGTCAGGTCCATGGCGGGAGTGTGACCCGCACCGGGGTTCCCCTCCCGGTCCAACCCCGCCGGAGTGGTGCGCACCCCGCGAACCCGACGGCCCTCCACCAGGAGGGAGTCCACCGGGAATCCGGGAAAGACGTTCACCCCCAGCCCCTCGGCCTTCTCTCCCATCCACCGAACCACCTCACAGATCGAGGCCGCCCGATTTCCATGGTTCTTCATGGAGGGAGGGGTGGGAATGCGGATCGCCGACGACTCCCGCATCATGTAGACGGCCTCCTTCTCCACGTGGCCGCGGAAGGGGAAATCGTCGTCGGAGAGCTCGGGAAAGAGCTCGCGGAACGGCTCGGGGTTGAGCACGGCGCCCGAGAGGCAATGCTCCCCGAGCTCCGCGGCCTTCTCGAGGACCCCGATCTCCACCTCGCCCAGGTCGCCCCCCTCCTCGGCGTCCTTGCGGACCAGGCGGGCGAGCTCGATGGCGCCGGCCAGGCCAGCCGGGCCTCCACCCACGAAGATCACATCCATGGGCACGGCTTCGTCGTCGGGTTGCTCCTCCAGGATGATGCGATCGTGTGGGAGTTGGGGCTGAGCCTTCAGGGGATGGATGACACCATTCAGCGAAGTGGAGTCGGACATGCCGTCGATCTCCCTGTGCGGTTGTGGAAGGGATCGTGGTCACGGCGGCCGGGGCACACTTCCGCCCCCGTGGGCTCCGCGCTGGAGCAGGGGACCGCCCTCGCCGACGTGGGTTCCCGGAGGAGCGGCATCCATCGGAACCCGGCGGGCTCCGGACGGTACCCGGGACGCCGGAGCAGTGACCGACGCACGGGTCCGCTTCCTGTAACGGGGACGATGAAGATTAGCCAATCCCCCGTTGCCCGTCACCCCGGCTCGACCCCAATGGAGTCCCTACCGATGTCCAGCTCGCACCCTCGAACCCTCGGCGCCCTGCGTGAATCGGGGTACCGACCCCGCCCGGTCCGGGACGAAATCCGCAGCAATCTCATCCGCAAGCTCAGAGAGGGGGAGACGCTCTTCCCGGGAATCCAGGGCTATGACGACACCGTCATCCCGCGCCTGATCAATGCGCTTCTGGCCCGCCAGGACTTCATCCTCCTGGGGCTCCGTGGTCAGGCCAAGAGCCGGATTCTACGCCAGCTCCGGGATCTGCTCGACGAGGCGATCCCGGTCCTGGAGGGCTCGGAGGTGAACGACGACCCGTTCAGGCCCCTCTCCCGGGAGGGTCGACTCCTCCTGGAGGATGCGGGCGACGACGCTCCCATCGCCTGGCTGCCCCGGGAGGCCCGATACGTGGAGAAGCTGGCGACCCCCGATGTGACGATCGCCGACGTGATCGGGGACGTGGATCCCATCAAGGCGGCCCGGGGGGGGCACCTGCTCTCCGACGAGCTCACGATCCACTATGGACTCCTGCCCCGGGCGAACCGGGGGATCTTCGCCCTGAACGAACTCCCGGACCTGTCTGGAAAGATCCAGGTGGGGCTGTTCAACGTGCTGCAGGAAGGGGACATTCAGATCAAGGGCTACCCCATCCGCTTCGCCCTGGACGTACTCCTGGTATTCACGGCCAACCCCGAGGACTACACGGCGAGAGGCAAGATCATCACCCCGCTGAAGGACCGGATCGGGGCCGAGATCCGGACCCACTATCCCGAGGAGGTCGAGACGGGGATGAGCATCACCCGGCAGGAGGCGTGGGTGGAGCGGGGAGAGCTTCCGGTGGAGGTGCCCGAGTTCGTCGCCGAGGTGATCGAGCGGGTGGCCTTCCTGGCTCGGAAGGACAAGCGGATCGATCAGCGGTCCGGGGTGAGCCAGCGCCTTCCCATCACCCTCCTCGAGGGAGCGGTATCGAATGCGGAGCGGAGGGCGCTCCGGCTGGGTGAGGAGTCGGCGGTCCCCCGGGTGGGCGACGTCTTCGCCTCGCTTCCCACCATCACCGGTAAGATGGAACTGGAGTACGAGGGTGAGATGCAGGGCGCCGACAAGATCGCCCGGGAGCTGATCGCAGGTGCGGCCCGGGAGGTCTTCCTTGTCCGGGCCGGGGGCGCCGAGGTGGAGGGGATCGTGGAGTATTTCGAGGGAGGAGGGGCACTCCAGGTCTCCGCCGACGCTGGAGCGAAGGCCTGCGTGAAGGGGTTCCAGCAGGTGCCGGGCCTCCTGGAGCTCGTCGACGACGTAGGGCTGGCGGCCTCCAGCTCCTCCGAAGGGGAGCGGGCCGCGGGCTGCGAGCTCGTACTGGAGGCCCTGGTCGCCGAGCGGCGACTTTCCCGGTCCGAGGCCGGTCGGTACGGCCGGGCTCGGGGCAACGGCGGGCCCACCCCCGGAAAGGGATTCGAGGGCTTCGACCTGTCCTGAGCGTCGAGCCCCCACGTCCTCCCGGGCTCAGGCCTCCCGGGGATCCCGGTAGACCAGCACGGGAACCGAGCTCCCCCGGACCACCTTGTCGGCCACACTTCCAAGGATCAGCCGGGCCGCCCCACCACGTCCCGTAGTGCTCATGGCGATGAGTTGTGCCGCATCGGCCTCGGCCCGACGGAGGATCGCCACCGCCGGCTGATTCGAAGTGACGACCGATACGGACACGGTCCGCCCTCCCCCCTCCAGCTCCCTGGCCTTCCCCTCGAGGTAGGACATGGCGGCGTTCTTGATCTCCTCCTGATCCTTCTCTTCCCGCACGGTGTGGGGCATGTAGGGGTACCCACCCGGAGTGAGGGGAGGAACGGTCTGGAGGAGTGTGAGGGAGCCGTTCTCGCTCAGGAGGGGTCGCACGATCCGAAGGACGGATTCGCTGCGAGCCGAGCCGTCGAGGGGCACGAGTGCACGCCCGACTCCCTGGCTCCAGGTCGGAGCCAGATCCACAGGCCCATCCTCTTCCTCTCCGACTTCCTCAGGGGGACGGATGAGGAGCACCGGAGCCGAGGAGTTCCGGATGACGGCGTCCGCGGTGCTGCCCAGCCAGGCCCGACGCAGCGGGCCGCGGCCGTGCGTCGTCATCACCACGAGGTCGACGCCGACCTCCTGTCCGTATCGTACCAGCGAGTTCGCCACGTTGCCCGCAGGCATGACGGTCCGCTTGATCTCTCCGTCATAGCCCTCGGCGCGGATCCGCTCCTCCACCGAATCCAGGTAGGCCTCGGCCTGAGACTCTCCCCGCTCACGGGAATCGTCTCCCCGGGTCGCCGGAGAGGACGGCTTTACTTCGGGAGATGCCGGATTGGCGACCGTCACGAGGTCGACGGGAGATCCCGAGCGACTGGCCAGGCCGAGAGCCGGGGAAAGGGCACGCTCGGCGAAGTTCGATCCATCGAGGGGAACCAGGACTCGTTCGAACAAGGGGTCCTCCTTGGATTCTTGAGAAAGTCGGAAACTGCTGGAAGGCGGTTGAAGAAGCAGAGGGGCCCATGTCGCCTGCTCCAATCCAACGTCAGCTACCCCTCCTCCTCAGGCGGGCGAACCACGAGGGTGGGAAGAGTCGTGCCCCGAATGATCTTGTCCGCCACGCTTCCCAGTACCATCCGGCTGAGCCCTCCCCTTCCATGAGTGGAGAGGACCAGCAGGTCGCCGTCGATGTCACGGGCGGTTTCGATCACGCCGTCCGCTGCACTTCCGTTCTCCACCACCCGGGCGGCGGGAACCGGATCCCCTCCCCGGGCGACCACGCTCTCCAGGTACTCCTGGGCCTCCGTCTTCCGGGCCCTGTAGCCGTCACCCTCCATACGGACTCCAGGGACTCCATAGATGGAGGTGAGCTCCACGGGAGCCGGAATGACCCGGACCAGGGTGGCCTTGGCATCGAAGCGGCGGGCCAGCTCGCGAGCCGGAAAGAGGGCGGCCTCCCCCTCGTTGGAGCCATCCAGGGGCACCACGATATGGCGGAAACGCGGCTCCTCCTCGGGACGCTCCTCGGTCTCGTCCCAGGGCCGGACCAGGAGGAGGTGGGCACTCCCCTTGCGAAGCAGGCCGTCAGCCACACTTCCGAGCCACCAACGCCGCAGCCCTCCGGCACCGTGGGTGGTCATGACCACGAGGGGAATCCTGGATTCCTTCACGTAGGTGTCGAGAGCCCGGACCACCCGTCCCTCCAGGATGGCCGTGGTCACCCGGATCCCCGCCTCCTCCAGCTCTCCGGCGAGATCCTCCAGATACTCCTCGGCTCCTTCTCGGACCCGGGACTTCCATTCCATGTCCTCCTGCGGGGACTTCAGGTCCGCGTCCGGGGCGGGCCTGATCACATGGACCAGATGAAGCCGGGCGTCCAGGCTCTTGGCCAGGCGCCGTGCCATGGGTAGGGCGTCCTCGGAGAAGCTCGAGCCGTCCAGGGGAACCAGGAGGGATGGAAACATGGGGGTCTCTTTCAGATGGAATGCGCGTGCGCACCACGGGCGGCCGGGCCGGTCCCGGCCCTGACAATGTAGATGCAGAAGGCGGGCCAGTGAAACCTCAGGCGTTCGGGATGGCTCTGAATGCCACCTGCCCACCGAATCTCAGCTCCCGACGGGATCCCGGTACGGCTCTCCGGGCGAACGGCTCGGGCGCTTCGGCCCAGGGCGGGACATCCTGTCTCGCCCCGGCGGGGTTCTAGTGTGGTGAGTCAGAGATTCGGCGAGGGACCGAGGGGCTCGGCGCGCCGGGTGGCAAGGCGCGATGGTGAGCGATAGCAACGCTATTGCGATCCGGAGCAACGTAGCCACCTCGGATGCGCCGGGTCACGAATGCCGGCGAATCTCTGACTCACCACACTAGCAGTCTTCCGGTCGGAGCCGAGCCATGGCGGCGTCGAGGATCTTGCGCTGGGCCACGGGAATGGGAAGCTCCGCCATCTCCCGCTCGGCGACCCACCGAAGCGCCGTGCCCGTCCCCCTGTCCGTCGGGTCCTCTCCGCCCTCCAGCGAAGTGGGCACCGGCCCGGGCATCCGCACGAGTCGGGGGTGGTAGCTCATCTTTCGATGTGAGAAGCTGTGGTCGACGGTCGTAAGGACCATAGGGTCGCGGGGGTCGCCCTGCGCCTCGCCCATCCACCCCTCCGCGACGAACCGGGTGACCAGGTGCGAGACAGCCGACTCCACCGCCACGCGTTCGGAGGACTCAAGCTCCACCCCCGGGCACTCCCACATGCCCGCGAGGAGACCCCCCGAGGGCGGCCGCCGGCGGAGCAGGACTCGAAGGAGGCCCCCGGTCCCCCTGGCGGTCACGACGGCCACCGCCTCGTGCAGATGGGGAGGGGACGGTCGCCGCCGGGGCCGGGGAAGCTCCTCCTGGCGGCCTCGGGCCCGACCCGCACAGAACTTGGCCAGCGGGCACGATCCGCACTCCGGCGAGCGGGGGGTGCACACGGACGAACCCAGCTCCATGAGAGCCTGATTGAAGTCACCGGGCCGAGCCGGGTCCACCAGGAGGCCGGCCCAGTCCCGAAGGCGAGCGGGGGTTGGACTCGGATCGTCCAGGAGCCGAGCCAGGACCCGCCGGACGTTTCCATCGACGGCCGGGATGACAACGCCGAAGGCGATGGACGCCACGGCCCCTGCCGTGTAGGGGCCCACTCCGGGAAGGCTGCGGAGCGCCTCGGGCTCCTGGGGCAACTCGCCGTCGTAGCGGGCCTCCACCTCCCGCGCCGCCTCGTGGAGGTTGCGAGCCCGGGAGTAGTAGCCCAGCCCCTGCCACGACGAGAGTACTTCCTCCTGGGAGGCCCTGGCCAATGTGCTGAAATCCGGGAACCGCTCCAGCCACCGCAGGTAGTAGGGGATGACCGTCTCCAGCCGGGTCTGCTGCGACATGACTTCGGAAACCAGGATCCGGTAGGGCGTCGGTTCCTCTCGCCACGGCAGGGACCGGTTCCGCTCATCGAAACCCTCGAGGAGGCGAGAGCGGATCTCGTCGACCTCCTCTCGGGACCAGTGGTTCTGGGGCAGCGTCATCGCTCGAAGGTAGCTTCTCCCAACCGGGACTTCCATGCGCTTCACCACCTACACCCGTTACAAGGGGGGTTGGCTCGACGCCCTCAATCTCCAGGCCCTCCTCGAGCACCT
>SKKH01000037.1 GCA_007121555.1 Gemmatimonadota bacterium | reverse complement strand
GCGCTCGCCCTGGAGAATCGTCCGGGCTCGGCGCCGGATATCCGGCGGTATCGCGGACCGAGATGGAGGACCAGGTCGAGCTGTCCGTGGGGGTAGTGGCGCTCCCGCTGAAGGGCCGTCCTCCCCTTGAAGAACCAGATCTCCTCTACGTGGTCGGCGAGGTCCGGGGGTGTCCAGCGAGTCAGGGACCACCGGCCCAGAGGCGAGTCGTGCGCCTCGGAGATCAGGTCGGAGGGGGATGAAAGGTGCATGGGAGAAACCCATTCGGCTCTTCCTGCGCTGGCGAGGCGATGTCGTCGGCCCCGCCGGGATGCTTGGCCGCCAGACCGACCGATCGTCAGGATCGCGCGATCGGAGCCTCCCATCTGGTCCAGGTCGAGGAGGACGCGCCTCGATGATCCCTCAGAGAGCTCCCAGCAGGTTGTTCAGGTGCCCGCTGATGGTGGCCAGGGTGACCTGCTCGGATTCGATCTTCACCCTCGGATTGTCGAACCTGTTGGTCATCGGCGGCATCTGGGGGGTGACCTCCACCAGGACCCGGTCTGAGAAGGTCCGATCTACCCGTCGAGCCACCCGGCCGGTACTACGGATCCGGGCCGCGCCCTGCCCGGCGCCACTCATGAGGAGTCCCGCGGCGTCGACGACCGACCCCATGGCGCTGACCCAGGCGTTAATGCCTCCCGCCACGCCCAGGGCCGCGCCCTGGATGGTCCCTACCATCATCTGGCTCGGGTCGGGCGCAGGGTGCGCCGCCCGCACCCAGAGCTGCTTCGGGAACCCACCCTCCGCACCGGACCCGTAGGGCTGGTCCATCACGGTGACGGTCTTGAGCCCATGCTGGTCGAGGTAATTGAGGAGGCTGGTCTTGTATCCCTTGAACCAGAGAGTCTCGTTCTGATAGATCCGGAAGGTGGACAGGTTCGTGAATGCAAGCACGGGGAGCCCCGGAAGGCGGGGCGTCTTTCCGGATCCCGTCGGACTTTCGAGCCAGACCTTCAAGGGGCACCTCTGAGGGTCGAAGTGGTTGAATGAGTACGACCCTAAACGCAGGAAGCCCGAAACCGCAAGCCTGCCGGAACGGAGTCGGGACCTGAAGCCGAAACCATCGGGATCGGCCGCGTCGATCAGGGTCGCGCCCGACTCCAACGCACAGCGCACCCATCCCTCGGCCCCACGACTCGAGGTCCATCCGCGAATACGGGGAGACCCGCGAAGTACCCGCTTCCTGCTGAAGGCGATAGGTTGCCGGGGTGGAGCGGAGATTCCGGCTCCAGCAGGTCTGATCCCGCTTGTGTATGCGACCCCACCACCCCACCCGTTCCGAACCCGACGACGGAGCTCTTCCATGCCCTACATTCCAACCGAAGACCGAAAGCGGATCGACGCAGGGGGCGCCCCCGGGACCCCCGGAGAGTTGAACTACGCGATCTCGCGGCTCGTGGACGACTACCTCATGGCCCGCGGGGGGATCCGGTACACCCATCTGAACGAGGTCGTGGGCGTCCTCGAGTGCGCCAAACTCGAGATCTACCGGCGTCTCGCCGGCCCGTACGAGGATGACAAGCGGGAGGAGGCCGGTGAGGTGTACCGCTCCCTGGACCCCTCCGGTTCGAACCGACCCGGGTGAGCGGGCTGCCCTGGCAGACTACCGAAAGTCGAACTGGCGGGTGTACTTGACCACGACCCGCCGGTCCCGGTCCAGGGGATCCACCAGGTCGCCCATGCCCTGGGCTTCGTTCAGGACGACGAAGAGACCGGTCCCCGCCGTACCGAGCCAGCCGAAGCGCACGTTGGCCGACCAGAGGTCCGTGCGGTTCGAGTACTGGACGAGGGACTGGGCGAAGATGTTCGGCCGGAAGGAGTAGCCCAGCCGAAGTCTGGCCACCGTGGCGTTGAACCGGCCCTCGTCCAGATTCACCCGGGCGTGGTTGAGCTGAAGCTCGCCCACGCTGGCCCCGCGCCGCAGCGTCACGTTCTGCGAGATGTCCGCCTGGGTGCCGGAGAGGAATCCTCCCACCGTGATCCGGCCCCCGGCGGAGAGGGGGGCGCTCAGGTCGGTGTTCCACATCGTCCGGAAGTCCCAGTTGTCGTAGCGCCCGGCCGGAACGACCACGTCGGGGGCGATGGCGAAGGGCTCCCGAAGCCCTTCCCGGGTCCAGTCCACCGAGCTCGAGATGAGCGCCCCGTTCGAGAACTGGAAGGTCGCGGGGTCCAGATGGATCCACGCCGATTCGTGGAATCCGTCCAGTCCGAAGTAGGCCCGATACTGGATGTGAGGCTGATACTCCCGGAGCCACCCCAGAGACTCGACCCGGATCGCCCTGAGCACGTCGACCTGAGCCCGTCGGTAGCCCGCGCGCTGGAGGAAGCCCACCTCCGGGTTGAAGTCCTCTCCCACCTCCCGGTACCCGACAGTGCTCCGCCACTCTCGGCTGGCGTAGGATCCCTCGAGCCCGAATGCATCCTCTCGACCCGCCCGGTCGGGTGTGCGGGTCAGGGCACCCCAGGCGTCCAGCGAGATCGCGTCACCGATCCCCCACTGACCGTCCAGCCCGAAGGTCTGATTCTGGTTGTCGGTCCCATCGCCCCTTCGATCCGCGGCGAAGACCCCCACCTGAGAACGATTGGGGAGCTCCCGGAGAAGCCTGGCCACGGTGTAGGCGTTGGCCGGTTCGCCCAACTCGTCCACGCCGCCCGTCTGGATGTGGAGGGCACCGACGTTCATCCCCAAGGAGCGTCCGGTGACCCTGCCGCCCCCCACGATGGGGACGGGCAGCCCCCCCTGGCTGAGCCCGATCCGCCGGCTGAAGAAGAGGTCCGCCGCGCGCCGGGCCCCCACGCTGAACAGGCCGGCGTTTTCGAGGAAGAAGGGTCGCTTTTCCGGGAAGAAGAGGTCGAAGCGAGTCAGATTGATGCGCTGCTCATCCACCTCCACCTGGGCGAAATCGGTGTTCCAGGTCAGGTCCAGGGAAAGGCTGGGAGTGAGGCCGATCTTGGCGTCGCCACCCACCTCCCCCGTGTACCCCCGGGTCCCTCCGGTCGTGAAGTCCCGTTCCGTCCCGCCCAGGAGGTAGGGCGTGACGGAGATCGGTCGCTGGGGAGGGGGAGCCAGCCCCTCCAGGGTGCCGGCCAGGCCGAGCCGGTAGAAGTCGAACTGCCGAGGGATGGGCGCCCAGTGAGAACGCTCGTTGTTGCGACGGAGGAAGCGGGCGAAGTTCACGCCCCAGACGGCTTCTGGAGCGCCGTACCGGAGGGTGGAGAAGGGGATGCGGAATTCGGCGTACCAGCCCCCTTCATCCTGGCTCGTGGCCACCTCCCAGCTCCCGTCCCAGTCCAGGTTGAAGCCGGCGTCGCGGCCTGGCATCCGGAAGGTGGGAGTGGTTCCCTGCTGCCGCACCTGGCCGTCGTATTCGATCCCCGCCGGCGTCGTCCCGAAGACGAACCCGTTCTGCTCGTCCCTGAAGGTGTCGAAGACCACCACGAAGGCGTCGGAGACCGAGAGGTCGCTGTCCCGACGGTGCTCCCCTTCGACGATCCGTGTGGGGTCGGAATCGTGCAGCCAGGCTCCAATGTAGATGGCTCGGTCGTCGTAGAGGATCCGCACCTCCGTCGCCTCGGTCGCCGGCTCGCCCTCGCGAGGCTCCTGCTGCGTGAACCCGCTCACAGCGGGCGCCCGGGCCCAGACCTCTTCGTCCAGGATCCCGTCGATGACCGGCGGTGAGTCGATCCGGACCGCGGTGGCCACGGACTGCATTGCCTCAGCCGTGTCCCCGGTGTCCGGGACCGCCACGCCTGTGACGCTCGGAGAGATCGGTGACGAAGTCTCCGGAGCGTCCGGAGCTGGAGAGGCGGTCAGGAGGATCCAGACGATGGGCAGGGCGAGGGGCGAAGGAGGCATGGCTCTCGTCGCGGGACTCAGGGGATCGGAAGAAGCAAGCGCCCGCGGAGGCCGCGGGCGAGCAGGGACCGGTGTCCGCAACCCCGGCCCATCTCCTCATCTCCATTGGGAACCGGATGAACGTACGATGGGAGCCCAGGCCGGGCAATCGGCCCACCCCGGGCAAGGGAGGCGCTGCTGCCCACATCCGATCACGCCCCTTTCACCTGAGGAGGACGCGATGCAAGACCGGAGCTCCTCTTCGACCTTCACCCGCACCGGAGCGGTCGCCACCCTGGCCGCCTTCCTCGTGGCGGCCGGGCCCTCAGAGCCGGATCCCACCCTTCACGAAGACGCAACCACGGTCCCGGCCAAAGCGATGGCGACCGGAGCGGTGGAGCTCGAGGACCAAACCCACGACTTCGAGGTCGTGCACTGCGGATTCGGCCCCGAAGAGACCGGCAACCCGCAGGTGGAGTTTTCCCTACATGGTGAGAACCAGGAGACCGGCCTCACGGTAGATGTCTCCCGGGTCGACATGCCCGACGCGGGGATGGGCTACCTGGACGTGGTCCTCTTCCTGGTCGGCGATCCCTTGAATCCTGACGAGGCGGTGGAGGCCACCTGCCCCTGACACTCTCTCCCCGAGACTGAGGTCGGAGCGGGATGGAGGGTCGCCCAGGCATAGCTCGTCCGCTATGCCTGCGGCCTGCCGCCTTGGATCCGAGGGCCTGGCGCTCCCAACGGGGGGTACTCCAGTTTTTCAACAGTCTCAGTGGCTTCAGGATACCGGTCGGGGACTCGTCCAAAGGAGGCGGCAGGCATGGCTCATCCACTCTGGCACCTGATCTGGATTGTCCCCGGGTTCGTTCTCGGAGGTGCCCTCCTCCTCGCTCGGAATGCCGGCGATGGCATTGACGACGGACCTCCGAGGACTGCTCTCGCGCAACCTTCCGACGAGATCAGTTGGGAGCGAACCGTCGAGGTGGCCACGGGCGAGGCCTATCAGGGTCCATGGAGGATGAACGATTCGGACTTCCGGTACGTGGACGCCCCGTCGGTAGCCCTCACCCCAGAGGGCTCGGCCGTCGTGGGCTGGGTAGACCAGGCGATGAAGGACATCCTCCTCCAGGTCTGGACCCAGCAGGGAGATCCGCTTCTGGACGAGCCGGTGAACATCTCCAGGAGTCCGGACACCTTCTCGTGGCTCCCCAGGGTCGCCGTCCTGGATTCAGAGGGGAAGGACATCCACTTACTCTGGCAGGAGATCGTCTTTTCCGGGGGCAGCCATGGAGGCGAGATCCTCCACGCCCGCTCCGAGGACGGTGGGCGTACTTTTTCCGAGCCGATGAACCTCTCCACGAGTCCCGCCGGAGCAGGCAAGGGACGTCTGACCCAGAATCGATGGGACAACGGAAGCCTGGAGCTCGTCCGCGGCCCGGAAGGGGAACTCCATGCGATCTGGACCGAGTACGAAGGCGGCCTCCGCGTGCGGAGTTCGACGGATGGCGGTAGGAGCTTTTCAGAGGCGGTCGAGGTCGTGAGGGCCGGCACGGAGGAGCCGGCGCGGGCTCCGGCAGGGGCGGTGGACCTCCACGGGACCCTCCACCTGGTCTGGACCGTGGGAGAGGATCCCTCCGCCGACCTCCGTTATGCCAGTTCACGGGACGGGGCACGCTCGTTCTCGGAACCCGTGACCCTCGCCCCCGGCGACGGCCACGCCGACGGGCCGGCGCTCACGGCTGCCGCCGATGGGACCCTCCACCTCGTCTGGGGAAAGGCCGCTGAGGGGCCCGACGGCCCGTACCGGCTCCGGCACCTCCACTGGGAGGGGGGAGCAGATCCGCGGGACGCTTCGCCTTCGTCGGTTCCGGACGGGATCGGCGAGGGGGTGGAGTCCGCGGCTTTTCCCGTCGTAGGCGGCGACGGCGCGGGAAACCTCTACGTCGTGTGGGAGCGCTTCGAATCCTTCGACCAACGCCCCGTCGGGCTCGGCTTCGCCCGATGGGGGTCCGGGGCCGGCGCCTTCGGTGCCCCTGGCCTGGTGCCGGGCACGGGAGAGCCGCAGCTCGGCTTCAATGGGAGCCTCCAGGGGCTTCTGGGGCGGAAGCTGGCGGTGAATGCGGAGGGGCGCGTTGCCATCGTCAACGGGACCTTCGATCCGGGTCGGGAAAGCCGGGTCCGGCTGATCCTCGGAAGGGGGAGGTGAGGCCGGCCTCTCGACGAGGGAAACTCGCCCACGATGAAGCGCCGCATTGTCATGGAGTTCCAGGGTGACAACCTGCGACCCTTCCCCCCTGCCAGCGACCGCAACCTGCGAAAACGCAACCTGACCACGCACCAACTCCCCCGCTGTGAGGGTCACGGCGGGGAAGTTGGTCCTCCGGGAGCAGATGGCGTTCAGGAACTCAGAGCGAGCAACCCAGATTGTTGTCCAGATCCAGGGCGGTCGCCAGCGCCAGCATGGTGTCTCGGTCCCCCGAAGCCAGAGCGGCGTTCACGTCCGAGATCACGCTGGCCTCCGAACGGGGGTAGGCCACGTCCGGGTGCGACGCGTTCAGGAGCGCCGCAACAGCCGCCCGAAGGAGGATCCGCGCGCCACCCTCGACCCCTGGGCCACCGTCCCCGGCCAGCGCCTCGTGGAGCGACAGGGCTCCCGCAGCGTAGGCGCCTGCTTCGGAGAATGCATCGGTGACCGGGTCGTCGGCATCCCACCCGGTGGGGCCCCAGGCGTCGGCCTGGTTCCCTGGGGCATAGACGCTGTGTGTACTCCAGAATCCTGGGGTGCAGCCCTCCTCTCCGGGGGTGGTGGGTACCTGCATGCAGAGCTCGATGTCGTCAATGGCACCCGATCCGTCCAGAACGAAGGCCATGGTCTCCGTGAAGGTCGTCTCCCCGGTGGTGACGGTTTCGACAGTCGCCTCGGCGGCCGGAGGGGGATCGCTGGAGGTGGCGTCGAGATTCCCGTCCACGAAGAAGGTGACCGGGCCTTCGGGGGTGTGCACATCCACCACCTTGAACTGCTTTACCAGGAAGGTGCCGTTTCCGGAAAAGCCCGAGAAGGTGATCGATCCACCGTCGGAGGCATCTCCCTCGTTGTCGAAGCCGTCCGCGTCCTCGATGACCATCAGCCTGCCCATGCCTTCACACTCACTGCAGAATCCCCCGGCGGAAGGCACCCGCAGATCGGGATCGTAAGCCACATTCGCCTCGACGTCGAAGGCTCGTGCCACGTCCAGTCCACCAGCGTTGGAGGACACCGCAACGCTCAGGTCGAAGCCGAAGGGGGCGGGCAGGGCGATGGTGGAGATCACGTCGCCATGCTCGAAATTGTCGAAGTCTATCGTATGACAGACCTCTGTGGAGCTGTTCGCCAACGTCTGCAGGGGGGCGGACTCGAAGGGGGATTGTGGGTCCATCTGCTGGGGACCTGCGATCGGGTCGCTACACCCGATCAGTACCAGGGGAATGAGGGTGGCGAACGCCACCCGGGATGAAGCAACCATCGCATGATCCTCCTCCTGCCGAGACGGCAGGTCAAGGGAGCGTGCACTCGAGGGAGGAGTGTTCCTCGAACGTGACGAGAGGGCATGGGATGGACGTGCCCCCAACGGTAACCTTTGCGAAAATCATACCTGGTCGTAAGATACGCTCGGAGCGACGGACCGATGGGGGAACACGTTGTGAAGATGGATCCGGACAGCTCGGGCCCATCCGCAACCCACCGGGTGCGATGATGGGCGCTCAAGACGCCTGATGCGCGGAGGCCACGCTGGGCGGGGATTGGCGTGTGGAGGGCCTGAGTCTTGCCGATGCCTTCTCGAGCCGGTATGAGTCGGTCGTCCGGCCGCTGGTCGGGCGGACCCAGCGCACCGTACTGTGCACGATCTACGAGGTCCGACTCGAGCCGCCGCCTCTCGCGGAGCTCGCACGCGTGCTCCTGGGGGTGTTCAACGACCGGATCCTCCAGGCGGCAATGAAGTTCGGGGTCGAGGTGCTGGAACTGCGGAGCATCTGTACGGATCCCGACGACTTCGTACTTCAGATCGAGCCCTCAGCGCAGGGCGCGGAGAAGGTCGCCCTGGGAATCCGGGACCTCGTGGCATCCAGAGAGAAGCTTTCCCGGGCGAGTGTGTACGGGCGATCCTAATCGTGAACTCCCCGCTCGCCCGCGCCCGCCCGCTTAGACCCGGAGGTGTGATGAAGTGGATCGCGATCGTGGCCTTCGCCCTGGCCCTCTCGGCCTGCGAGGGCGACCCCCTGCCCCCCCCGGGGCCCACCCCGGAGATTGCCGCCGGCGCCGTCCAACTCGAGACCACCGAGCTCATCTCGCTGCGGGGACACTGGAGCGGGTACGAAGACCCTGTTCGCAAGGTGATCACCGATGAGGAGACATGGGCTGCGGCGTGGGACCGGATCCATGCCCACGTGAGCCCTTCGCCCCCGGCCCCCTCGGTGGACTTCGGGTCCAGCGTGATCGTCCTCGTCGCCATGGGAGTCCGGCCCACGACCGGGTACAGCGTTACGATCCAGGAGGTGCGTCGCCACGAGGATCGTCTCCTCGTGACGGTGACGGAGCGCTCCCCCGGCCCGCGCTGCCGCACCGGTCAGGCGCTCACGGCTCCGGTCCACGCCGTTCAGGTCACGGGCACGGTGAGTCAGGCCGACTTCCAGGTGGAAGAGGACACGGTGGACTGCTGAGCCCTTCGGGGCTCCGGTCGCGCCCCCGCCGGGCTCGGTTCGAAGGGACGCCGTCCGTGTAAGATCCTTGCAGTCCGGTCCGCTTGCGGGCATCGTATAATGTGAGTCACACACCTCGCACCGGGCCCGATGCGGCCCATCGGTCCCTCGCCATGTTGGACCTCTGCTCACACCTCTTCCCCGCTTGGGTCTTCAGGTCGGCGGCCCGGTCCCTGTCAGGGGCGAGTGGGGCTTCGGGATCCTCCCCGCACCGGCACCCATGGCCGAGAGGGCTCGCCCCCCTGTTCCTCCTGGCCGCACTCGGGATCCTTCCACCATCGGGAGTGGCGCAGGAGCGGGGAGTCGGATTGGTTCTGGACTCCGAGGGACGGGCGCTGGTGGAGCTTCGGGTCCTGGACTGGGAGGAGAGTGCGCTCCGCATCTTCGAGGTGGAGCTCGTCGGAGAAGCGGGACGGTTTCGTGTCCGGTCCACCCCCGATGAGGGTTTTCGAATCGCCGGCATTCCACCCGGACGGTACGAGCTCACCGTGTGGGCCCCCGGGTTCGAGATGGAGCGTCAGGTCCTGCATCTGGATCCCACCGAGGCCCTCGAGCTCCAGGTCCGTCTGGCCCCGGAACTCCAGATGGCCCGCCCCCCAGCGGCAATGCGTCCGGAGGTGGAGCCTGGGGACGCTCCCCTCAGCCCCAGCCCCCCGGTCTACAACGCCGTGTTCAGCCCGGTGGCGGAGCGAGAGCCCCTGATCCTCGCTCCCGATGAGCCGGTGGGCCTCACCTTCGACATCGGGGAGCCCCGGGAGGAAAGCGCACTCGGGGGCACGATGGAGGTCTCCGATTTGATCCAGGCCGCTGACCAGCCCACCCGACTCCAGGTGATCCTGAGCTGCTTCATCTGTACGGACGACGAGAATCAGGTCGCCTTCATCACCTACGATCCCGACACTCGGGCCAGCGACGCCGCCCACTTCGAGCTGATCCCCCGCCGCGAGCCCGTTGAGGCGGCAGGCGGGCTGGGGCGGGTGGAACTCAGCGTCTTCCTGGACGGGGTGGAGCTCGAGGTCATCGAGATCCCCCTCTTCGTGGGCGCGCCCACCGAGGCGGCCCGGGCCGAGTACCGGGCTCCCTCCCGGCGCGAGGTGGCCACCCTCCCGTCGGAGCTTCGGGACGGGCCGGACCTCGTCCTTATCGTGGGACCCGCCAGTGGCTCGGATCTCCTCCCCGTGCGCCTCCTTCCCCTGGATCCGGTGCTCCTGGCCGACCTTCAGGAGGCCACGGGATCGTCCGAGTCCTCCTTCGTCTTCCGCAGCGGTGTGACGGACGGGGACCTGGAACAGCTCGCCAGGTCGATCTACTTCCGGCTCTCCCACATCATCCACAGCGGGAACGACCGCCTCACGACGCTCTACGCCGGAACCCCTGCGGGGGTCGTCGCCGTCTCCTCGACGGGCCGGTTCAGCCCCCAGGATTCAGCCCAGGTGACGGGGGCCCTGGCCGAGGAGGGGGAGCTCCTCTACTGGCGTATCTTCAACGACGGGGCCGCCGACCCCCGCCTCCAGCGAGCCATGGCGGCGGTCGAGGCCCGAGGACGGGAGCGCCTGGCAGCGGGTGCTCCCCTCCGGATCCGGGTCCACAACACGGCTCCCTGGGCGCCGTGGCAGCTCCTCTCGACCTCAGCCGAGGGATCGCAAGGGGATCCGGAACGGTTCTGGGGAATCCGCTACGAGATGGGGGTTCGCCAGACCGGCGCGGGCCGGGAGGGGCCCGTGGCTACCCGCCTGGACTGGCCCTCCGACCACCATCTGGCGCTGGCGACCCACAGGGAGGACCGGCTCGTTCGCAGGGGCGCAGGACAGCTCAACCGCCACCTGGCCAGCCGGGCCGGATCCGAAGCCCTGTGGCAGGAGGGGCTGAGCCCCTTCCTCGACGGGTTGGAGCGGGCGGCGAGCGAACTCAAGTTCCTCCTCCTCTTCACACACGGGCGAAGCGAAGACCCCGTCGTCGGAGGCAACGGTCCGACGGTGTGGCCCCAGTTGCTCTTCGCCTCCGACGAGGTCCTCCAACCTCCGGACATCGAACGGCTGGGGATTCGGTTCGCCCGGGAGGCCGGGCCGGGCGGCCTCCCCTTTCTCAGGGCCCGACCCGTGGTCTTCCTGAGCGCCTGCGAAAGTGGGACCGGAGGTCGAACGCCCACGACGAACAACAACTTCGTCGGAGCCTTCCTTCGCAACGGGGCCAGCTCCGTCATCGCCACGGAGAGCGCGGTCTGGGTCGGATTCGCCCACGACTTCGCCCGGGACGTGATCGACGAGCTCTTCGAGGGCCG
>SKKH01000174.1 GCA_007121555.1 Gemmatimonadota bacterium | reverse complement strand
TGAGCGATAGCAACGCTATTGCGATCCGGAGCAACGTAGCCACCTCGGATGCGCCGGGTCACGAATGCCGGCGAATCTCTGACTCACCACACTAGAAGGCCGTTGAAGAACAGGAGCGACCGCCGCGTCGGGGTCTTGCGGCCCGGGCCGCCGAATTGGAGCCCGTGACCGATCTGCCTGGGCCTCGCCCTCAGGCCTCCGTCTGGCCCAGCGACGAGGCTGCCCAACGCCCTGGGGGACTCCGTGCCGCCGCACCCCCCTTTCCGATCAGACTGCTAGCCCATGGAATCCGGTCGAACCTCACCCGCCCGCCCGAACCCGGGGACCTCTGGAATGGCGCTCTCCCTCGCCGGCCTGGTGGTACTCAGCGCCTGCTCCACCTCCGAGGGCACTCTCCTCCAGAATCCCGCCGTGCAGACCCACGAGTATACCTTCACCGAGGTAGTGCGGGGGCTGAAGCGACCGTGGGCTCTGGCCTTTCTTCCGGAGGGTGACATCCTCGTCACCCAGCGGGGTGGCGAGATCCGACTGGTGCGTCAGGGCCGCCTGGTCGCGACGCCGGTGGCGGGAGGCCCGGAGGTGCAGGCCGGCGGGCAGGGCGGCCTCCTGGACCTGACGCTCCATCCGGACTTCTCCTCCAACGGTCTCGTGTACTTCAGCTATTCGAAGGCGCTGGAGGGAGGGGTCACCACCGCAGTGGCTCGCGCACGGTGGGACGGCGAGGCCCTCCGAGAACTGGAGGACATCTTCGTGGCGGACGCCGCAAAGGATGGGGGCCGGCACTTCGGCTCCCGACTCCTCTTCGATGGTGGGGGAAGGCTCTGGGTGACCGTGGGGGATCGCGGTGAGGGGGACCCCTCACAGGATCTGTCCAATCACATGGGGACTACGCTCCGGCTCCACGATGACGGGAGCGTCCCTGAGGACAACCCCTTCGTGGGAGAGGAAGGGGCCCGGCCGGAAATCTACAGCTACGGGCACAGGAACGCCCAGGGATTGGACCTTCATCCCGGGACCGGAGAGGTGTGGCTACACGAACACGGACCCCGGGGCGGCGACGCCGTTCAGCGGGTACTCGCGGGTCGGAACTACGGGTGGCCCGAGGTCTCCTTCGGGCGAGAGTATACCTTCCTGCCCATCCCCGACCCGGAGCCGGGACAGGGCTTCGAGCTTCCTCTCCACCACTGGACCCCTTCCATCGCTCCTTCGGGCATGTCCTTCTATACCGGGTCCCGCTTCCCCGCCTGGCGAGGGGACGTCTTCGTCGGAGCCCTGGCGGGCCGTCACCTTCGCCGGGTCGTCTTCGATGGGCTGGAGCCCATCCACGAGGAGGTCCTTCTCGAGGAGCTGGGCGAGCGGATCCGGGACGTCCGGACCGGACCGGACGGGTACCTCTACATCCTCACCGACAGCGACGATGGGATCCTCGGGAAGCTGGAGCCGGCGGGGCACGATTGAGCGCGGGCGGGCCCTCTCCGGGGCCTCGGCTCAGAAGATTGGTGGCGAGACGAAGGCCAGGCCCACCGTGAACCCCGCGCCCCGTTCATCGCCCGAAAGGCGGTCCCCCCAGCTCAGGTCCATCTCCACCCCTGCGTCCTCGAAGTGGGTGCGGATTCCCACCTGGAATTCGCTCTGGTCCGAGCCTTCACCGAAGATCTCACCGATGACGGTGAACCGCTCGTTCAACCCGAGGTCCGAGCGAACGCCCCAGGTGAGCTGGTGCTCGTCCTCCTCCGGTCCCTCGTCGTCTTCCCGGGCCCAGGCCCACCCCAGATTGCCGTGGAGGATGAGTCGGTCCTCCAGGGTCGAGACGCTGACCGGCACGAAGCCGTAGACATCGCCGAAGCGGCGCTCTTCCGCGGTGGCGCTGGGATTCGGGCCCACCCCGAGGACGAGGCCGACGCCCCAGTCGCCCGGCGTCAGGGGTCGGAGGAGGGTCTTGGCCTCCACGGCGTACTCGGTCTCCCGGTGGCCGAGCCCCTCTTCGATGAACCCGACTCCGGCGGCGAACTCCAGATTCGGGATGAGCTGGCAGGCGGGAAGGATCCAGGAGGAGCGCTCTCCGTGCCATGCCTCCACGTGGCAGGCGTTGGCATCCACGATCTCCGCGTCGTCCACCACGTACTGCTGAGCGCCTGCCGAACCGAAGGAGAGGAGGAGGCCTCCGAACACGGCGACGGCGGTTGCCGCCCCGGGGGAGGACCGCCATGGAGGGGGACAACGCGGTGAGGTCGCCGAAGCCGGGCAGGGCGTCCGGCCCTGCAGGGGAAGGGCAGTGGAGGAATCGAAGCATGAAGTCCACGTTTCAGTTGCGAATTGGGGGTGCATGCAACTCCGGGCACAGCTCTGAGAGACGTGCTGGCCAGCGCAACCCCCGTGGGATGCGCCGGGCGGCCCCAAGGACCCTGGAGCCGTATGACCACAAGAAGCTCCTTGCCCGACTATTCCTGAAGCGACCCGAGGGTTCCTCCCCACCGAGCCCGGGCAAAGGCGCCTAATGAATATCGGGGGGCCGAGCTGTGCGTCAGCCGGTCAGCCAGTGAAGGGCTCGGAGCGAAGGGAGAAAGAGGTACGCCCCACCTCGGGTGGTGACGAAGCGGGGGAGCGGGGCCGTCCGGTCCTGGATGGGTCCCCTGGGAAAGCTCATGACTCCAGGGGCGTACCCCGTCCGACCCGGTGCGGCGGGGGTGCCGGGAGGATCCGAAGGGCCGGGCATCCGACCGGTGAGAGGATCAGGGGTGTCGTGTAGCCCATTGAAGCGGGGGTTGTTGCACCACGACTGCTGAACGAACTCGAACTGACTCGCAATCGAGGCCTCGACGCTGAGGAAGTGGATTCCCCGGGACCCTCCGTCGTCCTCGAGATCCCGAAGAAGCGGGCCGGCCTCCGACGCGGGACCCCGGAGGCGTTCGGGGTCGAAGAGGGGCCGACCGTAGATCCGGCCTCTCCGGAGCATCCGGTGGGCCCTGGACATCCTCAGTGAGGCTTCGGGTCCATAGGGGTGGATCACGTCCCGGGGGTTGGTCCGGCGCACGTGGGCGCCGAGGGGGCACCGCCGGCCCTCCGGGTCGCTCCCGTAGAGGAAGTCGTCGGCGTCGGAAAGGGAGGGGTCGTCCCGATTCGGGGACAGCTCCAGCGGCGCGCCTCCGGGCCAGCGCCCCACGCAGAGCGAGGCGATGCGCAGGGCCAGGTCCGCTTCTCTGCCGCTGCCCCGCCGTTCGGCCTCCCGAACCATGAAACGCCAGAAGGCGGCCACGTCCTGCTCCAGCTTCCGGTACACGAGGTGGCTCCCGTGGCGTCCCAGATCCCGCAGGACCGGTTCGGCGTGGTGGGGATTCTCCGAAAGGGGGAGCACGCCCTCTGGATCCCGGAGCTCGGGCACGACGGGGCTCGGTGGGATGATCCCGTAGTGGTTCGGATATCCCAGGACGAACTCCCCGGTGGGAACGCCCTCACCATGGAAGCCCTCGACCCGGGGCTGGGCGATCCCGTCCCGGAACCCGAAGGGCTCCACGTGTCCAGGCCAGATCGTGCCCTCCTGCCGTCCGTCCGGGACCAGCTCGAGTCCGTCGGAGGCCCGGTCCATGGCTTCGAGTTGTCGCTGCACCAGCTCCTCCATCCCCTCTTCGGTGGCGCTGTGCAGGATGAGGACGCCGTGAAGCGGAGGGTTGCTGGAGCCGCCCAGCTCCCACCGTGAAGGATGGCTCTCCTCGTCGTCGCCCAGCTTCGCGGCTCGATCGGGGTGGGCCATACCCTCCTGGAACTCGGGGGAGAAGGTGCAGACCACGGAGTTCGGTACCTCCAGGGCCCGAAGTCCCGGGGCGGAAAGCGCCACGTTCACCGCCTCCCGGGGCTTGATCCGTGCGCCGTCGGGTCCCCGTGGCCAGGGCGCGGCGGTGGTCACCTCCGGGATGCGGTCCGCGAGCCAGCTTCGAGCCCGCTCCGGATTCTGGATCTGGAAGAAGAGATAGGAGGCCCAGGGAAGGTGACCGTATCCCGAGGCCACCAGCCCCTGGATGTCGGACCTGGCCGTGGCGGACAGCAGCCGAGGCGCGCTCACGGACGATTCGCCTTCGAGGGCAGATCCCACGACAGCGAGGGAAGGGATCGGGTCAGCCTGCGGTTCGAAAGGATGTTCAGGGTCGTCGTGCCGGGATAGGCGCTGTAGAAGACCCGGGCCGGAACCTGGTGGGTCCGGAGGAAGTCCTTGAAGGCCGGGAGGTCCCGGGCGCCGTCGGGAGGGGCGTCGGTGGCCCCTCCCCAGATGGCGTCCAGTCCCGAGAGGATCATCTCCGCAAACTCGTCGATGTAGTTCTCCCAGCTCCCATCGTAGTCACTCACCATGAGCAGACTCCGGCCCTCGTCGAGGATCACCCAGCGGACGAAGTGGATCGTCGAGATTCCAGCGAGGGAGCCCGGCGGGGAGAGTCGCTTCGCCAGGGCATCCACCGCTGCCAGGACGGCCCCGAGTCGGGGCAGCAGCTCGGGCTCCACTCCGGTGAGGAGGGTGAGCTGGTTCTGGGCGACCGCGTCCTCCCGGTGAGAGGGAGGAAGGTCTCCGGGATCCACCACACGGTTGGAAGGAGGATCCCGCACGGCTCCACACCGGTCCGGGGTGAGGGACGAGTGATGCGAACCCATGGGTGGAAGACGGTTCCGGGTCAGCCGGTTGAAGATCCGGACCGCGGGGTACCGGTCCAGGGTGGCCAGGATCGTGCGGCTGGCATGCCAGACGGTCCCGAAGCCGTATCGAGCCACCGCCCGGGAGATGTCCCACACGAGGGGGATGGCCCGCCCGACCCGTTTCACCGCGGCCCCTCCGCGACGTGCCAGGGAGAGGAGGAGTCGCAGCGGCCGACGGCTGCGTCGACGTTCCCGGGTCAGCAGTCTCTCCACACTCGCGACCCCGCGGACCGGGTCGGCGTCGACCATCTCCTGGATCCTCCGCCGGAGGGCGAGCTCCCGGTGGACTCTCTCCACCGAGCCGTCCCGGAAGGCGATGTAGAAGGCGTCGGGATCGTGTGTGTGGGCGCGCACGAAGTGGTTGAAGTCGGCGAGCCCGGTATACCCCACGCAGTGGCCCCAGAGGCGGTCTGGATCCGTGACGAGTTCGGTCAGCTCCTGGAGGTGGTCCCGGAGCCGCCCGTCGAACACGGAGGCGTAGAGGAGCCGGGTCCGACCCTCCCGGCCCTGGGGATCCTCCACGAGAGCCAGGCGGGCGAAGTGGATCCGGTGGCTTCGGGTGAAGTGGATGTGGAACGCTTCCGGGTCCTCGTCCAGGCGCCGGCCCCGCACATCATCGCCCACCTCCTGGAGGAGGCCCCCCAGGGAGGCTTCGAGTCCAGGGCGGACAGGGGCCAGGAAGATGAGGCTGCCAGGAGGCATCGGTCCGGGGCCGAGAGACGTATTCCCCCATCAACGTACACGTCGCCGCCCGGGGTAGCCAGAAGAATTCGGATGTTCCCCACCGGCCCGGCCCGCTGTCCCCGAACCGCGTCCGCTCCCCGAGAAGCCCCCGGATGTGCCCTACTCCCCCTGCGCATCCGAAATGGACACCAGCCACTCCCGGAGCGCTCGGACCACCTCCCGGGGCGCCTCCTCCTGGGGGAAGTGACCCACATCCTCGAGCCGCTCGATCCGGGCCCCTGGAAGGGCCTCCTCCCATCGCGCCAGCGCCGAGGGCCCGAAGGCCGGGTCTCTCATTCCCCACAGAAGGAGGGCCGGGAGCTCCGAGAGCGCCTCCCGCCGCTCCCAGAGCTCCTGGTACCACGGCCCGGAGGCCGCGAGCTCCCGAGCGAAGATCCAGGGGGCGTGGCGGGACGCCGGATCGGGGAAGGCGTCCAGGTAGGCACGGTGCGTCTCCCTGCTCAGCCGCTTCCGGTCCGCGAAGCCCAGGGGAAGGAGGATCCGGGGAGAGAAATTCCACCGGTAGAGGGTTCGCCCGATCCGCCCGGAGAGCCACCGCCCCATCCGGGCTGCCGAGGTGCCTTCCAGCGACCACATCCAGGTGTTGAACAGGACGAGTCCTCGGACGCGCTCCACGTGGTCCAGCGCCCACGAGAGACCGATGGGACCTCCGAAGTCGTGAACGCCCAGGATCACCTCCTCCAACTCCAGCGAATCCACGATGCGGGCCACGATCCGGCTGTGATCCCGAGGCCGGTATCCCCAATCCTGCGGCCGATCCGAACGCCCGAAGCCCAGGTGGTCGTATGCGATGACTCTGTGACGGTCGGCGAGTCCGGCGAGGAGGTGGCGGTAGAGGAACGACCAGGTCGGGGTTCCGTGCAGGAGGAGGAGCGGGGGCGCCTCCTCCCGCTCTCCCTTCCCAGAATCACTCGCGTTCGATGGGGTCGACGGAATCCCGGTGTCGAGCATATGGACCCGTCCGGGCCCCACATCAATGAAGCGCGAGGGCCACGGAAGGGGCGGAAGGGATGAGGTCTTCATCGGCTCACTCCAGTTCTTCAACCGTCTTCCTGGGCGAAGGAAGGAAGTGGGCGACCAGCGACGTCGCCACCGAATCCAGGGGATAGCAGTCCGGATCCAGGACGAAGTGCTGGGCCGCCCCATCGATGGCCGCGAAGAGGGCGCGGGAGGCCGGAACCGGGTTGGCGTGACCCGCCTCCCGGAGGAGACGCTCGATGCGACCCCGGATGGCGTCCGTCCATCCGGCCATCTCTCCTTCCAGCGCTGCGGACACCGCCTCCTGCATCCGAATCTGGTAGCTCAAGCGCCAGAAATCCCGGTGGTCGGACACGGTGCCGAAGGCGGTCCTAACGAGGCGATCAAGCCCCCGTTCGGGGCTCGTGGCCACATGCGCCATCGCCTCGTCGAGGGAGTCGGACACCTGGGCCAGGGCGCGCCCGAAGAGCGCCTTCAGAAGCCCCGCCTTGTCCGCGAAGTGATAGTAGACGAGGCCGGTGGCCACTCCGGCCTCCTCGGCGACCTGTCGAACCGGGGTCGATCCGAAGCCCTGGTGGGCGAAGAGGCGCAGGGCGGCGTCGAGGATCCGGGTCGCGGCGTCGGATTCCGGCGGACCCGGGTTCGACTCGGCACCCTCCGAAGACGACGGCACCTCGGGAATCGAAGTCATGGGCCGGGCGAGTGGAAGACAAGAAACTGACTGAACGTTCAGTCAGTATAGGGCCGGCAGCGAGATGGGTCAAGGGTGGCCGCGCGGACGCGAGGCGACTGGGCGCGAATGCGCTTGGATCCCCTTCGGCGGGAGGGGATCCGATCCCTATGATAGAAGAGCCCCCGAGGGGCGTTCTCGAGCGCCCATTCCACTCGGTGGATCCCAAGCCACCTCCAACGACGAGCCTGGAGATCATGTCGCCATCGAACCTCACGATCCTTGCCTACGAGGACACCCCGCTGGGCCCCCTCTGCCTTCGGCGAAGGGAGCTGCTGTCAGCGCCGGGCACCGTGGTCACCGAGGTGACGCTCAACCACCAGTTCCTGATGAGCAGCCTCCACAACGAATCCGAGCGGGCGCTGGCGCGCATTGCACGGGAGTGGCACGGAGGCCGGGGGTTGGATGTGCTGGTCGGAGGCCTGGGGCTGGGATACACCGCCCAGGCAGCCCTTCAATCGGACCGGGTCGCACGGGTCACGGCGGTGGAGCTTCTGCCTCAGGTCATCGCCTGGCTCGAAGGGGGCCTGGTCCCACTCTCGGCGGAGCTCGAGGGGGATCAACGGTTCGCGGCCGTGGAGGGCGATGTCTACGCACGGTTGATGGACCCGCCCGGGGAACGCTTCGATCTCATCCTCATCGACGTGGACCATGCCCCCGACGATCGCCTCGATGAGGCGAACGGCCTCTTCTACACGGTGGAAGGGCTCCGCCGGGCGCGTCGGCATCTCCGTCCGGGGGGAGTTCTCGGTGTCTGGTCGTATGCGGAGAGCTCTCCCTTTTCCCGTGCGCTCCGGACCGTGTTCGACGACGTGCGGGTCGAGCCGGTGACCTTCTATGTCGCCATGGTCGAGGAGGAGCGGACGGACTGGTTGTTCTTCGCTCGCGAAGACGAGGGGTCGTAGAAGGCGAAGCGTGGACCGACCGGAGCCAGTGTGCGAGGCTCCCATGGGTGGGTCCGGCTCCTCATTGCGCCCGCGTCCCTGAGATCCCAAGGTAGAAGAACTGCGATCCGGGTCCTCCGGCCCGCTCTCTCCAAGATCTGTTGCGAGGCTCCCATGTCAGATGCGTCCTTCCCCACCCCTCCTGAAAGTCCCGGGAATCGGGCTCGACACCTGACCCGTCGCCAGGCGATCCGACTGGGCGCGGGAGCGCTCGCAGCCGTGCCCTTCGCCCCCGCTCTGCTGGGTGCGGAGGCCCAGGCGCAGAGCCGATCCACCGGCCTCCAGGATCTGATCCGTCGGGCGATTCCATCGTCGGGAGAGGAGATCCCCGTGATCGGCATGGGCACCTGGCAGACCTTCATGGTCGAGGACCGGGAAGAGGAGCTGGCGCCCCTCCGGGAGGTCCTCCGCACCTTCGTCGACCTCGGGGGGACGGTCCTCGACTCCTCGCCCATGTACGATCCGGCCGAGGAGGTGGCGGGAAATCTGGCCGCCGAGCTGGGGCTCCTCGACGACCTCTGGGTCGCCACCAAGGTCTGGACCGAGGGCCGGGACGAGGGCGTGGCCCAGATGGAGCAGTCCATGGCCGAGCTCCGGCGAGAGAACATCGAGCTCATGCAGGTGCACAACCTCGTCGACGTGGAGGTACACCTGGAGACCCTCACCGAATGGAAGGAGCAGGGGCGGTTCCGCTACATCGGGGTCACGAACACCTCCAGCGCCCGCTACCCTGCCATGGAAGCCATTCTGGACGACGAGCGGCTGGACTTCATCCAGGTGAACTACAGCCTGTCCGAACGGGCGTCGGCGGAGCGCATCCTTCCCAAGGCCCGGGAGCGGGGCGTCGGGGTGCTCGTGGCCCGGCCCTTCGGCGGGGGAGACATGTTTCCGGCGGTCCAGGGGCGGGACCTGCCGGAGTGGGCGGACGAGTTCGATGCGACTGCGTGGAGCCAGTTCTTCCTCAAGTACATCGTCTCCCACCCGGCGGTCACCTGCGCCATTCCCGCCACCTCGAATCCGGACCACATGAGAGAGAACATGGGGGCTTGCCGGGGTCGCCTTCCCGATCAGGCGACCCGCAGACGGATGGAAGAGTTCTTCGACTCCCTCTGATGGGCCGGACCGGCTTCGGCCACCGGCACGGGCTCAGCGAGCCGAGGCGCGGATGCGTTCTCGCTGTTCGGCGGCCAGCTCCACCAGGCGCCGGAGCTCGGTGATGGGCTCGGCGTGGTCGTCCACCTGGAGGCGGAGTACCACGTCGTTGTTGAGCCACACTCCGCCTCCCTCCTGGACGATGATCATGGCGGCGGACTGTTTGCCGCGGGTATCTCCGCCGGCGGCCTGACCTGCCTCCAGGGCGGCCTGGAGTCGAAGCGAGAGATGGCCTTCAGTGGCGTTGAAGGCCTCCACCATGTGGTCCACTACCTCCGGCCCAGCCAGGATGTTGCCCTGGGCTGAGACGTACCTCTCCACTCGGTGGCCGGCCCAGTCCGAGGCCCTCGGCCCCGTGAAGGTTTCGACCGCTCCGCCGGCATCCATGACCGAGAACTGACGACCCTCCTTGGACCAGTCCTCGGGCCGGGGGTCCGGATCCCGCTCCCAGATCGTGGGCACCACCTCCGCGGGCGACATCCCCTCGCGGAGGAGCGCGAGCGCCTGGGGACCATAGCTGACGTCCACGATGGCCTGGGTGGCCACCACTCCGACCCCTGCTTCCGCCCAGAGGACTCCGTTCCCCACCGAGAAGACCCGGGACTGGACCGCCCCTCCCACCTCTCCGGTCTCGGGGTCGTAGCCCAGGATCGAAAAGGTGGCCACCGGGGGCCAGTGCCCCTCAGTCGCGGGCAGCTGGAAATCCGCCGAGGGCGGAAGCGTCGTCTCGTTGTCCGACGAGACCGAGGCCTCCTCCGCGGGCACGACGTTCAGGGGGAGTGGGACGGTGCCGGTCCAGATCGCGAGTACAGCCAGGGCGAGCCCAAGAATCGCCAGGACCGCGATTCCGCCCCCCCGCGAGGCCGTGCGGGACCGCCACCGAGTCGCCGGTGTCCGCCCAGGTCGTCTCGATTCACTGCCGTGGGATCGCGGGGTCTTCCCTTGGGTCCGGTTCCAGAGCATCGGTCTCCTCCTCTTGCGGGTGGTGTCGGGCTCCTGGAGCAGTAGAGCCTGCCGGAGGAAAAAGCGCCAGAGAGGGGTGGAATCTCAGGGGACGCATCGGGGCGCGATTCGCCAGTTTCGCACCCCTCTCACCCTTCGGATTCGAGCCTCATCCTCCTCTGGTGGACATCCGCGTCGGTCGAATCTCCTCAGCATAGGCCCGGGCGATCTCTCCCATCAGGTGCGGTCCGGTGAAGATCATCCCGGAAATGAGCTGCACCAGATCCGCCCCGGCCCGGAACTTGTCCAGGGCGTCCTCGGCCGAGAGGATGCCACCGCACCCGATGAGGGTGAAGCGCTCGCCGTAGGCCTCCCGGGTCCTGGCGACCAGCTCGGTGGAGCGCTCCCGGCAGGGCAGCCCGGACAGCCCACCCCGGTAGTTGTCCGGAGCTTCATCCCGATGGAGGAGGGAGTCGTAGTCCTTGTTCAGGTTCCCGATGACGAGTCCATGGAGCCCGTGGGTCTCGATCACGTCGGTGATCCGGCGAAATTCGTCCCAGCCCGGGTTGATGGGCATCTTGGCGTAGACGGGGCGGTCGTGTTCCACCCGGCCCAGGCGCGCCAGGAGGGCGTCGAGTCGCTTCGGGTCGGCGAAGCTCTCCCCTCCGTGGACGTTGGGGCAGGAGATGTTCACGGTGAAGAAATCACCGATCCCTTCCCGGACCAGGTGTTCCAGGGAGGCGGCGTAGTCCTCGATGCCGGCTTCCTGTCCCACGACCTCCTTCCGGTTGCTTCTGGCCAGGCTGACCCCCACCACGAAGTCGCGGGGAGTCTCGGTCGAGGCGAGCCGACGGGCGACGACCTCCACACCCTCGTTCATGAGCCCCTTGTTCACCACGATCGAGC
>SKKH01000085.1 GCA_007121555.1 Gemmatimonadota bacterium | reverse complement strand
TGCAGGACGCCCGAGGACAGGCCAGCGGGAACGTGAACCCCCAGCTCATCCTCTCCGGACTCCTCATCCGACTCCACCGAACCCTCGTGACGGAGTGACCTCGTGAGCGCGACCCCATGAGCACGACCTCAGGCGATGACCCCGGCGATCTCCCCCACATGGACGCCGAAGGGCGCCCCCGGATGGTGGACATCTCGGCCAAGCCCCCCACCTCGCGGACCGCGGTGGCCAGGGGCGCGATCCGGATGACGGCGGAGACTCTCACCCGACTCCTGGAGGAGGGGGGCGCCGGAAAGGGTGACGTCCTGCGAGTGGCCGAGTTGGCCGGAATTCAGGGAGGAAAGCGTACCGGTGACCTCATTCCCCTCTGTCACGTCCTCCCCGCCGTCTCTCTCACCGTAGAGGTGGAGGCCGACCGGGAGCTGCCGGGGTTCCACGCCCAGGCCACGGCCCGGGTCCAGGGCAGCACGGGGGTGGAGATGGAGGCCCTCACCGCGGTCTCCCTGGCGCTCCTCACCATCTACGACATGGGGAAGGCGCTGGAAAAGGGGATGACGCTGGAGGGGATCCGGCTCCTGGAAAAGGCCGGAGGCCGGAGCGGTCACTGGACCGCTTCGCCCTGACCCACGAGCCTCCGGCGAACGGACCCACCCCCTTCCCGCTGGCCCCTCCACCTCTTCAGCGGCCTTCCGGGGAAGCCGGATTCAGGGAATCCGGATCTCCTCGCCGATCCGGATCACATCCCCAGGGGTGCGACCGTTGGCCCGAGCCAGCGCGGAGGTCGACACCCCGTACTGCTGGGCCACTCCGCCCCAGGTATCGCCCGGCCGGACCGAATGGACGCGGACTCCACCATTCGCGACGGAGAGCTCCTGCCCCGGCCGGATCGTAGACGAATTGGAGAGACCGTTCTTGTTTCGGAGCTCCGTCACCCCCATCCCATAGCGCCGGCTGATGGTCCACAGGTTCTCGCCCGAGGCCACCACGTGGATGGTGGGTTGAGTGTTCGAGTTCTCGCTGTTCTCGTTGCTCGCCGCCACCTGCACGGCTTCGGATGTCGCAGGAGCCCCTCCGATGGGCACGATGAGCGCCTGGCCCACCTGGAGTCGCCGGGGATCCAGATTCCCGTTGGCCCCCTGGAGTTCCGCCACGCTCACCCCGTAGCGCCGGGCGATGTGGGTCAGCGTCTCACCCTGGGCCACCCGGTGCTCCGTGAACGAAATCCTCTCGCTGGCGGGAATCTCCGCGTAGGCGACTTCGAAGGCCGCACCCCGTCCTTGCGGCACCCGCACGATCCGCTCCGAGCCCGGGGGAGTGAAACCGCGGTGGAAGTGGGGATTCAGCTGGAGGATCTCCTCCTCGTCGACGCCGGCGGCGCTGGCCACTACATCGAGGGAGGTGGCGTCGGGCACCACGACCTCGTCGAAGACCACCCGTCGGGACGGATCCACCGGCGGCAGATCGAAACGCTCCGGATCGGAGGCAAGCACCGAGGCGGCGAAGAACCGGGGAACGAACTCCCGGGTCTCGGCGGGGAAGTGGGCTCGGGCCCGGAGGTATCGTTCATCTCCCGGCATGGCCGGATCAGGGGCATGCCGCTGCAGGATCCGAGCGATCCGTCCGGGACCCGCATTGTAGGCCGAGAGGGCCAGGTACCACGAATCGAACTGGTCATGGAGCAGGCTGAGGTATTCCAGGGCGGCTCGGGTCGACGCCACCGGATCACGCCGGTCGTCCACCACTCCGTCCACCGTCAGCCCCAGGTCCCTGGCGGTGGGGGCCATGAGCTGCCATAGCCCCGTGGCGCCCGCCCGGCTCCGAATCGAGTGATGGTACCCGCTCTCCACGATGGGCAGGTAGCGCAGGCTGGCCGGGAGCCCCCGAGCCTCCAGCTCACCGTCCACGAAGGCCTCCCAGGCCCCCATCCGATCCAGGTACCGCTCGAAGTGGCCCCGGGACCGCGTGGTCCAGAAGGTCGCCCAGAACTCGGCTCGCTCCCTGAGGTGGGGATCCTGTCCGACCCGGGCGTGGAGGATGGGATCGACGCCCGTCACATCCACATGGGGCACCGGAAGTACTCCCCCCTGGAGCTGCTGCGCCGGAAGGGTCGGACGGTCCCGCTCCTGCCCCGGGACCAACTGGCCGGCCTCGTCCGCCTCCGGAGGCGGGGCGGGCGCGGGGTCTGCGGGGGGATGGTCCATTCCCGCCCTCTGGCAGCCCGCCATCAGGAGAATCAAACCCGCCAGAGCCAGGGTCAGCCGCCAGGGTCGACACTCGGTTCGTCCGGTCATCCCGATACCATCGCTCATGCCGCCTCCATCAGTTGATCCACGCCTTCCAGGAGCCTGTCCACCGACTCGTCTCTGGCCCCATGACCCATGAGACCGATCCGCCAGATCTTCCCGGCGGCCGGCCCCAGTCCTCCTCCCACTTCGATGCCGTGGCTCTCCAGGAGTTCCCTTCGCAGTGGCCCCTCCTCCCGATTCTCGGGTAACGCCGCCGCCGTGAGCTGGGCAAGGCGGGCCGAGGCCGGCTGGGTGAACATGGAGAATCCCCGGGCTTCGAGCTCGGACTGTAGTCGGCGCCCCACCTTCTCATGGCGCTGGAATCGGACCTCGAGTCCCTCCTCGGTCACCTCGGTCAACGCCTCGTGGAGGGCGTAGATCAGATTGATGGGGGCCGTGTGGTGGTATCGCCGTTCCGAGCCCAGATAACCCGCGATCAGGGTCACGTCCAGATACCAGCTGGCCACAGGTCGGCTCCGGGTCCGGATTCGCTCCAGGGCCCGAGGCGAGAAGGTGATGGGAGCCAGGCCCGGCGGCACCCCGAGGCACTTCTGTGTGCCCGAGTAGCACGCATCGATCCCCACCCGGTCCACCCCCACCTCGATCCCTCCGAGGGAGGTCACCGCGTCCACGACGAACAGGGTATCCGAGTCGCGAAGATGGGAACCCAC
>SKKH01000208.1 GCA_007121555.1 Gemmatimonadota bacterium | reverse complement strand
TTGATTGCCCCTCCGCGACACCCGCCGTACCTTGGAATTTCCAGCCCCGGCGGTTGGATTCCCCAGCCGTTGCAGGGGACTCAAGCCCTTCGCCCACGGCTGCTGCGTGAACGGCGGTCGCCGGATCACGGCACGGCCCCTCCGTCGGATCTGTGGAGATGAGCCGCCGGGCAGAAACCGAGGGGTTCAAGACCCCATTCGGCACCCGCCGATCGCAACGTGGAACCGTGGGACGGAGGTGCGTCCGCAGCACGGGCACGGCGCTCGCCGCCCTCCTCGTTTGCGGATTCCTTCTGCCCCCGGCCCCGACCGCACACGCCCAGCAGCGGGAGATCCGACCCGAGGCGCTGAGCCTCATGGAGGCCGTGCGTGACGGAGACCTTCCGTCCATCCGTGCCCTCGTCGCCGGCGGGGCGGACCTGAACGAGCCCCTCTTCTCAGGCATGACCGCGCTGGCCCTGGCGATCCTGAGCGATCAGCCGGAGGTGGTGGAGACCCTCCTGGAGCTGGGCGCCGAAGTCACGCCCGAAGCCGAGGGTGCTGCCATTGCGGCCGGCGGAAGGCACACGGAGGACGCCGCCGTCATCGTGGGCCTCCTGGACCAGGCCCGGGGGATCGTCGCCGAAGCTCCGCCATCCCCCGGAGTCGATCGTGACGATGACGTGATCCACCTGGAGGGTCCGGGAACCTATTCCGGTCGATTCTTCACGGGCCCCTGCTCCTTCGAAACCACGCGAAGCACACAGGAGCCTCGTCCCGGCGTCCAGGAGCGGAGTCGGAGCGTGAGGACCATCTTCTTCCCGGAAGACAGGGTCCCCGACGTACCGGCCCGGGTGGAGCTTCGTCCCGGCGACCAGCCCGACATGCGGACACTTCTCCAACTGGTCCCGGTCGGGAGTCCGGGGACCAGGCGATCCGTGCGACCACCCGATTGCGAGCCGGTGGAGCTGGGCCCGGGGGTCCACGCCATGGTCGTCGAAACAACGACCATCGAGGACATCTGGGAATGCAGTCCCCTGGCGGGACCGGCCTGCGGGTGGTGGATCCTGAGCCCCCAACTCACGGCGGTGGAGCGTGAGGTCGTGGGCGGGATCGCCACGGCGGGGGTCACGGTCGCCAACGAGCCCGAGCGGGACGACGCCCCTGAGGAGCCCGAGGAGCTTCGGGCGGACCCCGGTGGTCCATACGTCAGCTCCCGGGGCGCTTTCCTCGAGCTGGACGGAACGGGCTCCACCGGGGACATCGTCCGCTTCACCTGGACCTTCGTCCGGGGGCCCCGCTGCCCCGAGTACGCGCCCTTCCAAGAGGAAGCCGAGAAGACGGGGGCCACGCCGAGCGTGGTCCTCCTATGCGACACCCAGATCACCCTCACGGTGGAGGACGGTTCGGGCGGAACTCATTCGGCGAGCACTCGTGCCGAACTGGTGGCCCGGCCCTGGGAGGTCCACGTGCAGCACGTGGAGGAGGACCTTCACGAGCACGACACCGAGGTCGTCGTCGTCCCCCAGGGGAACGCCGACTTTCGACTCGAGATGTCCAAGGGGGAGAACGTCCGGTATCCCGAAAGAGCACGAATCCCCTCCATGTTGCTCGTGCCCGAGTCGACTTCGGCTCCCAGGTTTCCGGCGAGAGCCGCGGGCAGGACCTGGCAGCACCACGCGGACCTTTTCGAGTTCGAGCAGGTCCGCGACGAGGGCGGTCCGTTCGACGGATTCTTCCTTCTCGTTCGAGAACCCACCCTTGCGATCTGGCGAAGGGCCGTCATCAACCAGTACCTCCTGCCCGACGGGCGGCCGCCCCGTGGCCACAGCCGGAACTTCTTCCAGTACAACCTGGAGTCCGACCCGAAATTCAGTCAGCGGCTGGAGGGCATCCTCGAGATCATCCGGGCACATGAGCGGGAGCACACCCGACTCATGGACGAGGGCATCCGGGCTGCCCGAACGATGGCTCGGATCGAGGAGCTTTACGGGGACGACGAGGACCGACTCCGGGAGCGCATCGATGTCCTGCTGGAGGAAGGGGAGCTTCAGGCGTACCTCCAGGCCTTCGAGATGCACGACCACGCCGCCTGGGAGGACGGGCTCAGCCTCTCGGGTCTGCGCTTCCCCGTGGCGGGCGGTCAGGACGGAGAGGTTCGCATCCATCCCTGATCCGTGAGCGCCGTGCCCCAACTGGAGGTCCGCCTATGCCCCGGGCCCTGGGGGTGACTCATCCCTTCCTGCTCATCCCTCCCGTGGGAGCGGGGGGCAACTCGCTCGGGTCCATTCTGGCCAGGCGGGCCCGATGGCGTCGGAGGAGCTCTCGTCCCTTCGTCAGGTAGTCGACCAGGAGCTCCAGCTCCTCCTTCGAGTAGCCCTGCACGAACTCCCCAGCCTCCGCCCCGAGGGGCCCCCAGATTTCACCCATCCGGGCTCGGGCCGCATCGGTGAGCTCCACGAACACGCGCCGCCGGTCGTCCGTGTCCCGGCTCCGCACGGCGTACCCGGCCCGCTCCAGCCGGTCCACCAGGGTGGTGGTGGATCCGCTGGTGAGGCCAGCCTCCTCCGCCAGCTCGCTGGCCGTCACTGGGCCCCGCCGGTCCAGGATGCCGAGAACCCGAAGGTCGGTGAGGTTGATTCCAAGGAGTTGGGCCGCCTGTTCATCGAAGGCCTGAACATCCTCCTGCTCGGCCCGAACAAGGTAGAACAGCTCCTCGACGAGTGAATCTTTCAACGGTCTCGGCTCCCGGTGCGCATGTTGGTCTCCTTCGATGAGGGAAGGGCGGCTCGGATACCCCCGTTCGCCGGCGGGCGAGGCCCCCTACGACCGGGTGGTCTCGACCCGGGTGATCCTCGTTCCCGGGGGCTCCTGACGGGGGTGGGCAGGGGGGGCCTCCAGTCCCTCAGCCGGGCTCCAGGACCTTCACCTTCACCTCCACGCCCGCGAAGCGTGCCCACCCCTCGATCGCTTCCCCCACCGCCGTCCGCACCTTCCGTGAGAGGGGA
>SKKH01000113.1 GCA_007121555.1 Gemmatimonadota bacterium | reverse complement strand
GGAGTCCACCCTCTACCCGCCGCCGCCCTGGAGGCCGACCTCATCGCATCCGGCGCACAGAAGTGGCTGCTCTCTCCCTGGGGTTCGGGGTTCGCCCGCATCCATCCCCGGCACCTGGATGGACCCACACCCCTTCCACCGGTGGTGAGCTGGCTGGGATTCGAGAGCGCCATGGACTTCGCCACCCTCCTGGACTACGACCCGACCCCCCTCCCCGACGCACGGCGCTTCGAACCCGCCACCCTGGGCATCCAGGACTTCGCCGGAATGGCGGCTTCACTGAGCCTTCTGAACGAGGTGGGGATCGACCGGGTCGCTGCCCATGTGGCCCAGGTACAGGCGCCCCTGGTGGCTTGGTTGAGGCGCAGAGGGGGAGAGGATCCCAGGGGGCCGGTGGTCCCCGTCACCTCGTTGGCGGATGGGGAGCGGGCCGGGATCGTGGCCTTCCGCAGCGCGGCCCGGGATGAGGTGGCCCGGAGGGCCGAGGAGCAGGGGATCACCCTCTCGGTTCGGGAGGGGCTCGTACGGATCTCTCCCCACCTCTACTCCACGGTGGAGGAGATGGAGCGGGTCGTCGAGATCCTGGACGAGGTGCACTGACCCCGATCGCCTCGCCTCAGTCCTGATCCTGGGCGTTCAGCGTCCCCGTCCACGGCACCGGCGCATCTCTGTCCGGGTCCTGAGACGGGTCCGTCCAGAGCGGACGGGAGAAGGACGCCAGCTCGATTCCGATCTGATCCTCGACCCGCTTCGCCGCCCAGGGCGACGGCACGTCGTTGGCCATCACGCTGAAGTAGATGGCCTCGCCCATAGACGAGCGAACCACACCGGAGAGGGCCGAGACCCGGTGGATCGTTCCCGTCTTGGCCCGAAGGTTTCCGGCCGCTGGGCTCCGGTACATGCGGCGGAGCTCCCGCTGATTCCCGGCCTCGGGGAGGGAGGCCCAGAAGGCCGTTCCCCTCGGATCGACGTCCATGTGGGCCAGGAGCTCGATGAAGGCCGAGGGACGGGCCCGATTCAGGCGGGAGAGCCCGGAACCGTCCACCACGTGAAGGCCCTCCTCCGGAATGCCCACGATGCGGGTCAGGTACTCGGTCAGCGCCCGGCTGCCTCCATCGAAGGATCCTTCGCCCTCGGTCACCCTGCCCAGCGAGAAGAGGAGGGCGTCGGCGTAGAGGTTATGGCTCCGCTTGTTCACCACCCCCAGCAGCTCCGAGAGCGGCGGGGAATGGTGCACCGCCACTGTCCACAACGCCGCGGGGTCGGGCTGGAGACCCGGGGCCACGAGCGTTCGGCCCGTGATCCCCGATTCGTCCGGGCTGGAGACGGATCCGGTCCGTCCCTCCACCACGATGCCTTCTTCCTCCAGCACCCGCCGGAGGATCGACGCGGCGAAGGAGGGGGGATCGGAGACGGTCATCCGGCGCCAGACGTCAGCCTGTCCAGTCCGGATGTCTCCCCGGATCTCGATGGCGTCGTCGGGATCGTCGCGGACCACCATGAGGGGCGAGCGGGTCGCGCCTCCCACCGTCCTCCCCACGTTCTGGAGGTCGAGCAGGGCTCCCCGGGGCTGGGTCAGGACCCGGGGCGTCTGACCGACGCTGCCGGGCTGGATCCGCAGGGTGACCAGGTTCTCGTTGAAGGAGAGGCCGGAGATGGGCGCCGCGAACCAGTCGTTCAGGTCGTCGGGGTTCCAGGAATCCCGGCGGGTGGGGCCGGTGAAGAAGGTCCCGTCGCCCAGGAGGTCGCCGCGGATCCGCTCGATTCCCTGATCGCGCAACTCCTGGGCGAAGGATCGAAAGGGGTCTTCGCCCGACGAGAGCAGTCGGTCGGAGATGGAGGGATCTCCGGTGCCGTAGAGGACGAGGTCTCCGTGGAGGATCCCTCCGCTCACCTCTCCGCGAGCCAGGAGGAAGGTGGGATAGCGGAAGTCGGCGCCCAGATGATGGAGTGCCGCGGCGCTGGTGAAGAGCTTCTGGTTCGACGCGGGGGCCAGGGAGGCGTCGGCGTTCCGGGCGAAGAGGGTATCCCGCTGGGAGGCCGACACGGCCATGACGCCCCACTGCCCCCGCCGTGCTGCGCCGGTCCCGAGGGCACGGGCCAACTCGTTCTGCAGGTGGAGGAGCCGGTCCGGTGCGGCGTCCGTGGCGGCGGCTGCTTCGGACGGGACCGCAGGCGCGGCGGGCAGGGCCGCTGCAGGGGCGCGCGCATCCTCGTAGGCGGTGTCCGGGGGGGGAGCTCCCAGCGGTGCGGCCCAGAGTCCCAGCGCGGCGAGGCCGATAACCAGGAACCCGCTCAGGCCTGGTCTGCGGGCTCGGCGATGGGAGGACACACCGGGTAGCGTCATAGTCCGAAGTTCGCAGGGTGGAGGATATTCAGCTCCTCATTCTGGCCTGATTCGGCTTCCAGCGCCAGCCCGGCCTGACCGCGGTTCACCGGTCGGGCCGAGGTGCACCGTTCGCCGGGGCTCAGCCATTCAATACGCCGAAGGGACCAAGGGGGTCCGGTCCTGGTCGGACGCGGCTCGTCGGGGGTTCCCTGATCCGCCCGGGGCGGTCCGTCACGGATGGTCCGGCGGGTGCGCACGGGGCCGGGGCTCGAACCCCTCCAGTGGATCCTGACCCGGGAGGGGAACCACCACCCCTGGATTCAGGAGGTTTGCAGGGTCCACCCACTCCTTGACCTCGGCGAACGCTCCCGCCAGCTCCGGGCCCCAGATCCGGGAGAGAAACGGGGCCCGGAGTCGACCGTCTCCATGCTCTCCCGCCAGGGTCCCACCCAACTCGGCGACCAGGGTCACCACCTCGTCCAGGACCCTGCGGACCCGGGCCTTCCAGTCGGAGCTCCCCACGTCCACCAGAGGATTCACGTGGATGTTCCCGTCGCCGGCATGGGCGAAGACCACCGCGTCCAGGTGGGCTCGGGCGAGGATCCGGTCCAGCTCCACCAGGTAGCCGCCCAGCTCCGAGACGGGGACGACCGAGTCCTCGATGAACTGGGTGGAGATGAGGCCGCGGCCGGCCTCTCTGGCGATGATGGGGCTCGCCGCCCTCCGCAGCTTCCAGAGTGATTCCGCCTGCTCCTCGGTGTCGGCCCGGAGGTATCCACCGTCCAACTGTCGGGCCAGCCCCTCGGCGGCGTCCAGTCGGGCCTCCACCTCCTTCCGGGTCCCCTCGACCTCGAGGAGGAGGAGGGCGAAGGCGTTCCGGGCCAGCCGATCGATGGGAGACCGGTTCACCAGGCCGGAGATCTCCAGGAAGCGTCGGCCCAGGAGTTCGCAGGCCGAGGCCCCCAGCTCCGCGGCGCCCAGAGCTCCCGCCACCACTGCCTCCGGGTTCGGCGCTCCCAGGAGCAGGACCCGCCGGGTCTCGGGGACCCGAGCCGTCCGCACCTCGACCTCGGTGAGGAGCGCCAGCGTCCCCTCGCTCCCGACCAGGAGGGTGAAGGGGTCGCCGGATGGGAGGAAACGGTCCAGCGCATAACCCGAGGAGTTCTTGCGGACACGAGGCCACCCGGTGGGGATGCCCGCCGGATCCCGGGAGAGGGCCTCAAGGGCCAGCGCTGCCGGCAGGGACCGGAGTCGCTCCGGAAGCCACCCTTCCTCGGGACCCAGGGACCCGGTCCGGAAGGGAGTCCCCGTGGCGTCGACCCCGGCCAGGCCGGTGATCCACCCGGCGGCGGCGCCGTGGAGGAACGAACCGGCTCCAGCCGAATTGTTCGCCGCGATGCCTCCCATCGTCGCCCAGGGGGCCGATGCCGGGAGGAAGGGAAGCCGGCGTCCCCTGGCCCGTACCGCCGCGTCCACGGCGGCGGCCACCGCCCCCGCCCCGGCGCGTACGCTCTCGCCGTCGGACGCTACCTGGATGGCTCCGAAGCCCTCGGTCATGGCGACGACCAGGGGACCTCCCAGGTTGCCCCCGGGCATGCCCGTGCCTCCGCCCCTGGGCACCAGGGGAAGACCTTCGGCCCCGGCCCAGCGGACCAGGTGCACCAGATCTTCGGTGTCGGCGGGAGCCAGAAGGGAGCGAGGGCGGGCCCGAAAGGGACCCGACACCAGCGAGGCCTGGTGGGCGGCGTCTTCGTCGTGGACCGCCCGGCCTCGAAAGGAGGGGGGGAGAAGCTTCAAGGAGAGACCGGGAGGCGCGGGGGCCAGGTGTTCAGGCCTCGACCGAGACCCGTCCGCAATCGCTGCAATATCCAGTCAACTCCAGGCGGTACCCGGTGACGTGGAAGTCCTTCGCACCCTCTTCGAGTTCGGAGAGTTCCTCCGACGGAAGCCGCCCCGAAACGTCGAAGATCCGGGTGCACGAGAGGCAGCGGGCGTGATGATGAGGGTCCGTGCGCCCGTCGTACCGGGCCGAACCGTCGCCGTAGGTCAGCTTCATGGCCAACCCGCAGCCGACGAGGGTCTCGAGGGACTTGTAGACGGTGGCCAGCGAGATCACGGGAACTTCCGATCGAACTGCGAGGAACACCTCATCCGCGGTCGGGTGCTTGTCGGTGGATGCCAAGAACCGGTACACGGCGGCCCGCTGTTCGGTGAACCGCTGGCCGTTGGCCTCGAGGGCTTCTCTCAGCACCTCGTCGGTGGGCTGGTCCTGCTGAGACATGGTGGAGAAGATCTCGGCGATGGAGGCTCAAGAATCACTCTTCTGAAAGGTATAGGACGCGTTGAAATGGTGTCAACCACGCCCCGTTTCCCCATTTCCGATCCGGGTCGCACCCCCGCTCCGGTCCCCACTGTTCTCGGAGCGCCCGGATCCGGGTCCGTCGGGGGAGGCGTCCGGTGAAGGCGGCTCCGGGCGGTGACGGGGCCTTCACCCTGGAGCATCTGCTGGAAGGGGTCCGGGACGGAGTGGAGCACGCGGGGTGGGTTCTCTCGGGCCTCCAGAAGACCACGAGCACCGAGTTCGAAGGGCGCTGGGCTGGCGATTCCACCCGGTCGGCCTACCTCTTCTTCCATCGTCCGGATCTCCCGGAGGCGGTGAGCCTGGAGGCCTTCCTCGACGAGAGCTCCAGAGGACTCAAGGGGAACGTTTCCCTGGTGGTGGAGGGGCCGGATCTGTCGGGAATCGGGCCCATCCCTCCCTTCCTGAGTCGAGTCGCTGGGGCGGCCCGGGATACGCTGCCCGAGGGATACCGAACCCCCCTGACCCTGAGACTGGCCCTCCGGGACAGTGGGGAGGAGCCAGGGGAGGCGTCCATCCAGTTCCGCTTCAAGCTTCCCTTTCCCAGGACGGCGGTGGAGGCGGGCCGCTCGGCCATCTCCGCCCTCTCATCGGCGGGGGTCACGGCCTTCGAGCAGCTCCTGGAGCGACCCGAGGTGGCCGAGCTCCTTCCTCCGGTGGTGGAGTAGCGGAGTCGTCCAGTAGCAGCCTTCCCGGTCGGCGTCCTTGCAGCCGCTGGTGGCGCTCCCTACTCTGGCATAGACCCGACTCCCCGACCCTCCGCAACCCGGCCCTCAATGAGCGATTCCGAGACCACACTGGACGACCTTCTAAAGGAGAACCGCCGCTTTCCTCCGCCCGCCGACTTCGCGGCCCGAGCGCTGGTCTCCGACGACGCGATCTACGCGGAGGCTCAGGAGGATCCGCTGGGATACTGGAGCCGCTGGGCCGAGGAGTTGGACTGGTTCGAGCCCTGGCACCGGGTCCTGGACTGGCAGCCCCCCCACGCGAAGTGGTTCGTAGGTGGCCGCCTGAATGTGGCGCACAACTGCCTGGACAGGCACCTCCACGGACCTCGCCGCAACAAGGCGGCCCTGATCTGGGAGGGCGAGCCGGGGGATGTGCGGACCTACACCTACTGGGATCTTCATCGTGAGGTGTCCCAGTTTGCCAACGCCCTGAAGGGTCTGGGGGTCGGGAAGGGCGACCGGGTGGCCATCTATCTTCCCATGATTCCCGAAGCGGCCATCTCCATGCTGGCCTGTGCCCGGATCGGGGCCATCCACTCGGTGGTCTTCGGGGGATTCTCTCCCACCTCTCTGGCGGATCGGATCAACGACGCGGAGGCCAAGGTTCTCATTACCGCCGACGGTGGATACCGGCGGGGGAACGTGGTGGCGCTGAAACGGAACGCCGACGAGGCGCTGGAGCACACCCCCGGCATCGAACACGTGGTGGTGGTGGCCCGGGGCTGGGACATCACCCGGACCACGCAGACCACGATGACCCCCGGGCGAGACCTGTGGTATCACGATCTCATCGGCCAGGCTTCTTCGGACTGCCCGCCCGAGTCCATGGACTCCGAGGACACCCTCTTCATCCTCTACACCTCCGGGACCACGGGACAGCCAAAGGGAGTGGTCCACTCCACCGGTGGGTATCTGACCCAGAGCTACGCCACCACGAAGTGGGTCTTCGACCTCAAGGAGGACGACGTCTACTGGTGCACCGCCGACGTCGGTTGGATCACCGGACACTCCTACATCGTCTATGGTCCACTGGCCAACGGGGCCACCGTGATGATGTACGAGGGGGCCCCGGACTTCCCGGACAGGGGACGGTTCTGGAATCTGTGCCAGAAGTATGGGGTCACGGTCTTCTACACGGCCCCCACGGCCATTCGCGCCTTCATGAAATGGGGTGAGGAGTGGCCCGGCCGCTACGATCTCTCCCAGCTTCGCCTCCTGGGAACCGTGGGGGAGCCCATCAATCCCGAGGCCTGGATGTGGTATCACAGGGTCATCGGAAGGGAGGGATGTCCCATCGTGGACACCTGGTGGCAGACCGAGACGGGAGCCATCATGATCACCCCCCTCCCCGGGGTTACCGAGACGATTCCCGGAAGCGCCACACGCCCCTTCCCGGGGATCGAGGCCACGCTCCTGGGAGAAGGGGGCCAGGAGGTGGAGGCCGGCTACCTGGCCATCACCCGTCCCTGGCCGTCCATGCTTCGCACGATCTGGGGCGACGACGAACGCTTCCGGGAGACCTACTGGTCCAAGTGGGAGGAGCCGGGGGTGTACTTTCCCGGCGACGGGGCCAAGCGCGGCGCGGAGGGCTACCTCTGGATCCTGGGTCGGGTCGACGATGTTTTGAACGTGGCCGGACACCGGATTGGAACCATGGAGGTGGAGAGCGCCCTGGTCGACCATCCCGCGGTGGCGGAGGCTGCGGTGGTGGGACGGACCGACGAGGTGAAGGGTCAGGCCATCGCGGCCTTCGTGACCCTGAGAGACGGGAAGGAGCCTTCCGACGAACTCATCGTGGCCCTCAAGGCCCATGTCGTCGAGGTGATCGGGCCCATCGCCCGGCCCGCCGACATCCTCTTCTCCGCCGATCTTCCGAAGACGCGCTCCGGGAAGATCATGCGCCGCCTCCTCCGGGATATCGCCGAGGGCAAGGCGCTGGGTGACACCACCACCCTGGCCGACCCCGATGTGGTGGCTCGCCTCAAGGCCCGCTACGAGGAGGAGGGAGATGGGTAGCCGAAGGACCGAAAGGGTCCGGACCCCCGCCTCGGGTATGTGAGTTCATTATAACGGCAGGCGTGATCCCGTGGACCCCAGCCCGTTCCTTGCGGGGCCCGGGGTGCGGTACCGCGAATTATAATAAACTCACATATCCGCCAGCGGGTCTCCCGGCCCCGGCTGCCGGGAGCGGTCGTCCGGCTTCTTCTTGACCGGCTTGGCCGGAATCCCGACATGAACCGTGGAGGGCTGGGTATCTCGGGTGGCGAGCGCCAGGGCTCCCACCATGGAGTCTCGCGTCACGCGCACCCCGGCCAGCACCGTGGCGTGGTAGGTGATCCGGACTCCGTCTTCGAGGATCGTGGTGGGGGTCTCCACGAGCTTGGGGTCCACGATGTCGTGGGTATGGGAGTAAACGTTTGCGAAATCCGAAATGGAGACCTGGTTCCCGATCCGGATTCCCCCCCGGTCGTCCAGGAGGACGTGGCGATGGACCACCACGTCGTCACCGACCTCCAGGTTGTAGCCGAAGGAGAGCTTCACGAAGTGGAAGGCCTTGAAGTTCTTCCCACATCGCCTGAAGATCCGGCGGGCCAGGATCCTTCGGAAGCGGACGCCCAGGTGTACGTTCTCGCCCAGAGGACTCTTGTCGAACATCTCCCAGAGCCAGATCAGAGGCTTCACCTCACGGTAGCGGTCCTCGTCGAGCTCCCGGTAGTATTCGGGTTCCAGGGTGACGTTTCGCGGGTCCATCTGCAGGAGGGCGATCCGGGCCGAGGGGGGCAGCGACTGCGGGTCCCGATTGGCGAGATCGGGGTAATAGAGGTCGGTGAGGATCTTTCGGCAGAGTTCGTTGCGATCACAGTCCTCGCGTTCCAGCTCCCGGTCCACTGCGTCGAGCCAGTCGTCGTAGGCCTCCCTGGCGGCATGCGGGAGAGCGACGGTGCGAAGCGGATAGTAGGGCATGGGCTGCGTCGGTTCGAGTCGGCTGGGTGTGATCGGAACCTTCCAAGATGAGGCGGCCTTCCCCGGGATGGAAGGTCCAACCAGGAGACGAGTCGTCATGCACGATACGCTCAGGCGGAGAATCCTTCGAAAGCTGGACACCCTTCCGGAGTCTCAGCTCTATCAGATTCTGGACTACATCGAGTTCCTCCAATCACGATACGCGACCCGGGCCACAGAGGATCCAGGCGGGCTGCAGCGTTGGGCGGAGAAGCTCGAGGACGGGCTCCGCAAGCGGACCGTGAATCCGGGAAACCTCCGGGAGGCGTTTCAGCTCATCTCCGCGGCGGACCGGGTGTTGAACTCGGTCTCCGAGGCGGGACGCCAGCTCCTGGATGAGCTCCAGCTTCCCGAGGAGGAGGGAGGCCCGGCCCGGCCTCCCTCCGGGACCCGACGGAGTCATGGCGCTCCTTCGCAGGAGGGCCGCCGCCCGACCTCGCAGGGTGTGCAGGGTTCAGGGTCACGGCCTCCCCTTGATCGCGATCTCTTCCGACGGTCCGATCCGCCTGCCAGTGGGGCGAACCCGACCAATCCGAGCTCTCCGGGATTGGAGCCTCAAGACCCGGGTCCGGGTCCGTCGCCCAGGGAGGGTTGACCCTCCTGCGGCGGGTCCATAGACTCTTCTATGGTACCACCCAAGAACCTCGGTTTTCCTGAGTGCTGCGCCTCCCGGCCACCCTGCTTCCGCACCTGCGGCAGGGACTTGGTCGCGAGGCGCGTCGTCGTTTCAGGAACCCTTCCCACATCTCCACTCCACACTCCAGGAACGGCCCATGTCCGACGCCTCCCGCCGCAGGGATGATCTCATCGTAGGGGAAGCGCTCACCTTCGACGACGTCCTCCTCCTACCGGGTCACTCCACCGTTCACCCCCGGGATACCGATGTCGGCACCCAGCTGACCCGGAGCCTGCGGCTGGAGATCCCCCTCCTGAGCGCCGCGATGGATACAGTCACCGAATCCCGGATGGCGATCGCGCTGGCTCGGGAAGGAGGACTGGGAATCGTCCACAAGAACATGCCGGTGGAGCGGCAGGCCTCCGAAGTCGACCGGGTGAAGCGATCGGAGAGCGGGATGATCCAGAATCCCATCACCCTCCGACCCGGCGCCACCCTTCGGGATGCCCACGAACTCATGGACCGGTTCTCCATCTCGGGCGTGCCCATCGTGTCGGAGGACAACATCCTCCAGGGGATCGTCACGAACCGGGACCTCCAGTTCGAGCGAGAGCTGGATCGGTCGGTGCAGGAGGTCATGACCCGAAAGTCCCTCGTAACCGCTCCCATCGGCACCACCCTGGCCCAGGCCGAGGAGATCCTCCACAAGCACCGGATCGAGAAGCTCCCCGTGGTGAACGAAGACGGGACCCTGGCCGGCCTGATCACGGTGAAGGACATCGTGAAGCGGCGCCAGTTTCCCAACGCGTCCAAGGACGACCGGGGTCGGCTCCTGGTGGGGGCGGCGGTGGGAACCTCGACCGCCGACCTGGATCGGACTCGGGCCCTCATCGACGCCGGTGTGGACCTCCTGGTGGTCGACACCGCCCATGGCCACTCCGAGGGGGTTCTTCGGGCGGTGGGCCGGCTCCGGGAGAGCTTCCCCGAGGTCCAGCTCGTAGCCGGGAACGTGGCCACGGCGGCTGGCGCGGCCGCCCTGGTGGACCGGGGGGTGGACGCGGTGAAGGTCGGGGTGGGCCCCGGGTCCATCTGCACGACCCGTGTGGTCACCGGAGTGGGTGTGCCTCAGCTCACCGCGATCATGGATTCGGTCAAGGGCGTGGACGAGGGGGTCTCGGTCATCGCCGATGGAGGGATCCGCTACTCCGGCGACCTGGTGAAGGCCCTGGCCGCCGGGGCCGACTGCGTCATGATGGGCTCCATGTTCGCGGGCACGGAGGAGGCCCCGGGCGAGAGCTTCCTCCTGGAAGGACGTCGCTACAAGCTGGTTCGGGGCATGGGTTCGCTCTCGGCCATGGAGGAGGGGTCGGCCGACCGGTACTTCCAGGAGGGCCAGCCCGATGTCCGGAAGCTCGTGCCGGAGGGGATCGAGGCCCGAGTGCCGTACAAGGGGCCGGTCTCGGACACCGTCTTTCAGCTCGTGGGAGGCCTCCAGAGCGGAATGGGGTACTGCGGCGCCGGGGATCTCGCGGAGCTGCGCCGAAAGGCCCAGTTCTGCCGGGTGACCTCGGTGGGGCTCCGGGAGTCCCATCCTCACGATGTGACCATCACCCGAGAGGCGCCGAACTACCGTCTGTGACGGCGGTGGTGGGGGGCGGGTCGCCGTCGGGGTCGGGGCCTCGTCGCTCTTGCCGCATGGGGGAGATGCTTCCTATTTTGAACCGCTGACCGGGCCTGGGCGCCTCCGCCCGCCCCGCACCTCCGCAGTCGCCGCCCACCAGGAGCCCATGGATCTTTCCGAGCTTGCCCCCCGCCTTCTTCTCGGGCCGGGGCCGTCGCCGGTGTCTGCACGGATCCTCAAAGCGCTCTCCCTTCCAACCCTCGGTCACCTGGACCCCCAGTTTCTCGAACTCCTCGACGATGTGAACGAGGGGCTCCGTGGGCTGTTCGGTACCGCGAACGACTCCACCTTTCCGGTGTCGGGCACAGGATCGGCGGGCATGGAGGCCTCGCTGGTGAACCTGCTCGAACCCGGCGACACGGCCATCGTGGGAGTGAAGGGTGTCTTCGGAACCCGGCTGGCCGAGATGGCCCGCCGAATGGGAGCCCAGGTCGTGGAGGTGCAGGGAGAATGGGGTCGACCCCTCGATCCCCAGCAGCTCATCGAGGCGCACCGCCAGCACCCCCACGCTCGG